>CBIFWW010000001.1:0-78427 GCA_966186435.1 uncultured Enterobacteriaceae bacterium
GTGCTGTGGTTATGGGAAGACCATAGCGTGGTGGTGAAGCCGTCCGGGTAACCCGCCTCTTTCAACAGGGCTTTGGCTTTTGCCGGATCGTAGGGCCACGGCTGGAAGCTAGCCGCATCGGCAATAGCTGGTGGCACCACGCTGGTGGCACCACGCCGGTGGCCGGGGTGGCATAGCCAGCAAAGGCCACCTTCACCAGCGCCTGGCGGTTGATGGCATAGTTGATCGCCTGGCGTACCTTAGGATTATCAAAGGGTTTCTGGGTGACGTTCATGCTGATGTAACGCTGCATGATCGAAGGTGAGGAAACCAGCTCCAGTTTTGGGTTGTTACCCAGCAGGGCCGCCTGTTCGAAGGGGATCGGGAAGGCCATCTGGGCTTCACCGGTTTGTAGCATCGCCGCCCGGGTATTGTTGTCGGTCACTGGCCGCCAGGTGATGGTATCCAGTTTCGGCAGCCCTTTTTGCCAATAGCCGCCAAACTTCTTCACCTTTACAAAGTCGGTCTGGTTCCAGGTATCCAATTGGTAAGGGCCGGTGCCCACCGGGTGGAAGCCAATTTCTTTATCGTATTTCTTCAGGGCCGCCGGGGAGATCATGGCGTTGACCATCGGAAAACTCATGGGGATAACGCCAGGCGTGTTCTCGCTCCAGCCCCACCTTCACTAATAGATCCTGGGCGATGTAACGGGCGGCCCGCTGTTAACCTCTACCCCGGCCCCGTCCCCCAGCAGGCGCATCAGCGCCAGGGCAGTAACGGATTTGCCGGAGTCAGATTCACCGACAATTGCCAGAGTTTGCTTACAATCGAGGGTGAAAGAGAGATGCTGCACCGCCTGGGTGAGGCTATCGGGCTGGCGAAAGCGCACGTTAAGGTCGCTAACGGAGAGGATCTGTTCGGCAGGTAACTCGTGGCTATGTGGCACGCAGGCTCCTTATTCGCGGTAGATCCCAACACTCGGGGCATCACCCACCCAGCCCCAGGCGCGGTACATGCCTTCGCTGTTAAATGGCAGGGAGATGTTGCCCTGGTTATCAATGGCGATAGCCCCGCCTTCGCCCCCCAGGGTGGGTAGCTTTTCCATAATCACCCGTTCGCAGGCCTGTTGCAGGCTTAGCCCACGGTACTCCATCAGGGCGGCGATGTCGTAGGCTGCCTGGGCGCGGATAAACACTTCCCCGGTTCCGGTGCAGGAAACCGCCACATTGGCATTGTTGGCATAGCAGCCGGAGCCAGGTAGCGGGGAATCCCCTACCCACCCCGGTAATTTATTGGTCATCCCGCCGGTGGAGGTCGCCGCCGCCAGATTGCCGTGTAAATCGAGGGCCACGGCCCCGACGGTGCCAAATTTATCGGCCGGATCCAGTGGGGCCACCCCGCTGTGGTCGAGGGTAATTTGCGTCATACCCCGGGCCTGTTGAAGTTGCAGCCAGCGGGCATCGGTATAGAACATTTCCGGCTCCACTAGCGCCATGCCTTGATCCTTGACGAAGGCTTCTGCCCCGGCACCGATCATCAACACATGGGGGCTACGCTCCAGCACCAGGCGGGCTGCCAGTACCGGGTTGCGCAGCTGGCTAACACCCGCCACTGCGCCGGCATTCAGGCTAAAGCCATCCATAATGCAGGCATCCATTTCGTGGGTGCCTGCGGCGGTAAACACTGAGCCAATCCCGGCATTAAATAGTGGGCATTCTTCCAGCAGCCGCACAGCCTCGCTGACGGCATCCAGCGCCGAACCACCGTCGGCGAGGATTTGCTGCCCGACTTCAATAATGTTTGAGAGTGCCACAATGTAGTGTTGCTCTTGCTCGTGGCTTAATTGCGCGCGGGTTATCGCCCCGGCGCCGCCGTGAATGGCGATGGCTGCTTTAGTCATAGTCGTTATCCGGCGTTATCATTATGTTGACGCTTTTCATATAAATATCATGAGATTTGCAACATTCTCATATAATTTTTGAATAACTACCCTAAATAATTCGCGTTGCAGGTAGGCGGCGACGCAGAGAGACCCCAGGAGCTTACTGAAGTAAGTGACTGGGGCGAGCGAGGAAAGCCAACACCCCTGCGGCGTGAAGTGTGACGGGTATAGGTAGCGCGCTAAACATTGTAAAGCCCGGTTTAACCGGTCTGTTATCTTCCCCCGTTAAGTGATTTAGACAACATATGATTTCTGCCATAATAAGGCATTAATCGTAGTAACCCGCCCTGGAGTAATAGATGGACTTTAATGCCGGTTTAATGGCGCTGGATGTTGCGCTGGACCAGATGCTTTCCCGTATTTCCCCCCTGACTGAAACTGAAACCGTCCCCCTGCTCCAGGGCTTTGGCCGCATCACCGCCAGGCCGGTTACCTCGCCGCTGGATGTGCCTGGCTTTGATAACTCTGCCATGGACGGTTATGGTCTGCGCCTGGTTGACGCAGCCCGTGGGGTGCCATTACCAGTTGCAGGCAAAGCCTTTGCCGGGCAGCCTTTCCAAGGTGAGTGGCCTGCGGGCGCCTGCATCCGCATCATGACCGGTGCGCCAGTGCCAGTGGGCTGTGAGGCGGTGGTAATGCAGGAAGAAGCAGTGGTCAGCGAGGCAGGCGTCAGCTTCCCGGCCACGATTAAACCGGGCCAGAATATCCGCCGCCGTGGCGAGGATATCCGAACCGGTGCGGTGGTGGTCGATGCCGGGGTTAAACTCACCGTGGGTGAGCTGCCGGTGCTGGCCTCCCTCGGGGTGGCTGAAGTGGACGTGGTACGCCGGGTAAAAGTGGCGGTGTTCTCCACCGGGGATGAGTTACAGCTCCCGGGCCAGCCACTGGCTGAGGGCCAGATTTACGACACTAACCGCCTGGCGGTTCACCTGATGCTGGAGCAGTTAGGTTGTGAAGTGGTCAACCTCGGGATCGTGCGGGACTCCCCGGAGGCCCTGCGGGCGGCCTTTGAGCAAGCCAACCAACAGGCTGACGTGGTGTTAAGCTCCGGCGGCGTTTCCGTGGGTGAAGCCGATTACACCAAACAGATCCTTGATGAGCTGGGCGAGATTGCCTTCTGGAAGCTGGCCATCAAGCCTGGCAAACCCTTCGCTTTTGGCCGCCTGGCCGATAGCTGGTTCTGCGGCCTGCCGGGTAACCCGGTGTCGGCGGTACTGACTTGCTACCAGCTGGTGCAGCCGCTGCTGGCTAAACTCAGCGGCCAGCAGGGGCAAGTGCTGCCCCCTCGCCAGCGGGTGCGCGCCGGGGCCGGGTTCAAAAAATCCCCTGGCCGCCTTGATTTCCAGCGTGGCGTCATGCAAACCGCCGCCGATGGCGTGCTGGAAGTGGTGCCAACCGGTAACCAGGGTTCCCATATCTTTACCTCCTTTAGCCTCGGTAATTGCTTTGTGGTGCTGGAGCGCGAACGGGGCAATGTGGCCGCCGGGGAGTGGGTCGAGATCGAGCCGTTTAACCATTTGTTCCGGGGCTGATGATGCAACTGACCGATGCGGAAATGCTGCGCTATAACCGCCAAATCATCCTGCGGGATTTTGATTTCGACGGCCAGGAGAAGCTTAAAGCGTCTCGGGTGTTGGTAATAGGGCTAGGTGGGTTAGGTTGCGCGGCTGCACCTTACCTGGCGGCGGCGGGGGTGGGTAAAATGACCCTGGTGGATTTCGATACCGTGGCGGTATCCAATCTCCAGCGCCAGATTCTGCACAGTGATGCTACCATTGGCCATCTGAAGGTGGACAGCGCCCGCCAGGCCCTGGAAGCCATCAATCCTTATGTCCAGCTAGATACCTGTAGCCAGATGCTGGAAGACGCTGTCATGGAAGAACTGATTGCCCGCCACGATCTGGTGCTGGATTGCACCGATAACGTGGCGGTGCGCAATCAGCTCAATGCCGGGTGCTTTGCGGCCAAAGTGCCGCTGGTGTCCGGGGCAGCCATCCGTATGGAGGGGCAAATCAGCGTCTTTACCTATGGGCCGGGGGAGCCGTGCTACCGCTGTCTGAGCCGGCTGTTTGGTGATAACGCCCTGACCTGCGTTGAGGCCGGGGTTATGGCCCCATTGGTGGGTGTGATTGGGGCCATGCAAGCGATGGAAGCCATCAAGCTGCTAGCCCAGTATGGCACCAGCCCGGTGGGTAAGCTGGTAATGTACGATGCCCTGGCCTGCCAGTTCCGCGAGATGAAACTGCCACGCAACCCCCAGTGTGACGTCTGCGGCTAATCGTCATACAGACCTTCAGGCTCCACCCGGGTTGGAGCCTGAGACAACCTGATGCGCCGTACTGACTCCCGCACCACCAGCGTACCGTTAAGTAACAGTGAACCAATGGCCGCCTGTGGGCGGATCAGCCGCTGCTGAAGTTGCAGCACCGCCTCTTCCCCCAGTTCTTCCCTTGGCACATGCACCGACGTCAGCGGCACATCCTGGATCGCCGCCAGATTAAAGCCATCAATACTCATCACTGACATATCCTGCGGCACCCGCACCCCGGCTTTTTGCAACGCGCTTACCGCCCCGGCCGCCATAAAATCCCCCCATGCCAGCAGTGCGCTGGGCAGTTTATCCTTCGGGGTCACCGCCAGATAAGCCCCCACCAGCGCCTCACTCTCTTTAGCACTGAAGCTTTGCGCCGCCAGCAAATGCTGGTGTTCGTCAAAGGCCAGATTATGGCTTTGCCAGGCATCGCGGATCCCCGCTAACCTCAACTCCAGGGTATAGCGCCGTAAACACAGCAGGTTCAGCACCTGGCGGTGGCCCATATCAAACAGATATTGGGCGGCCAGCTCACCGATTGTGCGGTGATCTGGCGTCACCACCGGCAGGCGCATTTTACGATCGCGGCAGTTAATCAGGATGCAAGGCTTACCGATATCCACTGCCAGATCGTGAATATGGGGATCGTCGATCCCCAGCAAAATAGCGGCCTCGGTATCGGAGTGATTCAGCTTCTCAATAAACAGCCCGGCATGGCTGTCGTTCTCTTCAAGCGCACAGTAACGCAAATGCACCTCATAGGGGATCAGGGCTTTGGCCACGCTTTGGATCACCCGGTAGTAAAAAATATCAGAGCGCTCTTCAAAGGCCCGCTGGGGGGCGAATACCACCAAACTGTTTAGCAGTAACCGCCCGGCGGCCATGCCGTCCAACACCCCGGTTTGCCTGGCACAGGCCATTACCCGTTGACGTGCCGATTCGCTGGTGTTGGCTTTGCCTGCCAGCACCCGCGAAACGGTACTCATGGAAAGGCCAGTTTGGGCCGCGATTTCAGCGATATTTAACTTTTTACTCATTATGTGATCCCTGCACATTTGTGAAATGAAAAAAATTTTCATAAACATCAGCCACGTATCTACTTGTATGGAAGTGATGATGACATGTTAACGAACGAAATGATGAGAAAACTTGCACAAAATTAACTACTGCCAGCTTATCTCCTGCCTTAGGCTCCACTTGTCGAACAACTTTTAGAAGCATTACGTAATTAACCCATTATAAACACACTATTTTTTGAACTGAACATACAGGTTCAATATTTATCGCTCAGCTAACGGGATGAGTTGTTATACCAAAATCGACAAATTTTAACCGATTATGTGGAGAATAAAATGAGTCACGGCATTAATCAGGAGATAACGGCGGTAAAGCCCCGGCGCACGCTTCGTAATCTACGTTGGTGGGTACTGGTGCTGTTCTTAATGGGTGTCACCGTTAACTACATTACCCGTAATTCTCTTGGCATTCTGGCACCGGAGCTGAAAGACAGCTTGGGCGTCACCACCGAACAGTACTCATATATTGTGGGTGCCTTCCAGTTGGCCTATACCCTCTTCCAGCCGCTGTGTGGCTGGCTGATTGACGTTATTGGCCTGAAGCTTGGTTTTATGATTTGTGCCGCCATCTGGGCAATCGCCTGCCTGTTCCACGCCGGGGCCGGGAGCTGGGTGCACCTGGCGATCCTGCGTTTTGTGATGGGTGGCGCCGAAGCCGCTGCAACCCCTGCCAACGCCAAAACCATCGGTGAATGGTTCCCGAAAAGTGAACGCCCAATCGCCGCTGGCTGGGCGGGTGTCGGCTTCTCCGTCGGTGCCATGTTAGCGCCGCCAATCATCTACTTTGCACACAAGTCCTTTGGCTGGCAGGGTGCCTTTCTGTTTACCGGGGTACTGGCTCTGGCCTGGGTGATCCTGTGGTGGCTGTCCTACCACAACCCGGAACAACACCCGAACATGAGCAAAAAAGAGCTGGAATACATCAAACAGGACAACGAACCGCCTGCCGTTAAGCTGCCGTTCTTTACCGCCCTGAAAACCGTGGGCCGCGACAAGCGTTTCTATGGTATCGCCCTGCCCGCTTTTATGGCTGAACCGGCCTGGGCCGTGATGAGCTTCTGGGTGCCGCTGTACCTGGCAAAAGAGCACGGCATGGATCTGAAGCAAATCGCCATGTTCGCCTGGCTGCCGTTCCTGTTTGCCGACCTGGGCAGCGTGGTAAGCGGCTACCTGACAAAGCTCTACACCCGTTGGTTTGGCTGCTCACGCATTAACTCCATCGTGGCCAGTTCTATCACCGGCGCTTTCCTGATGATCTCCCTGGCGGTGGTGGCGATCACCCGCGATCCCTACATCACCATCGTGCTGATCTCTATCGGCGGCTTTGGCCACCAGATCATCTCCTGCATGCTGAGTGCCCTGGTGGTGGAATCCTTCGATAAGGGCAAGATGGCGACGGTCAATGGGATGCGCGGCTCCTTCGCCTGGATCTCCAGCTTTATCTTCTCCCTGATTATTGGGGTGACCGCCGACAAAATTGGCTTCAACCCCCTGTTTATTGCCATGGGCTTCTTTGACCTGATTGGCGCTGTTTTCTTAGTTGCATTTATTGCTGAACGCCGCACTAAGCATGCCTGATAAGGACTGATGTAATGAAAACCTTAAAGCTTTGGACGTTGTCCAAAACCGATTCTCACCACGTTGAATTAACGGTAGAAGGCAAGCACACCCTGTGCCTGTATATTCTGGAACAGGATATGTTCCGCGTGGCGATTAAGCGCCAGGGTGCCTTTACCCTTGACCGCACTTGGGGGATTGCCCCGGAGAAAGATGTGCCGTGGGAGGGCCGTAGCCGTGACGATTTATCCGGCTTCTCCCTGCCTGCATTTACCGTTGAGGAAACCGAAGGCAGCCTGACCGTTGCCACCGAAAGCCTGCGTGTAACCGTGCGCCAGCCGCTGGCATTAACCTGGGAATACCGTAATCAGGCCGGCGAGTGGCAGCTTCTGGCCGCCGACCGCCCAACCAGCGCTTATTTGATGAATGCCCACGGTGATGGCGTGGCACATTACCAACGCCGTTTCCAGGATGACCGTTATTACGGTCTGGGTGAAAAAGCCGGTGATTTGCAGCGTAATGGTAAGCGTTATGAAATGCGTAACTTGGATGCGATGGGCTATAACGCCGCCTCCACCGATCCGCTGTATAAACATATTCCGTTTACCATCACCCGCCGTGATGACGTCTGCTTCGGGATGTATTACGACAACCTCAGCAACACCATGATGGACTTCGGTAACGAGCTGGATAACTACCACCTGCCGTACCGCCGTTGGGAAGCCCAGAGCGGGGATATCGATTACTTTATCTTTGCTGGTAACAAGGTTATCGACATCACCAAAGCCTTTGTGCGTCTGACGGGTAAAACCTTATTTGGCCCGAAATGGAGTCTGGGTTATAGCGGCTCGACCATGCATTACACCGATGCACCGGATGCCCAGAACCAGCTGATGAACTTTATTCGCCTGTGTGAAGAGCATGCCATTCCGTGCGACTCATTCCAGCTTTCTTCCGGCTATACCTCGATCAAAGACAAGCGTTATGTCTTCAATTGGAACAATGAGAAAGTACCTGACCCACAGGGCATGAGCAAAGCATTCCTTGATGCCGGTATACATCTGGCGGCCAACATCAAGCCGTGCCTGTTGCAGGACCACCCGCGCTATAACGAAGTTGCCGATCAGGGCCTGTTTATCAAGGATTCTGAATCCGATAACCCAGAGCGCTCGGTATTCTGGGATGACGAAGGCTCCCATTTGGACTTTACCAACCCGGCGGCGATCGCCTGGTGGCAGGAAGGTGTGACCAAACAGCTGCTGGAAAAAGGCATTGAGTCCACCTGGAACGACAATAACGAATATGAAGTGTGGGACGGCGAAGCCCGCTGTCACGGCTTTGGTCAGCCCATCGCCATCAAACATATCCGCCCAGTGATGCCACTGCTGATGATGCGTGCCTCCCTGGAAGCCCAACAGTGCTATGCCCCGGAAAAACGTCCCTACTTGATCTCCCGCTCCGGCTGTGCCGGGATGCAGCGTTATGTTCAAACCTGGAGTGGAGATAACCGCACCGACTGGACGACGCTGCGCTATAACACCCGGATGGGTGTGGGCATGAGTCTTTCCGGCCTGTACAACGTTGGCCACGACGTGGGCGGTTTCTCTGGTGATAAGCCGGCTGCAGAACTGTTTGTCCGGTGGGTACAGAATGGTATGATGCACCCGCGCTTCACCATCCACTCCTGGAATGATGACCGTACCGTTAACGAGCCATGGATGTACCCGGCCGTCACCCCGGCGATCCGCGAAGCCATCGAACTGCGTTACCGTCTGCTGCCATACTTCTACAACCTGCTGTGGCAGGCCCATGAAGATGACGAGCCGATGCTGCGCCCAACCTTCCTCGACCATGAGCATGATACCCGTACTTTTGAGGAAAATGACGAATTTATGCTGGGTCGCGATATGCTGGTAGCCAGCGTCGTGGAGCAAGGTCAGCGCCTGCGCCAGGTTTGGCTGCCGCAAAACGACAACGGCTGGTACGACTATCACACCGGTCAGTGGTTCAGCGGTGGTCAGCACATCACCCTCGACGCCCCGCTGGAGCGCCTGCCGCTGCTGGTGCGTGCCGGTGCTGCGCTGCCATTAAGTGGCCGTCTGCACCATGTGAAAGCTACCGCCGACAATAGCCGCACGCTGGCGCTGTACCCGGTGAAAGGCACTGGCACCAGCACTGGGGTGGTCTTTGACGATGACGGCGAATCCTGGGGTTACCAACAGGGCAATGCGCTGTGGCTGAACTGGGAAATGCGCTGCGATGCCGACGCTATTCATCTAACCATCACCCGTCGTGGTGATTATCAGCCTGCCTACTGCGCCATCGACTTCACCCTGCCTGCGGGCGAGCAGCGTAAGCTGGTGGTGAATGGACAGGTGGGAAATAGCTGGTCTTTGTAAATGCATAACACCACCATGCTATCCAATCCGCCGTCATGTTGATGGCGGATTTTTTTTGCCATTTGATAGTCAATCCTATTGAGAGCAGTAAAATCCTTGCGTTTAAATTGTATATACAAAAATTAATATAATTATCATTATATTGATTTATAATAATAATTTTTAAATAAATTGTCATTTTGTTGTATATACAATAGTCTACCATTCTTTCAAGCAAAGGATATGCTGACAACTATGCAAATAGCTAAATCTGTTCTGATAAAAATTCTGCAAAAGCATGGTGTTACTCCTAAGGAAGTCGCGGAGTGCCTGTTAAATCGGGATGGCCGATACCTCATTGATATCAGAGAAGGCCATCAAACCCAGCCGCCTACCCTATGGTTCATTGCTGAAACCAATAAAGGCAGGTTGCTTAAAATCTGCTTTGTCCCCCGGGGAGCGGGGAATGACACTGGTCCAACGCTGAAATCAGCCTTCGAGCCTAATGAAACTGAAATAAACATCTATCAGAGAAAAGCATACTGAATGGCCTGATAGACCCATTAAGGCTGATTCAATTGCTCAACACTTAATAGAAGATCCCAGAGGAATATATGAAAAGTGAATTTGACGATGTTTTTGAAGAACAATGGGATAGCCGTAAGTTGGGTGCATCTTTAGAGCATGCAGAAGCGGTGTCAGATGCATATTCTGCAGAAGTTGATGCTCTGGTCAGCCTGCAAGCCATCTCCATTCGTTTACCTAAAACATTGATGAAAGATCTGAAAGACATTGCCGCACGCTATGAAATCGGCTATCAGCCAATGATTAGGGACCTTTTAAACAGGTTCGCTTTGGCGGAGCAAAAAAAGCATCTTAGCGATCGTTTAAGCCAACTCAACGAAACCGAAAACAACTTGGATAAAACAGGCCCGGTCTCTGAATTTATCTCTGAAATTAAGAAACACTCCCGGGGCTAATCGTAACCGGCACTGTGATACAAAAAAGGCCACCCATTCAGGTGGCCTTTTTACATCACTTAATCCTGAGATTAATCAATACCTTTGGTACGCAGATAATCTTCGTAATTACCGGTGAAGTCGTGGATACCTTGCGGGGTGATTTCCATAATGCGGGTCGCCAGGGAGCTGACGAACTCACGGTCGTGGGAAACAAAGATCAGGGTGCCCTGATACATTTCCAGCGCCATGTTCAGTGATTCAATGGATTCCATATCCAGGTGGTTGGTTGGTTCATCCATGATCAGCACGTTAGGGCGCTCCATCATCAGTTTACCAAACAGCATACGGCCCTTTTCACCACCGGACAGCACTTTCACTTTCTTCTTGATGTCGTCCTGGCCGAACAGCAGACGGCCCAGAATACCGCGCACGGACTGCTCATCGTCGCCCTGCTGCATCCACTGGCTCATCCAGTCGAACACCGTCAGGTCGGTTTCAAAATCGGCGGCGTGATCCTGGGCGTAGTAACCAATCTGGCAATTTTCGGACCATTTAACGGTGCCGCTTTCCGGGGCCAGATCGCCCACCAAACATTTCAGGAAAGTAGATTTACCCACGCCGTTGGTACCCAGCACCGCCAGCTTCTCGCCCACTTCCAGCAGCATTTTGACGTTTTTAAACAGCGGGCCGTTATCAAACCCTTTGGTAAGACCTTCAACTTCCAGGGCGTTACGGAACAGTTTCTTATCCTGTTCAAAACGGATATACGGGTTCTGGCGGCTGGAGGCCTTCACTTCATCCAGTTTAATTTTATCGATCTGACGGGCGCGGGAGGTAGCCTGACGAGATTTAGAGGCGTTGGCGCTAAAGCGACTAACAAAGGATTGCAGGTCAGCAATCTGCGCTTTTTTCTTGGCGTTATCTGACAGCAGACGTTCGCGAACCTGAGTGGCCGCCGTCATGTATTCGTCGTAGTTACCTGGATAAACCCGGAGTTCGCCGTAGTCCAAATCCGCCATATGGGTACAGACCATGTTCAGGAAGTGACGATCGTGGGAAATAATGATCATGGTACTGTCGCGATCGTTCAGGGTCTGTTCCAGCCAACGGATGGTGTCGATGTCCAGGTTGTTAGTTGGTTCGTCCAGCAGCAGAATGTCTGGGTTAGAGAACAGGGCCTGGGCCAGCAATACACGCAGTTTCCAGCCTGGGGCGACTTCGCTCATTGGGCCGTAATGTTGTTCCAGTGGAATACCCACACCCAGCAGCAGTTCACCGGCGCGGGATTCGGCAGAATAGCCGTCCATTTCGCCATATTTTACTTCCAGATCGGCCACTTTATAGCCGTCTTCTTCGCTCATCTCTGGTAAAGCATAGATGCGGTCACGTTCTTGTTTGACTTCCCACAGCTCGCCGTGACCCATAATAACGGTGTCCAGCACGCTAAATTCTTCAAAAGCAAACTGATCCTGACGCAGCTTACCGATACGTTCATTAGGATCTAAAGAGACGTTACCGCCGGAAGGTTGCAGATCCCCACCGAGGATCTTCATAAAGGTGGACTTGCCGCTACCGTTGGCGCCAATCAGGCCATAGCGGTTGCCGCCGCCAAATTTGACGGAGATATTTTCGAACAGCGGCTTACTGCCAAACTGCATGGTGACGTTACTGGAGGATAACACGGGCTTTTCCTGAAAATAATGTGATCAACAACGTATTATGCCATAAGTGCGCTTTATAATCGCCCCCGTTATACATCGCCTACACTTGCCGCTAAACGTGAAAAATTTGTGATTTAAGGCACATCTTAATTCCCACTGGCCGGTAATGAACATATACTGCTCTCCCGGTACTGCCGCTTGATTTTTAACCCAATAGCCTGCGTGGCCTAACACTCTAATCAGCACAACATGACTATGAAATTACGTACAATTTTCTTGGCTGCTTTTGCAATCATCAGTTTTTGCAAGACCGCAGCCGCTGTGACCTATCCACTGCCTACCGACGGTAGCCGGCTGGTAGGTCAGAATCAGGTTATTATTATCCCGGAAGGTAACAAACAGCCTCTGGAGTATTTCGCTGCTGAATATCAGTTGGGCCTGTCCAACCTGATGGAAGCCAACCCAGGCGTTGACCCGTACCTACCTAAAGGCGGTACCGTGCTCAACATCCCACAACAGATCATTCTGCCGGATACGGTTCATGAAGGTATCGTAATTAATAGCGCCGAAATGCGCCTGTATTACTACCCGAAAGGCAGCAATACCGTGATTGTGCTGCCAATTGGTATTGGTCAGCTGGGTAAAGATACTCCAGTCAACTGGGTGACCAAGGTAGAACGTAAAAAAGCCGGCCCTACCTGGACCCCAACGGCCAAGATGCATGCTGAATACATCGCCGCCGGTGAACCACTGCCTGCGGTTGTTCCTGCTGGCCCGGATAACCCAATGGGCCTATACGCGCTGTACATTGGCCGCCTGTACGCCATCCACGGTACTAATGCCAACTTTGGTATCGGCCTGCGTGTTAGCCATGGCTGTGTGCGTCTGCGTAACGAAGATATTAAATTCCTGTTCCAGAATGTGCCGGTGGGTACCCGGGTTGAGTTTATCGATGAACCCGCTAAAGCCACCAGCGAGCCTGACGGCAGCCGTTACATCGAAGTGCATAACCCGCTTTCCACCAGTGAAGAGCAAATTGATAACAACGAAGTGGTGCCAATTAATCTGAGCAGCAACCTGAAAAATGTAACCGATCAGGCTGATGTGGATCAGAACATCGTGCAGCAAGCGATCGCCAACCGTTCCGGTATGCCGATTCGTTTGAACTAATCGCTGCCGTAGAAATGGAAAAGCCGCTCAATGAGCGGCTTTTTTTGGCTATGAATTACTGGTCTTTCAACTGCTGCTGGCGGTAATCCCCCTGGCGCTCCAGCATCCAACCAGGATATTCGTTGGGCAGTGCACTCACCGTATTAAGGCTAGCCAATTCTTCTTCATTTAGCTGAACCTGTGTGGCCGCAATATTATCCGTAAGCTGTTCCGGCTTTTTGGCCCCTATAATCACACTGGTCACCACCGGCTGGTGTAGCAGCCAGGCCAGGGCAATCTGTGCCACACTCACCCCTTTGGCTTCGGCAAGCTTAGCCATCACATCCACGCAATCGAAGGCGCGCTCTTTATTGACTGGCGGGAAGTCAAATTCAACACGACGACTGCCAGCCTCTACCTGCCCATCCCGGCTATATTTCCCACTTAACAAGCCACCGGCCAGCGGACTCCATACCATCAGCCCTACCCCCTCGCTTTGCAGCATCGGCACCAGCTCGCGCTCCAAGTCGCGACCCGCGAGGGTGTAATAGGCTTGCAGGGAGGCGAAGCGTGGAAGCCCCAGGCGCTCAGCGATCCCGAGAGCTTTCATGATTTGCCAGGCTGCCCAGTTGGAGACACCTATATAGCGCACGTGGCCGTGCTGCACCAGGTTATCCAGCGCGCGCAGGGTTTCTTCAATGGGGGTGGCCGGATCAAAGCCGTGGAGTTGATACAGGTCGATATGGTCCAGTTGCAGGCGCTTTAGGCTCTGCTTCACGCTCTCCATAATATGGAAACGTGAGGAGCCACGGGAATTAGTGCCGCCAGTGCCGGTTTCGCCAAATACCTTGGTGGCGACCACCACATTCTCCCGGGGGATATTCAGGTTACGTAGCGCTTGGCCGGTGATCTCCTCAGCGCGGCCATTAGAATAGACGTTGGCGGTATCGATGAAATTAACCCCAGCATCAAGGGCGCTGCCCAGCAAGCCATCGACATCTTTTTGGGTCAGTTGGCCTATTTTGCCCCACATCCCTTCGTCGCCGCCGAAGGTCATGGTGCCAAGGCACAGTTCAGAAACAAACAGCCCGGTATTACCTAATTTTTTATAACGCATTTTCCGCTCCGATAATTAATGGATGGGACGACCATCCATTATGTCAGTCCCATGTTGGGGAAAAATGGGGCATTACTGCCGATTTCTTGCCCAATTATATTTAGCCAGCCGGGGCATCACCAAAGACGCTATAGTTCGGCAGACTCACCGATTGATAAGGCTCCCAGCCGCCGCCCAGGGCTTTATACAAGGCCACCAAATCGGTGCTGGTTTGCACCTGTGCCTGAGCCAACTGCTCTTTGGACTGGGCCAACTGGCGCTGGGCGTCTAGTACATCGAGGAAGGTGGCTAAGCCTTTCCGGTAGCTGTCGCTGGCTAAATCAAAGGCGGTTTGCAGCGCATCAATGGTCTGCTTTAGCCCAGCCTCTCGCTGCTGATCGGTGCGGTAGCTGACCAGGGCATTTTCCACATCCTGTAACGCGGTGAGTACCGTCTGGCGATATTGCAATACCTGCGCCCCCTGCTGTGCCCTGGCCAGTTTGACACTGGACACCAGCCTGCCCCCCAGGAAGATAGGGATCGAGATCTGCGGCCCGACGCTGTAGAAGTGGCTGCTCCAGTCCAGCAAATAACCGGTTTCATCATTACGCAGCCCCAACTGGCCCTGGAGGGAAATATCCGGGAACAGCTGGGCTACCGATACCCCTATTTGGGCGCTAGCGACCCGTAGGTTGGCCTCGGCTTCGCGGATATCCGGGCGACGGCGGGCCAGCGTGGAGGGAATACCCACCGTCACCAGTTTTGGCAGTGGCGGTAGCGGTTGTGGGTTCGCCAGCTCATTATCCAGCGCCCCCGGCATCTGACCTAACAACACCGCCAGCCCATTCAACGCCTGGCGCGCCTGGGCCTGATACTGAGGCAACTGGGCCTGGAGGTTGCCCACCTGGGCGCGGGCATTCTCTACATCCAGCTGTGGCGATAAGCCGCCTTTGGCGCGGCTTTGGGTTAACTCCAGGGTTTGCTCGGCGGTTTCCAACTGTTCATTTAGGGTGGCGATCACGCTTTGTGCCCCTCTAAGCTGGAGCCATACCCGCGCCACTTCGGCCTCAAGAGAAACCAGCGCATCATTACGCTGCTCGATAGCGGCCTGCTGCTGGGCGCTGGCCTGCTCTACCTGGCGCCGTACCTTGCCCCACAGATCCACCTCCCAGCTGGCATCGAAACTGCCCTGATAAAGGGTGATGGGCTGGGTCAGCGAATCAAGCTGCCCCCCCAGATCGCCATCTATCTGGTTCACCTTGTCATAGACCCCGTGGGATTTAAGTTCCCCTTTTAGGCCCAACTGTTGGCGGGTGACGCTGGCACTGCCGTTAACACTCGGATACCAGGCCCCGCTGGACTGGGTGACCTGTTCCCTGGCCCCGGCAATACGTAACACCGCCTGTTGTAAAGTGAGGTTGCCACTGATGGCCCGGTCGATCAGACTATTCAGTTGGGGTGAGTTAAAGTTATGCCACCACTGGGGTTCAATAGCGGTATTGAGTACCTTGCTGCGGTCATCCTTGCCGTTTTCCAGCTGATGATACTGGCCCGGTGTCTGAGGATGGGCGGTCTGGTAATCCGGCCCCACGGCGCAACCCGCCAGCAATAATGCCAAAGTAAGAGCACTGAGTTTTGGCGTGAGAATACGGTACATATTAATGTGCTCCTGCCGCGCCTTCGCTTTTCACTGGCGCCAAGAAAAAGACAAACGGGATCAACAACGCCGCCACCAGGCTCAACATCGTAAATACGTCGATATAGGCGAGGAAGCGGGACTGCTCAATCATGGTGCGGTACATCTGGCCGGTGGCAATGCTCAACGGGTCGCCAGCGATACTGGTGTAGTTACGGATGGCATCCGCCATTTCACGTACCCTAAGCTGGAAAGGCTCATCAAACTGGGTGGCATGGGCACTAAGATAGGCACTGTGCTTTTGCGAAAACTCGGTGATTGCCGCCGTAGAGAGCGAAATACCCACGGAGCCTGCCACATTTCGGAACATGGTAAACAGCGCCGCTGCATCGGCATTGAGCTGGCGCGGAATGCTGATAAAGGCAATGGTGGTGAGCGGTACAAACAAGAACCCCAGCCCAAATGACTGGGCGCTGCGGAACATCACCAGGGTAACAAAATCAATATCCGGCGTGAGATGGCGGGACCAGAAGAATGACACCGCCAGGCAGGTAAAGCCGAAGCCGATGATATAACGGGTTTGCACCACCGGCATCAGCTTAAGCACCAGCGGGATGGTCAACACAATCAGGATCGCCCCCGGTGACAGTACCAGCCCGGACCAGGTGGCGGTATAGCCGAGATCCTGCTGGGCCAGTTGGGGGATCACCACCGAGCTGCCGTACAGGATCATTGCCATCCCGGCCATTAACAGGCAGGCAATGGCGAAGTTTTTGTCCTTCATGCAGCGCAGATCCACCACCGGCTTACGGGCATACACCAGCCAGTAAATCGCGCCAATAATCCCTATCAGGGTCAAAATGGCGAAGATGCGGATAAAGCCGGAGTTAAACCAGTCATCGTCCTCGCCACGGTCAAGCATTACCTGAAGGCAGCCCAGGCCGAGGGCAATCAAGCCAATGCCGGTCCAGTCGATGGAGAGCTTGCCCTCTTTGCGTTTCTCCCAGGGCGGGTCTTCCAGTAGCTGATAAACCGCCAGCACCGTGATAATCCCCACAGGGATATTGATAAAGAACACCCAGCGCCAGGTGTAGTTATCGGTGATCCAACCGCCGAGTGTCGGGCCAAGCACCGGGGCCACGATAATGGCGATCGAAGACAAGCCAAAAGCCTTACCGCGATCTTCCGGCTTGAAGTAATCCAACAAAATCGATTGTTGGGAGGGCTGCAATCCCCCGCCAAAAAAGCCCTGCAAGATACGGAACAAAATGATCTGCCATAACTCGGTGGCAATCCCGCACAAGAAAGAGCACACCGTAAACATCACGATGCAAATCAGGAAGAAGTTTTTACGGCCTAATGCCCGGCTAAGGAAGGCGGAAATAGGCAGCACGATGCCGTTCGCCACCAGATAGGAGGTGAGCACCCAAGTGGATTCGTCATAGCTGGAAGAGAGCGAACCAGCCACATGGGGCAGCGCCACGTTCACAATGGTGGTATCAAGGATCTCCATAAATACCGCCAGCGTGACGACAATCGCCACCGCCCAAGGGTTACTGGCCGGGCGCCAGTTTTCATGGGCATGATCACTCATTTCACGGTGACCTTCGGCTCAACAGACAGCCCCAACGGCAGCGGGTGCTGCGGGTCTAACCCTTTATCAATAACAATTTTAACCGGCACCCGCTGGACGATTTTCACATAGTTACCGGTGGCGTTTTCCGCCGGGAAGGCAGAGAAGCGTGAACCACTGCCCTGCTGGATACTGTCGATATGGCCTTCCAGCTCCAGGTCTGGCCAGCCGTCCACGCTGAGGGCCACCTTGTCGCCGGGGTTCATATGCTCCAGTTGGGATTCTTTAAAGTTGGCGGTGATCCAGATATCCGGTGACACTAGCGAGAATAACGCGCTCCCGGCTTGTACCAGGGTGCCAAGCTGGACGTTACGCTTGGTGACAAAGCCATCGAAGGGGGCGCGCACTTCAGTATAAGAAAGGTTTAGGCTGGCGGTTTCCACTTGAGCCTGGGCCTGATCAACCTGGCGCGCCCGGGCTTCCACATTGGTTTCTTGTTGGCGGATCTGCAATTTGACCTGATCGGCCACTTCCAGTTGCGCTTTAGCATTGGCCAGTTGGGCCTGGGCGCTGCGTAACTGGGCGTTGGCAGAATCGATGTTTTGTTGCGAGGTAGCTCTAGGATCGACACCACGCTGGCGGCGATATTCCGCTTCGGCATTAGCCAGGTTGGCCTCGGCACTTAACACCTGAGCCGCCGCCTGATCGCGCTGGGCCGGATACTGGACTTTCGACAGTGCTAACTGCGCCTGGGCCTGATGAAGCTGGGCCTGAGTAAGGCCAAGCTGGGCTTTAGCCTGATCCAATTGGGCAGTGTTATCACGGGGATCGATGGTCAGCAGCAGATCGCCCTGCTTCACCCGCTGGTTGTCTTTCACCAATAATTGGGTGACATAGCCTGCGGCTTTCGGGGCGATAGTCACCACGTTGCCATCGGTAAAGGCATCGTCAGTGGTTTCTTCATTGCGGGTCATCAGCCACCAAATCAGGGCCACAATAACCATGACAATGACAATAATACCCAAGATTATCAGCGGTTTTTTGCCGGGTCGTTTGCGCTGCCCGTTGTTATCGGCCTTATCTTGAGTGTTTTCTTCTTGGGTAGTGTCTTTTTGTTGCTCTGTTTCGGCCATAATTTAGCAGCGGTCCTGTTTAATAAACGAGAATACCAACATCGTTAACTAAACTTAGAGCTTTGCTATACATTTGCCAGGGTAAACTGACAAATAGGGCTTTATCTGAGCACTAATATACAAAGCAGGTAGCCTGTGGCCGTGGCCCACACCAGCATGGGCAAAGAATAAAGATGGAAACGCCACCAGATGCGTCGGTCGTTAGCCAGGCGCATGGCGATAAGGTTCGCCATTGATCCCGGCAACAGCCCGAAACCACCGATATTGACAGCCCAGGCCAACAGCTGATCCGGCGGCAGGTAGTTAGCTAACAGCAAAGTGGCGGGGACATTACTGATAAATTGGGATAATCCCACGCTCAGCAAGAATTGCCCCAGTTGCGGCAACTGCCCCACCTGCTCCAGGCCGTGGTGCAGCCACGGCAGCCTGGTGAGCAAGTGAACATCAATGAACATCACCACAAATACCGCCAACAGGCTCCAGTCCAGCGCCGCCAGCATGCGGCGGGCCATTAGCAGAAACCCCACCAGTACTAATGCCAACCCAATCAGTGGATAGCCGAGTTCCAGCGCTGCCAGAAACACTACGTATAGCCCCAGACTGGTAAACAGCAGCGGCTTATGCCAAGGGCTATCCTGAGCGTGGCCGGTAAATTGCATCTTTTTCGCCGGGAAGCTTAGCCAGCACAGCAGCATCAGGCTCACCATCAGCAGTAGCGCTAGCGGGGCCATCTGCCAGACAAAACCGCCAAAAGAGATCCCGGAGCGGCCCCACAAAAAGATATTCTGCGGGTTGCCAATAGGGGTTAATAGGGAACCGGCATTGACCGCCAGTGCCTCAAAAATGATGAGCTTGCTGGCAGGTAGCCCGCACAGCTTCTTCAGGGTGATGGTGAGTGGCACCACGATAAACAGCGCCACATCGTTGGTCATAAAGGTGGATAAAGCCGCCGCTGAAAACACCATAAATAGCGCAATGGCCCGCTCATTGGAAAAACGGGCCACTAACTGGCGGCCTGCTCTATCAAAATAGCCGCTGGTTTCCACGCCCTTGGTCAACATCATCAACCCGGTAAGGGTGATGATAGTGCGCCAGTCGATAACCCCGGGCCAGGCCCGGATGTCCACCGGCACCAGCACGCAGAGCGCAGCACCCACCAGCAGTAATAAATGAAGGAAATGGTCACGGGCAAAGGCACGGAAAAGGGTTCGCACCATGGGTATGATTATTCCCTGGTTTCAGTAAAGCGGCGGAAGGTTTCTAAGGTTTCTTCGCTGACGTGGTGCTCTATGCCTTCAGCATCGCGGCGAGCAATGTCCGGGGAAACGCCCAGTGCCAGAAGGAAGTTTTCGACTATCTGATGGCGCTCCCGGCTGGCCTGGGCCAGCTTTTCGCCCTCTTCAGTAAGGGACACCCCGCGCCAGGGAATCATAGCAATCAGGCCCACCGAGGCCAGCCGCTTCAACATTTTAGCCACGGTAGGTTGGGATACACCCAGCCGGGCGGCCATATCTACCTGACGGGCTTCACCGGTTTCGGCAATCAGGTCGGAAATCAACTCTACATAGTCGTCAATTAACTCCCGGCGGTGGGCTTCTCGCACCTGGCGGAAACCTTCTACGTGTTCTTCGACATTAACCAGTTGGCTGGTTTTTTTAGGGGATGGCGTACCTGCCCGACGGCTCATGCAATGTTCTCCTGCGGGGGTCTAAGACGTTTACACAAGCACAGTGTAAACCAGCAGCACCAAACAACAAAAAAATAACCGATTAGCAATAGCTATAAGATATAGCCCATGCTATATCTGTATACATCGCAGTCACCGATTAAGGAACAATCGGTTTACCCTGTTCATTAGGAGGTGGTTATGAACGAATTCAAGAGGTGTTTAAACGTGTTTACTCATACGCCATTCCAGGTCCGCATGAAACTGATCGCGATGATCGTTGATATGGTCAGCAGCAAATCGCAGAACGACCAAAAACCGCAATCCTGATCCAGGCTCGGCCCCGGGCCTGCTTTACCCGTGTGATTCAGTCACCAATATGTAAACATTAGTGTCTTTGCTACGGCCCATGCCGCATAAACCGCCCTACTTCATCCTGTCTTATTTCATTTGCGTGCTAATTCTCAAAACAATCATTTACTAACTGTTGATATTCTCCTTCCAGACCTCTATCTTCTTGCAACCTGATGATCCCCCCTCCTTTTATAAGTTAAATAATTCCTGTTGCAGCCTGGTGCCAACCCCCCTGCAATATGAAGTATGACGGTTATAAGTTCATCAGGCAGGTCTGGACCCGTACGCCAGGG
Organism: uncultured Enterobacteriaceae bacterium; assembly: GCA_966186435.1. Classification (GTDB taxonomy): domain Bacteria; phylum Pseudomonadota; class Gammaproteobacteria; order Enterobacterales; family Enterobacteriaceae; genus CBIFWW01. The sequence continues at coordinate 20,767 of CBIFWW010000001.1, forward strand.
TCAACGCATGGCGTATTTTTCGAAGTGAATTATGAATTCAACAGTTAAAGAAGGTGTGTCTATCCGCGGTGTGGCTTTAGACCCGTGGGTGGGCTGCTATTTCCTGCAATCCTTATTGATTAATATCGCCCTGGGTTATGACTTTAGCCTGCTGTATGCCGTGGCCTTCACCTGCGTGCTGCTTCTGCTGTGGCGGGTGGCGCCTAAGGTGCAGAAGGGTATTTTGGTGGCTTACAGCTTATTAGCCGCCAGCTATTTCCCTTTTGGCCAGGTCTATGGCGCCCCCAACTTTAATACCCTGTTGGCACTGCACTCCACCAGTATGGAAGAGTCTTCCGAAATCCTGACCATCTTCCCGTGGTACAGCTATGTGATTTCTGCCGTTATTCTCGGCCTCGGCTATCTCTCCCTGCGCCGCAAATCCTCGGCCCCGGGCCGCTGGCATCTGGGCTGGACCGCCGCACTGCTGTTTAGCATCGGGACGGTCTTCGTCGCCCCCATTACCAATTACCTCACCGGCTGGGGCTTTAAAATCTGGGAAACCGGCTATCCGGCCCTGCGTTTTATTAAAGATGTGGTGGTAAATAATCACGAAGTCCTTGATGAACAGGCGCGGATGCAGGCGTTGTCCAGTAAGAAAGACACCTGGAATGTGCTGGCGGTTAAACCGAAATACCATACCTACGTGGTGGTGATCGGGGAGAGCGCCCGCCGCGATGCCTTGGGGGCTTTTGGCGGCCACTGGAAAAATACGCCCTTTGCCAGCCAGGTTAACGGTAAGTTGTTCACTGATTATGTGGCGGCCAGTGGGTCAACGCAGAAATCCCTAGGGCTAACATTAAACCGGGTGGTAAAAGGCAAGCCGGAATATCAGGATAATTTTGTCACCCTGGCAAACCGCGCCGGTTTCCAGACTTGGTGGTTCTCTAATCAAGGCCAAATCGGCGAGTATGATACCGCCATCGCCAGCATCGCCCGCCGGGCCGATGAGGTGCAATTCCTGAAGAGCGGGGATTTTGAAGCGGATAAGAATACCCGGGATAAGGACTTATTAAAGCTAACTGCCCAGGTGCTGGCAAAACCTCGCCTGGAGCCACAGCTGATCGTGTTGCACCTGATGGGTTCCCACCCTCAGGCCTGCGATCGCACCAATGGCAAATACGCTGATTTCGTTCAGTCTAAGGAAACCTCCTGCTATGTATATAGTATGACCCAGACCGATGACGTGCTTAAGCAGCTGTACCAACAGTTGGAGCAGGCAGGGCAAAGCTTCTCAATGGTCTATTTCTCCGACCACGGTCTGGCCTTTAAGGAACGTGGGACAGCGATGCAGTACCTGGCCCATGACGATGCTTTCCAGCAGAATTTCCAAGTGCCATTTATGGTGTTATCCAGCGATGATACCCGTCATCAGGTAATTAAAGCGCGCCGTTCGGCCAATGATTTCCTGGGTTTCTTTTCCCAATGGACTGGGATTAAAACTCAGGAACTGAGTCTCAAGTACCCCTTCTTGTCGAACAAGAAGGTGGGGACGGTGTATGTGACCAACTTCCAGCTACGCAAGGTGGATTACAACCACCTGGGACCCGACGTTTTCAACACCACCAGTCGATAACGAGTAAAAAAAATCCGCCCGAGGGCGGATTTTTCATTAATGCTCTGCTGTACCAGAGAATTAGAAGCTGTAACCAACGCCAGCAATCCAGGTACCAACATCAACGCTACGAATACGAGACTGCTCGTAAGAGACGTCCAGCGCAACGTTTTCCATTGGGTTAAACTGCATACCAGCACCATAGGAGAAGCCTACATCGCTGTTATTGCTGTCAACAGATGGGTAATCAGTCTGCTGGAGTTTACCGTAGCCCATGCCGACTACGCCATAGACGCTAGCCCAATCGTTCAGACGGAAGGCAGGACCGGCAGTGATACCGTAGTAAGAACCTTTGCTGTATACACCATCTTCAGTATTATTTTTAGAAGTGTAAGTGAAGGAACCGATCATACCCAGCGGATCGTTGTCGAACTCGTAGCGATATTTCAAGTTGAAACCGCCAGCTTTGTTCTGAACGCCCTGCATATCGCTCTGAGCGTAGCCACCAGTGACGGTGCTAGTACCAGCGAAAGCGGAACCTGCGGAAACGGCCAGTACACAAGCCAGTGCTGAAAGACATGCAATTTTTTTCATAACCACCTCAAATGTGATACAAGTAAACTCTAAGTTTTAAATATATCAAAAATTTGTTGGAACTTCTGCGTAGATTGTGTTGTCTAAACAAGCCCAACATGTAACATTTCGTTACCGATACCAAATAACTAAGTTTTAAGCCACGAATTTTATTCGGTAATTCACGATTATGTGCTGTTTAGTCAACCTCAGCCATCCAGATTTATCCTAAAAAACACCGCACAAAATGCACAGGTATGGATGAATTTTACTTTCATTTCAGTATTTTTCATCAATGAACTCTCAACTAGATTAACCAATTCCGGTACACTGGCGGAACTTTGCACGTAGATCGTAATCACTGACAAAAACTGACAGGACATTTCATGCCCGCCCCATCACGTCAATTGCCCGCCTGGCTGCCCATCCTGGTACTCATTATATCGATGATTTCAATTCAGGGCGGCGCATCGTTAGCGAAATCGCTCTTTCCGCTGATTGGCCCTGAAGGTGTCACCGCCTTACGCCTGGCATTAGGGACACTGATCCTGGCGGCAGTGTTTAAGCCTTGGCGTCTACGCTTCCAGCGTAACCAGCGGGTCCCGCTGCTGTTTTACGGGCTGGCTTTAGGCTGCATGAACTATCTATTCTATTTATCCCTACGCACTGTGCCCTTGGGGGTTGCCGTGGCACTGGAATTTACCGGCCCTTTGGCGTTGGCGCTGTGCGGCGCCCGTAAGCCCCTTGATTTTGTCTGGGTCATCCTGGCAGTTTTAGGTTTATGGCTGCTGCTGCCGCTGGGTGATGGGATTTCTCAGGTTGACCCGGTTGGAGCATTACAGGCATTAGGGGCCGGAGTGTGTTGGGCCATCTATATACTGACTGGCCAACGGGCGGGTGCAGAACATGGCCCAGCTACGGTAGCCGCCGGTTCATTAATCGCGGCATTGGTATTTGTGCCTGTGGGCGTATTCCAAAGCCTGGGAATGGACTGGAGTTGGGCAGTTCTGCCGCTGGGCCTAGGTGTGGCGTTGCTCTCCACTGCTTTGCCTTACTCGCTGGAAATGATTGCCCTTACCCGCCTGCCCGCCAGAACCTTTGGCACCTTAATGAGTATGGAGCCTGCCATGGCAGCTTTGTCCGGGGCGCTGTTCCTGAGCGAGCGGCTCTCCGGGATGCAGCTTTTAGGGCTGTTGGCGATTATCACCGCCTCGATGGGGTCCAGCCTGACATTACACCGGGCCACCCGTCTTGAGTCCCTTGATTAATTCTTAATTTTAGCGGCGCACCTGCCTGCGCCGCAAGGCTCTCTGCCCCGCCCCACTAGGGCTTTACTGTTTAATTCGTGCGGTTAAGCCACCTTATAACCGATGGTCAAATGCTCGCCAATACTACATATTACCTGTTGATTATTATTCATATTATTAATGGCAAACTCCCTTGTACTATTGGACCGATAGGCAATAATCCTAGGAGTAGAGCCAAAATCCGGTGCTATACTTATTCCCGGAAATTTATGGAACGCCACATCAAGAGGACATGAAACTATGAGTACCGCTAAATTGGTAAAAACCAAATCATCTACTCTGCTATATACCCGTAACGACGTTGCAGACAGCGAAAAGAAAGCCACCATTGAGCTTCTGAATCGCCAGGTGATCCAATTCATCGATTTATCGCTGATTACCAAACAGGCTCACTGGAACATGCGCGGTGCTAATTTTATTGCTGTGCATGAAATGGTGGATGGTTTCCGTACTGCTCTGACCGCGCACTCCGATACCATGGCAGAGCGTGCCGTGCAGCTGGGTGGTGTAGCGCTGGGTACCACCCAGGTTATCAATAGTAAAACCCCACTGAAAAGCTACCCGCTGGACATTCATACCGTTCAGGAGCACCTGAAAGAACTGGCTGACCGTTATGCTGTCGTGGCAAACGACGTGCGTAAAGCCATTGGCGAAGCTAAAGATGAAGACACTGCGGACATCTTGACCGCAGCCTCTCGTGACCTTGACCAGTTCCTGTGGTTTATCGAAGCGAATATCGAATAAGTAACGCCCCCAACTCCCTCTCGCCGGAGGGAGTTTTGCACCATCATCGCGCATTCCTCTGCACCAAAACCCGCCAGTACGTTACCTTTCTGTTATCATTTCCACACTCAATAGTTAAAGATTGATTGTTCATGCGCCACTTTGTGGGTAAAACTAGCTATAGGCTGGCTGATGTTTAAGTGCACCAAAACAGTGCACCAAAATGATGCACTCTGCTGGCTAACTTGCAAAATCGTGACACTCTATTAGCTTTCATTTCAGATAAATCAGCACTTTATAAAATTGGCACGATTTTTTCATACACGCTTACGCTTGCACGGGGGATAGACCCCCGTGGATAGATCTAAAGAAAGGATATGCTATGAAGTCTATTGTTAAAGTTTGTGCGGCTGCACTCACCCTGGCTTTTGCGGTGTCTTCACACGCTGCTGATAAACCGCTGGTGGTGGCAACTGATACTGCGTTTGTTCCGTTTGAATTTAAACATGGCGACAAATACGTTGGCTTCGATGTGGATCTATGGGATGCCATCGCGAAACAATTGAAGATGACTTACACCCTAAAACCAATGGATTTCAGCGGTATAATTCCGGCATTACAAACCAAGAACGTTGACGTGGCGCTGGCCGGTATCACTATTACCGACGAACGTAAAAAAGCCATCGACTTCTCTGACGGCTACTACAAAAGCGGCCTGCTGGTGATGGTAAAAGCCAATAACGACGCCATCAAAAGCGTAAAAGATTTAGACGGTAAAACCGTGGCAGTGAAGAGCGGTACTGGCTCTGTGGATTACGCCAAAGCCAATATAAAAACCAAAGATCTGCGCCAATTCCCGAATATCGATAACGCATACATGGAGTTAGGCACTAACCGTGCTGACGCGGTGCTGCACGATACGCCAAACATCCTGTACTTCATCAAAACCGCGGGCCGTGGTCAGTTCAAAGCGGTTGGCGATTCCCTGGAAGCTCAGCAATACGGTATTGCTTTCCCGAAAGGCAGTAACGATCTGCGTGAGAAAGTGAACGGCGCACTGAAAACGCTGCGTGAAAACGGCACTTACAACGAAATCTACAAAAAATGGTTCGGTACTGAACCTAAATAATATGTAGTACCCGGTGTGGCTTCGGCCACACCTGTCTAAAGGGCGCCATTCGCCCCGCGCATTTGAACCACGGTAAACAGGACATAATCATGCAGTTTGACTGGAGTGCCATCTGGCCTGCCATTCCCATTTTGCTCGAAGGGGCAAAACTCACACTTTTAATTTCGGTATTAGGTTTAATGGGCGGCCTGGTGATCGGCCTGGCGGCGGGCTTTGCCCGTACCTATGGCGGCTGGATCGTCAACCATATTGCCCTAGTCTTTATCGAAGTGATTCGCGGCACCCCGATTGTGGTGCAGGTCATGTTTATCTACTTCGCCCTGCCCATGGCCTTGCCGGATCTGCGCATCGATCCGCTCACGGCGGCAGTAGTGACTATCATGATCAACTCCGGCGCCTATATCGCGGAAATTACCCGTGGTGCCGTGCTCTCTATACATAAAGGCTTCCAGGAAGCCGGCCTGGCGTTGGGGCTTTCCCGCCGCGAAACCATTCGCCATGTGATCATGCCGCTGGCCTTACGCCGCATGCTGCCACCGCTGGGTAACCAGTGGATTATCAGCATTAAAGATACTTCACTGTTTATTGTTATTGGCGTGGCTGAGCTGACCCGTCAAGGCCAGGAGATTATCGCCGGTAACTTCCGCGCCCTGGAAATCTGGAGCGCCGTCGCCGTTGTCTACCTGATCATCACGCTCATTCTGAGCATCATTCTGCGCCGCCTGGAAAAAAGGATGAAAATCCTGTGATTGAATTTAAAGACGTCTCTAAGCACTTCGGTAAGACCCAGGTGCTGCACAATATCGACCTGAACATTAAACAGGGTGAAGTAGTAGTGATTATCGGGCCATCTGGCTCCGGCAAATCTACCCTGCTACGCTGCATCAACAAACTGGAAGAGATCACCAGCGGTGAATTGATTGTTGATGGCCTGAAGGTTAACGACCCAAAAGTGGACGACCGCTTAATTCGCCAGGAAGCCGGGATGGTATTCCAGCAGTTCTACTTGTTCCCCCATCTGACTGCCCTGGAAAACGTAGCCTTTGGGCCTATCCGGGTACGCGGCCTGAAAAAAGAGGCGGCGAATAAGGTCGCCATGGACTTGCTGGAAAAAGTAGGTCTGGCCGAACGGGCCAACCATTATCCTTCCGAGCTGTCCGGTGGCCAGCAGCAGCGTGTGGCTATCGCCCGTGCGCTGGCGGTAAAACCGAAGATGATGCTGTTTGATGAACCCACCTCCGCCCTGGACCCGGAACTGCGCCACGAAGTATTAAAGGTCATGCAGGATCTGGCAGAGGAAGGCATGACCATGGTCATCGTCACCCACGAAATCGGCTTCGCTGAAAAGGTGGCTTCACGGCTGATCTTTATCGATAAGGGCCGTATTGCCGAGGACGGTGAACCACAGGCATTGATCGCCAACCCGCCAAGCCAGCGGCTGCAAGAGTTCTTGCAACACGTATCCTGATCCTAAGCCCCTCATTGCAGGGGCTTTTTTTCGCATTGAGAATACTCCCGCTTTTAAACCCACCCGTTGGGAGCCGCTATACTTTACTGCCGTGTGCCTTTCTCAACCTGGAGGAGCCTGTGCGCTGGCTAACTTTATTCTTTTTAGCTTGCCTGAGTTTTCAGGCCGGGGCCGCCGCCCTGCCCTATGCGCCCACCAGCGCCAATAGTGATAAACAACAAGACCAACCGGAGCCAGACCTGGCGCAGAAAAAAGCCGCCTACGGGGCGTTGGCTAATGTGCTGGCAAACGATCAGTCACGCAAGGAGTTGATTGGCCAGTTGCGACAGGCGGCACAAACGCCGCCACCGCAGCCCGTCCCCGCCATTACACCGCCCCAGGCCAACGAGGATGATCCCACGGTGCTGGATAACCTCAATGCCATGAGCCGCCGCTACGGGGCTGAACTAGCGGATAATTTTGCCCAGTTAAAACGCAATATCACCGGGCAGCCCTACAAGCCCTTCCACCCTAAAACCTTTACCCGCGCCCTGAGCCACTTTTTAATGCTGGCGGCTAGCGTATTCGCCATCTTCCTCGGCCTGCGTTGGGCAGTGTCGCCGCTCTACCGGCGTATGGGCCAATGGGGCAAGCATAAGAACCGCAGCCGCTCCAGCTGGTTCCATCATCCGCTGGCTATCATTGGCGCCTTTGCCATCGATTTGCTGATCCTCGGGCTGGTGCTGTTTGCCGGCCAGGTACTAAGCAGCCTGATGAATGGCGGCAGTGCCACCATTGCTCGCCAACAGGGGTTATTTCTCAATGCCTTTGGCCTGATTGAATTCTTCAAAGCCATTTTGCGGCTGATGTTCTCCCCGCGCTTCCCGGATCTGCGCCCCTTCCCGGTGGCCGATAACCGCGCCCATTACTGGAGTACCCGCCTGAGTGGGCTAAGTAATCTGGCGGGTTATGGGCTATTGGTGGCAGTGCCGGTGCTCTCCAACCAGGTGAATATTCAAGCCGGGGCGATTTGTAATGTGCTGGTGATGTTAGGGGTCACCCTCTGGGCTTTGCAGCTAATTTTTCGTAATAAAGTCCAGGTGCAACAAAGCCTGATTGGCCTGGCCGACCGTACCCTGGCGTTCTTTAGTCTGTTTATCCGCGGCTTTGCCCTAGTGTGGCACTGGCTGGCCTGCCTGTATTTTATCGTGCTGTTCTTCTCTTCGCTGTTTGATCCGGGCAACAGCCTGAAATTTATGATGGGCGCTTCCTTGCACAGCGTGGCGATAGTGAGTATTGCGGCACTAATATCCGGGGTGCTGTCACGCTGGATCGCCAAAACGGTGACGCTCTCCGATCAGGTACAGCGTAATTATCCGGAGCTGCAAAAGCGGCTAAACAGCTGGATTTCTATGGGCCTGAAGCTGGCGCGGATCCTGACGGTGTGCTGTGCCATCCTGCTGTTACTCAACACCTGGGGTCTGTTTGATCTCAATGGCTGGCTGAGTGGCGATGCCGGGCAGAAAACCGTGGATATCATTATCCGTATCCTGCTGATCCTGTTGTTCTCCGCCGTGGGCTGGACGTTACTCGCCAGCCTGATTGAAAACCGGCTAGTCTCAGATATTCATGGCCGTCCATTGCCCAGCGCCCGGGCCAGAACCTTGCTCACCCTGTTCCGCAACGCGCTGGCGGTGATCATCAGCACCATCACGGTGATGATTGTGTTATCGGAAATCGGGGTAAATATTGCGCCATTGCTGGCCGGGGCGGGTGCCCTGGGGCTGGCTATCTCCTTCGGTTCCCAGACCCTGGTGAAGGATATTATTACCGGGGTGTTTATTCAGTTTGAAAACGGCATGAATACCGGGGATCTGGTGACTATTGGGGCCATCACCGGGACGGTGGAGCGGATGTCGATCCGCTCGGTGGGGGTGCGTCAGGATACCGGGGCTTATCACATCATCCCCTGGTCTTCGATAACTACCTTCGCCAACTTCGTGCGTGGGATCGGCTCCTTTGTGGCGAACTATGATGTCAGCCGGATTGAGGATGTGGATCAAGCCAATAAGGCATTGAAAGCCGCGGTAGAGGAACTCATGGAGCGGCCAGAGATGCGGGCGCTAGTCATTGGCGAGCCGTACTTTGCCGGGCTGGTGGGGCTAACCAACACCGCATTTACGCTACGGGTAACCTTTACCACCCAGCCATTAAAGCAATGGTCGGTGCGTTTTGCGCTGGATGCCGCGGTGAAGAAGCACTTCGATCTGGCCGGGGTGCGGCCACCGGTGCAAACCACGGTGCAGTTTGTCGGCGGCGAAGCCCCTCCCCCTTCCGGGGTGGAAGGGGCTTTACCCGGCCAAGCGACTACTTAGCTAACCGCAGGCCTGCCCGGCGCTGGCGCTGGGCGTCGGTCATATAACTCCAGGCCAGGATACGGCTCTGCTTCTGGCCCTGGCTCATTTCAATTTTGCTGACTTTAACCGCCCCGGCCTCCTGCAATGCCCGGTATAGTGGCGGCAGATTGTCGCCACGGGAAACCAGCGTGGTGAACCACACTACTTGCTTAGCATAGGTCTGGCTCTCTTTGATCATCTGACTGATAAAGGCTACTTCGCCCCCTTCACACCATAACTCCTGCTGCTGGCCGCCAAAGTTGAGCAGCGGGCTATCGTCTTTCAGGCCCAGGTTGCGGCGTTTACGCTCGCTCCCGGCTCGGGCAGCGCTAGCGGAATCATGGAACGGCGGGTTACACAGCACCGCATCAAACATTTCTGTTTTATGGATGATCCCGTCGAAAATCGCCTGATTTTTCTGGCGGCGCAGGCGGATGGCTTTCGCCAGGCCCGGGTTGCCATTAACAATGGCCATGGCGCTTTTCAGGGCTTCATCGCTGATTTCACTGCCGGTGAAACGCCACTGGTATTCATGCTGACCAATCAGCGGATAAATACAGTTGGCTCCGACGCCAATATCCAGCACCGTCGCTTGAAGAGGTAGCGGGCCACCCTCTGCCAGCAGATCCGCCAGATAGTGGATGTAATCCGCCCGGCCCGGCACCGGCGGGCATAAAAAGCCTTCCGGAATGTCCCAGTGCTTCACGCCATAGAAATGGGCAAGCAGTGCCTGGTTCAGGGTTTTCACCGCCTGAGGATTGGCAAAATCAATGGTCGGTTCACCGGCTGGAGACGGCCGCACAAAGGCCTCCAGGGACGGACAATCCTTGATTAATGCGTTAAAGTCATAGCGGTTTTGATGGCGGTTACGCGGGTGAAGCCCCGCCTTACGCGGGCTAACTGTTTTCATCGGCTTTCTCCTGTCAGGGCGCGTAAGATACCCCCAACCCGGGCCGGGGTAAATACAGACCGGCCCTATGGCCCCATTTAAATAAGGAGTAACGGTTTGAGTCGCTATTTTTATCGCCCCACGGAAGGCCATGGCCTGCCTCACGATCCCCTTAATGCCATCGTTGGCCCCCGGCCCATTGGCTGGATCGGCAGTATCGATCGCCAAGGCCGCCATAATCTGGCCCCTTACAGTTTCTTTAACTGCTTTAACTATCGCCCACCGATAATTGGCTTTTCTAGCAGCGGCTGGAAAGACAGCGTGGCGAATATCGTTGCTACCCGGGAGTTTGTCTGGAACCTGGCCACCCGTCCATTGGCAGAAGCCATGAATGAAACTTCGGCGTCTGTACCCCATGGAGAGGACGAATTCCTGCGTACCGGGCTAACGGCGATTCAGGGCCGGGAAGTCGCCGCACCGATGGTGGCGGAAAGCCCGGTGAACTTTGAGTGTCGGTTGTCACAATGCATCCAATTACAGGGCGCTGACGGTAGTTTAATTGATAGCTGGCTGGTGCTGGGCGAAGTGGTGGCGGTACATATTGATCAATCCCTGTTGGTAGAAGGCATTTACCAGACAGACCTTGCAAAACCCGTGCTAAGAGCCGGAGGCCCTTCGGCTTATTACACCATTGAAGCCGCCAATAAATTTGACTTAGTTCGCCCTGACGCCCGTTAAAGCAAGGAAAACAATGCCATATATGTCATTGTTTTGTCAGTAATTTGTAAGGATATATCGTTCAAAAAATAAGCATATCATCATCAATTTTTTCGGGTAACATTTTTAGAAAGCGCCTTACACTTTATGTATCGGGCTAGCCCGGTGTCGTAACATGAGGAGCTGATCATGAAAAAACCACTACTCACATTTGCGGCGGTCGCTTTTTCCGTCGCTTCATTTAGCATAATGGCTGCACAACAACTTTCACCAGACCAGACCGGTTCACTGCGCAAAGCAGGGGCTATTTCGGTTCACGGTGCCGCTAACCTGGATGATGTTCAGGATAAATTAGCAGAGAAAGCACGTGAAGAAGGCGCAACCGGATTCGTGGTAAGTTCCGCCGGGGGTGAGAACAAGATGTATGGCACTGCCACCCTGTATAAATAATTGAGATGATTGAATCACCCCACAATCGCCCCGGTTAAGCCGGGGTTTTTTATAAAAATTACAGAATAATCTGTGTGATAAAACCAATGAAAACCCTTCAATATGCTGCCGCCACTGGCCGCAAAGCCAGGCCGGTTATAACCCAAGGTAGATATGCGTTTAACCCTGAAATAACGGTTTGCCCGCAGCCACTAGTGCAGTTTTTTTTTGCCTTTAGAACAGGCGGTTCACTTGCGCCAGGGCATCGTCCAATTGCTCTGCCCGGTTGGCTTCCACCAGGCAGCAGGCCAGTTGAAGCTTAATGGATTCTGGCACCGGCTCCACGCCTGCCAGACAGCGCCCGGTCCAGCGGGCGGTGGTTTCTGGGTTTTTATCCCCTGGCAGCACCGGTTCCTGGCTCTCCGTTTGCCGCTCCACCAGCACCCGGCTACCGCGCGGATCGATGAGGCTGATTTGCGGGCAGCGCTGCGGGTTGGCATACACCTCGCCTTCAGTGCCGTGCATCAACAGCCCCAGGCCACCGATATCAGTAAAGAATTGGGCCACTTTGGTGACATATTCCGGGTGAGAAACGCTGGAAAGCCGCAGGGCTTCTTGGCAGGCAAAAGGGGTCGCCAGCTTCGCCAGGGTGTGGGCGCTGTTACGCACCCCCATGCGCCAGCGCAGATCGAGCATTTTTTCCAGCGGTGCACATAGCGTACTCACCGGTATCCATACCGGGTGGCTGGAATCAAGACGGGCCTGTGCCTGCCCCGCATGTTTGCAGGCGGCGATACCCAGCATCTCAAAAATGGTTTCGGAAACCACTCGGGTAGGGTCGTGACTCACGCCGTGCACCACCACCGGGAACCCCAGTTTCGCCAGTAGCATTGCCAGCAATGGGGTCAGATTGGCTTGTTTTCGGGCGCCGTTGTAGCTTGGGATCACGATGGGCATTGGTTTACCTACCGGCGGGGTCAGGCGGATAACCCGCTGCTGCATGGCTTGATAAAAGCCCCGTAGCTCTTCCTCACCCTCACCTTTGATGCGCAGGGCAATTAACGCCGCCCCCAGTTCCAGGTCAGGCACATCGCCATCAAGCATATGCCCGTAAAGGGTGCGGGCATCCTCCAAATTCAGATCGCGGGCGTGGTTCTTACCCCGGCCAATTTCTTTAATGACGTTGCGGTAATCCATTTACGGCTCCTTAATCATGCAATCTTAACGGCGTTTACGCCCGCGTCGGGGAGCCGGCGCAGGAGGTGCCTTTTTGATGACTATACCCTCTGGCATCGCCGGTTGCGATATCGGGAATATCGGCAACGCATCTAATAGCCGCTTCCCATATTGGCGGTGAATCAGCCGGGTATCGTAAATCACGATCTCCCCCCAGCAGCTGTGGCTACGGATCAAACGCCCTACCTGTTGGATTAAATTGAATGAAGCCCCGGGCAAGCTCTGCACCTCAAAGGGGTAGCGTTTCAGGCTTTTCAGCCATTCCCCCTCGGTGACTACCACCGGGCTATCCACCGGTGGGAAGGCAATTTTGTGGATATGCACCTGGGTGAGCAGTTCCCCTTTCAAATCCAGCCCTTCGGCAAAAGATTGCAGGCCCACTAACACACTGGTTTCCCCCTGCTCAACCCGCTTGCGGTGCAGTTCCACCAGCCGGTAGCGAGGTTTATCACCCTGTACTAACATACTCAGCCGTAAATCCGGCAGGTGGCTGAGGAACCCCTGCATCGCCCGCTGGCTGGAAAAAAGCACCAGCTGGCCTTTATGTTTACCCTTTTTAAATTGATGGCGGAAGTAAGCCGCCATCTCCGCCAGGTGCTCGGCTTCATACTCAAAGGCCGGTTCATGGGGCAGCTGCGGGATCACCAGCCTGCCCTGCTCCACATGATTAAACGGCGAAGGCAGGTCAATAAATCGATCCCCGGCCTTGTCTTTCAAGCCAGTCATCTCTTTTAGCCGGTCAAAGCGGTTCAAAGAGCGCAGGGTAGCGGAGGTCACCACCACATGGGGGACACTGCGCCAGAGGATTTTCTCCAGCTGATCGCTCACCCGGATCCCCACGCAGTGCATCAGGGTATGGGGCTGGCCTTCGCGCACCACCCGGCTGACCCACTTCGATACCGGTGCGCCAGAAGCCTGGGCCATTGCCGCCAGTTTCCATAGCTTGCTCTGGGATTCAAAGTGGCCCAGCGCCCGGTTCATCTGGACGATAGCCCGATGCAAACGGGCAATATCCTGCTGGGCGGTCTGTTCACTCAAGGAATTAAGCAGGGATTCCGCCAGGCCGCGCAAGGCATCGGTTAGCTTCGCCAGCCGCTTGGCGCTTTCCATAATTTCATCGGGCAATTCCCCCATTGGGAAGCGATATTCCGCTTCGCCTTCGCCGGGCATAAACAGGGTAAAAATAGTATTTAAGGTACGGAATAGCTCCAGCGTCTCTTCACAGTGGCTGGTCAGGCGCTCCGGAGCGCACAGCGGCGGCATCGATTTTGGGCGGAATTGCTCGCGGCAGGTGGCAACCAGCTTGATAAACAGATCCAGTTGCAGGCTGATCCAACCGGGGGTGATCTCGGCACTCATCTCCAGCGCATCCCGCGCCACGTCTGGCAGATGATGGCCTTCATCCAGCACCAGCAACAGATTTTTAGCCTCCGGCAGTACCGAATCGCTCTCCATTGCCGCCATCACCAGCGCATGGTTGGCTACCACTACTTCAGCCTCGGCAATCTCACGGCGGGCCACAAAGAACGGGCACGCTTTATACCACTGGCAGTTACGGCCCAGGCAGCTGGCTTTATCGGTGCTAAGCCGCGCCCACAGGGCATCTTCCACATTGTGCTGGGTGTGATCGCGCAGGCCGTCCCATTTATAGTTATCCAACTCGGCTTTTAACTCGCCGCACAGTTGCTGCTCGGCTTTACTGGCCGGAGCCAGGTCATCCTGTAAGAACGCCAGTAGATCACCCTGGAAGCTGTCGGCACTGGAGAGCGCCGCAAGATTACGCGGGCAAACGTAGCGGCCACGACCAAAAGCCGCAGTAAAACGCAGTTCAGGGATAATTTTCGCCAGCAGCGGTAAATCCTTGCTGAAGATTTGATCCTGCAAGGCCACGTTAGCGGTACTCACCACCAGAGTTTTGCTTTCATCACGGGCGATGGCAATGCCGGGGATCAGGTAGGAAAGGGTTTTACCCACGCCGGTGGGGGCTTCAATCGCCAGATGGCGGCCTTCATCTCCGGCCAGGGTTTTAGCCACTTCGGCAATCATCTGGCGCTGCGGAGCGCGGGGGATAAAGTCCGGTATTTGTTGTTGTAACGCCTTATACCAGGCGGCGATTTGCGCCTTCTGCGCCGCAGACAATGCCATAGCTTACCTTCGAATACTGTATAAACACCCACTATTGTGGCACGTTTAGCCGGTGGCCTGTAGCCTTTAGGGAAAAGAAACGGCCGGTTTGCGTGCTGCCTCGTAAAAGCCAGGCAGATACGTCATTGAGCGAGTGGGATGGCGGAAACAACGCGGGGGCCAATAGGCCCCCGGAAAGAGTGGAAATGCGTTACCGCCTTCCATTATTACTCAGCAGATGCCGGGCGGCGCGGGGCGCGGCGGCGTTGGCCGTTGGCGGCGCCTTCACCTTCGCGACGGGGGCCAGAACGGCGCTGGCCGTTACCACTGCCTTCGCCATCGCGGCGGGGGCCGGAACGGCGCTGGCCGTTGCCACTGCCTTCGCCTTCACGACGGGGACCGGAGCGGCGTTCGCCGTTACCACTGCCTTCGCCATCGCGGCGCGGTGCGCTGCGACGTTGACCTTCACCTTGCCCTTGACGACCACGGCCACCGCTGTTGCCGCCACGCTGCTGCTGTTGGCGACCATTCTGGATAGGCTCAGCACGGATCGACGGGTCAACCTCATAACCCGGCAGCGCCAGGCGTGGGATTTCCACTTTCAGCAGACGTTCGATATCACGCAGTAGTTTGTGTTCATCGACACATACCAGGGACAGCGCTTCACCGGTGGCCGCGGCACGGCCAGTGCGGCCAATACGGTGCACGTAGTCTTCCGGTACGTTTGGCAGTTCGTAGTTCACCACGTGAGGCAGCTCTTCGATATCCAGGCCACGGGCCGCGATATCGGTGGCCACCAGCACCCGGATACCGCCGGATTTAAAGTCAGCTAAAGCACGAGTACGTGCGCCCTGGCTCTTGTTGCCATGGATCGCTGCTGCGGTAATACCGTCTTTATTCAGCTGTTCAGCCAGGTGGTTGGCCCCGTGCTTGGTGCGGGTAAACACCAACACCTGCTGCCAGTTACCTTCGCCAATCATCTGGGATAACAGCTCCCGCTTACGTTTCTTATCAACGAAGTGCACCAGCTGAGAAACCTGCTCAGAAGCGGTGTTGCGACGGGCAACGGAGACTTCTTCCGGGTTATGCAGCAGTTTTTCCGCTAGGGCTTTAATGTCGTCAGAGAAGGTGGCGGAGAACAGCAGGTTCTGGCGCTTGGCCGGCAGTTTAGACAGCACGCGGCGAATATCGTGAATAAAGCCCATATCCAGCATACGGTCGGCTTCATCCAGCACCAGGATTTCGATTTGGTCCAGTTTCACCGCATTTTGATGTTCCAGATCCAGCAGACGGCCTGGGGTCGCCACCAGTACATCGACGCCACCACGCAGTTTCATCATCTGCGGGTTAATACTCACCCCGCCGAATACGACTAAAGAGCGGATGTTCAAGTATTTACTGTAATCACGAACGTTCTCACCGATCTGTGCCGCCAGTTCGCGGGTGGGGGTGAGGATCAGCGCACGCACCGGGCGGCGGCCCTTAGCATGTGGCTCGCGGCTGGTTAACAACTGTAATAATGGCAGGGTGAAACCTGCGGTTTTGCCGGTACCGGTTTGGGCACTGGCCATCAGATCGCGCCCGGCTAGGACCACGGGGATCGCCTGGCTTTGAATAGGGGTGGGCTGCTCATAGCCTTGTTCAGCTACGGCGCGCAGGATTTCGGTGCTTAATCCAAGGGATTCGAAGGACATAACTACTCCAGACCGCCCTGACCGTTTAAACACAGTGTAGTTTCCAGGGAGGACATTTAAAGCGGGGGAACCGCTACAGCAGGGCACAAACCACGGTGCCATGAGGCGGGGGAGTGTACCATTTTTTGTGACCTGGCGCAGAATTTTAAACCCGGCTTAAACATAAAGAATTTCCTCAATTCAGACACATTTGTGCACTATCGCTGGACAATATTTGAATTGCAGTAGTAAAGTTAATCAATCGATTGATTAACTTTAGAGTGACCTGATGACGGCAACCTATACCCCCACCACCCCACGAGGTGAGCAGGCAAAAAATCAGCTGATCCGTGCGGCGCTAGCGCAGTTTGGTGAGTATGGTCTCCATGCCACCACCCGCGACATCGCCGCCCTGGCCGAGCAGAACATTGCCGCCATTGCCTACTACTTTGGCTCTAAAGAAGATCTCTATACTGCTTGCGCCCGCTGGATTGCCGATTTTATCGGCGAGCAGCTACAACCTCAGTTGATGAGCGCCATTGCGATCCTGGCTGAAGATCCGGTAGATAAGTCAAAAATCCGGGCGCTGATCCACCAAGTTATCGGCCATATGATTGCCCTGCTCACCCAGGATGAAACCCTGAACCTGAGCAAGTTTATCTCCCGTGAGCAGCTCTCCCCCACCCCGGCCTATCGCCTGATCCACCAGCAGGTTATCGAACCAATGCATGCCCATATGACGGCTTTAATAGGCCGCTACACCGGGCGCGATCCCGATGACGTGGAAACCATCGTCCATACCCATGCTTTGCTGGGGGAGATCCTGACCTTCCGCCTATTACAGGAAACCGCCCTGTTGCGCACCGGCTGGCAGCAATTTGACCAACACAATAGCCAACTGATTACCCGGGTAGTTACCCAACATTTTGATTTTATCCTTCAAGGACTTTCTCAACAGAGGAGCACAGCGTGAACAGGAAAAAAGCGCTTATTATCATTGTGATTCTGGCTATTGTGGCGGCTGTAGCGGCCACAGCCTGGTATGTAACCCGCCCACCGGCCGCCTTGACGCTGTATGGCAACGTGGATATTCGCACCGTGGACATGAGCTTCCGGGTAGGGGGGCGTCTGGAGAAACTCACCGTGGATGAGGGGGACAGCATTCGCCAAGGGCAAATCCTTGGCGAGCAGGATAAAACCCCCTACCAGAACGCCCTAAACCAGGCAGAGGCCAATGTGGCGGCAGCTCAAGCCAAATATGACCTGTTGATGGCCGGTTACCGTTCGGAAGAAATTGCCCAAGCCGCTGCGGCCCTGAAGCAAACCCAGGCTGCCGCAGCCTATGCCCAAAGCTTCTATCAACGCCAGCAGGGGTTATGGAACTCCCGTACCGTATCCGCTGACGACCTGGAAAACGCCCGTTCTGCCCGCGATCAGGCCAATGCCAACCTCAAGGCCGCCCAGGATAAACTTAACCAATATCGGGCCGGTAACCGCCCGCAGGAAATAGCCCAAGCCAAGGCCAGCCTTGAACAGACCCTGGCCCAACGCGATCAGGCCCGCCTTGATCTGAGTGATACCACGTTGGTGGCCCCTGCCGATGGCACCCTGTTAACCCGCGCCGTGGAGCCGGGCACCCTGCTTAACGCCGGGAGCACGGTGTTGACCCTCTCCCTCACCCGCCCGGTATGGGTGCGGGCCTACGTCAACGAAACCAGCCTTAGCCAGGCTCAGCCGGGCCGGGAAGTGCTGATTTACAATGACAGCCGCCCGGATAAGCCCTGGCATGGCAAAATTGGCTTTATCTCCCCTACCGCTGAATTCACGCCAAAAACCGTTGAAACGCCGGATTTGCGGACTGACCTGGTTTATCGCCTGCGCATCATTGTGACGGATGCCGATAACAGCTTGCGCCAGGGGATGCCGGTGACGATTTCCTTCGCTGAAGGTGATGGCAATGGGCACCGTTAACCATCTGATCCGCCTTGAGGGTTTAGTGAAGTCCTTCAAAGGCATGGATAAACCCGCCGTCGCCAGCTTCAATGCGGAAATCCGCGCCGGGGCGGTCACCGGGCTGGTGGGGCCGGATGGGGCCGGTAAAACCACGCTGATGCGGATGCTGGCCGGGTTAATGGCCCCCACCCAGGGCCGAGCCGAAGTGAATGGCTTAGATCCCATCGCCAACGACAGCGAACTCCATGCCATTCTTGGCTATATGCCGCAGAAATTCGGCCTGTATGAAGATTTGACGGTAATGGAAAACCTTAACCTGTATGCCGATTTACGTAGCGTTACCGGTGAGCAGCGCCATCAGGTGTTTGAGAAGTTGCTCTCTTTCACCGCCCTGGCCCCCTTTACCGGGCGGCTGGCAGGCAAGCTCTCTGGCGGGATGAAACAAAAGCTTGGCCTGGCCTGCACTCTGGTGGGGTCCCCACAGGTATTGTTGCTGGATGAGCCTGGAGTGGGTGTTGACCCGATTTCCCGCCGCGAATTGTGGCAAATGGTGCACGAGCTGGCAGGTGAAGGGATGCTGATCCTGTGGAGCACCTCTTACCTGGATGAAGCAGAGCAGTGCCGGGATATCTTGCTGATGAATGAAGGCGAGCTGTTATACCAGGGTGCTCCCCACCAGCTCACCGAAAAAATGACCGGCCGCTGCTGGCTGGTAAACCAGCCCGGTGAGAACAATCGGCGGCTATTACAAAAAGCGTTAAAACAGCCGGAAATCAGCGATGGGGTCATCCAAGGTAAATCCGTGCGCCTGATTGCCCGTAAAGGCGTGGAAGGCCAGGCGGTGGCCGCTGCCCTAAAACTCACCGACGAGCACATTGCCGCCACGGCCCCGCGCTTTGAAGATGCCTTTATTGATTTGCTTGGCGGGGCCAGTACCGAAGAATCCCCCCTGGGGGCGATTCTCCATCAGGTGGAGGACGACGGCAGTGAAACCGTCATCGAGGCCAAATCGCTCACCAAGATGTTTGGCGATTTTGCCGCCACCGACAACGTAGATTTTGCCGTGAAGCGCGGGGAGATATTCGGCCTGCTTGGCCCGAACGGGGCCGGTAAATCCACCACCTTCAAAATGATGTGCGGCCTGCTTACCCCCACTTCCGGTAAGGCGCTGGTGCTGGGGATGGATTTGAAAGTCAGCTCCGGCAAGGCCCGCCAGCATCTGGGCTATATGGCGCAAAAATTCTCCCTTTACGGCAACCTGACGGTGCAGCAAAATTTGCGGTTTTTCTCCGGAGTATATGGCCTGCGCGGTAAGGCGCAGGAAGAGAAAATCACCCGTATGAGTGAAGCCTTCGGCCTCAAGCCGATATTCAACCAAGCGACGGATTCACTACCCTTGGGCTTTAAACAGCGGCTAGCCCTGGCCTGTTCCCTGATGCATGAGCCGGATATTCTGTTTCTTGATGAGCCGACCTCAGGGGTAGATCCCCTAACCCGCCGGGAATTCTGGCTGCATATCAATAGTATGGTGGAGAAAGGCGTCACCGTGATGGTCACTACCCACTTTATGGATGAGGCCGAATATTGTGACCGCATCGGGCTGGTGTACCGGGGGCAGATCATTGCCAGCGGTACCCCGGACGATCTTAAGGCCCAGGCTGCCAGTGATACCGAACCAGACCCCACTATGGAGCAGGCGTTTATTGGCCTTATCCATCAATGGGATGAGGAGCATGCCCATGGCTAATTGGATCAGCGGGCGGCGGGTGCGCGCCCTGTGTATCAAAGAAACCCGGCAAATCCTACGGGACCCAAGCAGTTGGCTGATTGCGGTGGTGATCCCTCTGATGCTGCTGTTTATCTTCGGTTATGGGATCAACCTCGACTCCAGCCGTCTCAAGCTTGGGGTGCTGCTGGAGCAACAGAGTGAAACCGCCCTCGATTTTGCCCACACTGTTACCGGCTCACCGTTTATCGACCCCACTATCAGCGACAACCGCGCCAATTTAGTGGCCCGGATGCAGGCGGGGAAAGTGCGCGGGATTGTCGTGATCCCGGTGGATTTTGATGCCCGTATGGCCCGGCCCAATGATACTGCGCCGATTCAGGTGATTACCGATGGCTCTGAGCCAAACACCGCTAACTTTGTACAAGGCTATGTCCAGGGGATCTGGCAAATCTGGCAAGCCCAACGGGCCACCGATCGCGGCCAGGCCTTTGCGCCCTTGATTGATGTGCAGCTGCGCTACTGGTTTAACCCGGCAGCCATCAGCCAGCACTTTATTATCCCCGGTGCGATAACCATCATCATGACGGTAATTGGCGCGATTTTGACCTCTCTGGTGGTAGCCAGGGAGTGGGAGCGCGGCACTATGGAGGCCCTGCTCTCCACCGAAATCACCCGCACCGAGCTGCTACTGTGCAAGCTAATCCCCTATTACTTCCTTGGCATGTTGGCGATGGCCCTGTGTATGGTGGTGGCGATTTTTGTTCTGGGGGTGCCGTGGCGCGGTTCGTTGATTTTACTGTTCCTGATCACCAGCCTGTTTTTGCTCAGCACCCTGGGGATGGGGTTGTTGATTTCCACCATCACCCGTAACCAATTTAACGCCGCCCAGGTGGCCCTGAACGCCGCCTTCCTGCCGTCGATTATGCTGTCCGGGTTTATCTTCCAGATCGACAGTATGCCTGCAGTGATCCGTGCGGTGACCTACGTGATCCCGGCCCGCTATTTCGTCAGTACCCTACAAAGCCTGTTTTTGGCAGGGAATATTGCCTCGGTACTGATTGTGAATGTGCTGTTTTTGATCGCTTCTGCGGTGCTGTTTATCGGGCTAACCGCCCTGAAAACCAAGCGCCGTCTGGATTAAGGAGCCTGTATGTTGCACCGATTACTCACCCTAATACGCAAAGAGCTTCAGTCCCTGCTGCGGGAGCCACAGACCCGGGCAATATTGATTATGCCGGTGCTGATCCAGGTGCTGCTGTTCCCCTTTGCCGCCACCCTGGAAGTCACCAACGCCACCATCGCCATTTATAACGAAGACAACGGCAAGCACGCCATTGAGCTGACCCAGCGTTTTGCCCAGGCGAAGGCGTTCTCCCACGTGCTATTACTTAAAAGCCCCCAAGAGATCCGCCCGACGTTAGATAACCAAAAGGCGTTATTGCTGATCCGTTTCCCGGCTGATTTCTCCCGCAAACTGGCGCAACACCAAACCGCCCCGCTGCAAATCCTGCTGGATGGCCGTAACTCTAACAGCGCCCAAATTGCTGCCAACTATCTCCAGCAGATTGTGAGCAATTATCAGCAGTCACTGCTGGAAGGCCAGCCGAAACCCAACAATAGCGAACTGGTGATCCGTAATTGGTACAACCCGAACCTGGATTACAAATGGTTTGTAGTGCCGTCGCTGATTGCCATGATCACCACCATCGGGGTGATGATCGTTACCTCACTTTCAGTGGCCCGGGAACGGGAACAGGGCACCCTCGACCAGTTACTAGTTTCCCCTCTCGCTACCTGGCAAATTTTTGTCGGTAAAGGGGCGCCCGCCATGATAGTCGCGATGTTCCAGGCCACCATTGTGCTTGGTGTGGGGATCTGGGCTTATGGGATCCCTTTCTCCGGATCGCTGCTGCTGTTTTACTTCACCATGGTGATTTACGGGCTGTCTTTAGTGGGGTTTGGTCTACTGATTTCTGCCCTGTGCTCGACCCAGCAGCAGGCATTTATCGGGGTATTTGTCTTTATGATGCCGGCAATCTTGCTATCGGGTTATGTTTCGCCGGTGGAGAATATGCCGGTGTGGCTGCAAAACCTGACTTGGGTAAACCCCATCCGCCATTTTACTGACATCACCAAAGAAATTTATCTCAAGGACGCCAGCTTTGGGATTGTCTGGCAAAGCCTGTGGCCACTGTTAGTGATAGCCGTAACCACCGGTTCTGCGGCCTATGCCATGTTCCGCCGCAAGATAGGGTAATAGGACATTAAAGGATGCAGATATTCAGGGAAATACTGAAGTTAGTCTGAAAGATTAACATTCTCGGAAAAGTGCCAAGATCCAAAGTGCTCATTTAGAACTTATCCTAATAAGGAACTTATTATAAGGATGTAGTGATGAAATTGAGCAGATGGATTTGCTTGCTTGCGGCATTGGTAGCAGCAGGGGTTTTAGGTTGGCACTATTACGCTAAAAACCCTCCGCCAGCCCTAACATTGTACGGTAATGTTGATATCCGCTCCGTCGATATTAGCTTCCGCGTGGGTGGCCGCCTGGCGCGGCTGGACGTGGATGAAGGTGACAGCGTTCAAAAGGGGCAATTGATTGGCGAACAGGATATCACCCCTTATCTCAACGCCCGCGACCATGCTCTGGCCGCAATGGAGGCTGCCAAAGCCAAGTTTGAACTGGTGCTTGAGGGCTATCGGGCTGAAGAAATTGCCCAAGCCGAAGCGGCGGTTAATCAAGCCAAAGCGGCGGCGGTCTATGCCCAGGAGTTCTGGCAGCGCCAGCAAACCCTGTGGAAACGCCATTTAGTCTCTGCCAATGATCTGGCCAATGCCCGTTCCTCTCTCGACCAGGCCAAGGCCAATTTAAAAGCCGCCCAAGATAAACATGCCCAATTCCAGGCCGGCAGCCGCTCCCAGGAAATCACCAATGCCAAAGCCATTCTTGATCAGGCTGAAGCCAAATTAGCCCAGTCCACGCTTGATTTGCAAGATACCGCGCTGATAGCCCCGGCCGACGGCATTATCCTCACCCGGGCGGTAGAGCCAGGTACGCTGCTCTCGGCGGGTAGCACGGTGTTAAGCCTCTCCCTAACTGACCCGGTCTGGGTCCGGGCCTATATTGATGAAAGCCATCTCGGCCAGGCACAGCCGGGGCGGCAAGTACTGATTTACAGTGACGGCCGCAGCCACACCCCGTGGCGCGGCAAAATTGGCTTTGTCTCACCCACCGCTGAGTTTACCCCTAAAAGCGTGGAAACCCCTGAATTGCGCACCGACCTGGTGTATCGGCTGCGTATTATCGTGACCGATGCGGATAACCAATTGCGCCAGGGTATGCCGGTGACCATCGTGTTTGAGGATGAGGAAAAAGCATGACGCAGCCCGCCTCGCTCATCCAGCTCTCCGGCTTAATCAAACGCTTTAAAGGAATGAATAAACCCGCAGTATCGAGCCTAACGGTGGACATCCACGGTGGTGCTGTCACCGGGTTGGTTGGCCCGGATGGGGCAGGTAAAACTACCCTGATACGTATGCTGGCCGGGTTAATGCCCACCAGCGAAGGCGCGGCCATCATCAATGGTTTAGATCCGATTCGCGATGTCAGCCAGCTTCACGGGATCATGGGTTATATGCCGCAGAAGTTTGGCCTGTATGAAGATCTTACCGTAATGGAGAACCTGGAGCTGTATGCCGAACTGCGTAGCGTCCAGCGGCACCAACGCCAACAGATCTTTGACCGATTACTGGCGTTTACCAATCTGGCAGCCTTTACCGGGCGTTTAGCCGGCAAGCTTTCCGGGGGAATGAAACAAAAATTAGGCCTGGCCTGTACCCTGGTGGGCGCGCCCAAGGTGCTATTACTGGATGAGCCGGGCGTAGGGGTCGATCCTATCTCACGCCGGGAGCTATGGCAGATGGTTCATGCCCTGGCCGGGGAAGGTATGCTGATCGTCTGGAGCACTTCCTATCTGGATGAAGCCGAGCAATGCCGCACTATTCTATTGTTGAATGAAGGCGAGCTGCTCTACTACGGCTCCCCCGCCAAACTCACTCAGACTATGAATGGCCGCTGTTATCTGGCCCAGATAGCCGGTGAGAATAACCGCCGCTTATTACAGCGCGCCTTGGCCCGGCCGGAGGTGAGTGACGGCGTTATTCAGGGGAAGTCTGTGCGTGTTGTGGCCCGCAAGGGGATAGAAAGACCACGGCTGACGGATGCATTGGGCCTGACGGAAGCCGGTCTGTTGCCCACCCCACCCCGCTTCGAGGATGCTTTTATCGACTTATTAGGCGGGGCCAGCCATCAAGCTTCTCCTCTGGGGGCCGTTGCCCACACCGTTGAAAACGATGGCAGCAACGCGGTGATTGAAGCCCGCGCTCTCACCAAAATATTTGGCGACTTTGCGGCCACCCGTGATGTCAGTTTTCAGGTAAAACGCGGGGAAATCTATGGTTTGTTAGGGCCAAATGGCGCAGGGAAATCCACCACCTTTAAAATGATGTGCGGCCTACTGACTCCCACTGCCGGGAAAGCATTGGTACTGGGCATGGATTTCAAAGTGGGTGGAGGCAAAGCACGGCAGCATCTGGGCTATATGGCCCAGAAATTCTCGCTCTACGGCAACCTCACGGTGAAACAAAACCTGCGCTTCTTTTCCGGTATTTATGGGCTTCGCGGCAAACGCCAGCAAGAGAAAATAGCCTGCATGGTTGAAGCCTTCGCCCTTGAAGGCATTCTCAACCAAGCTACCGATGCCCTGCCCCTCGGCTTTAAACAGCGTCTGGCCCTGGCCTGTGCTTTAATGCACGAGCCGGACATTCTGTTTCTCGATGAGCCGACCTCCGGCGTTGACCCCCTTACCCGGCGGGAGTTCTGGCAGCATATCAACAGCCTGGTAGGCAAAGGGGTCACCGTGATGGTGACCACTCATTTTATGGATGAGGCTGAATATTGCGACCGTATAGGGCTAGTCTATCGGGGCCAATTGATTGCCAGTGGCACACCGGACACCCTAAAAGCAAAAACCGTCACCCCAGCTCAACCTGACCCCACCATGGAGCAGGCATTTATCGCGCTCATTCACCAGTGGGATAAGGAGCACCAGCATGTTCAGTTGGCTTAGTCGCCGCCGGGCCATGGCGCTGTGCGTAAAGGAAACCCGTCAAATTCTCCGTGACCCCAGCAGTTGGCTGATTGCCGTCGTACTGCCGCTGGTGCTGCTGACGATTTTTGGCTACGGCATCAACCTCGATACCAACCGTCTGCGGTTAGGGGTGGTGATTGAGCAGCGCAGTGAATTATCGACGGATTTCGTTAATAGCCTGATTTCATCCCCTTTTGTAGAGCCGACCATCGCTGACTCCCGGGCATTATTAATGGACCAGATGCAGACCGGTAAAATTCGCGGCATTGTGGTGGTGCCGGTGGATTTTGACCTGCGGATGATCCGCTATAAAAGCGCGATGCCGGTGCAGGTGATCACCGATGCTACCGATGCCAATACCGCCAATTTTGTGCGTGGGTACGTGCAGGGGATCTGGCATGAATGGCAGGCATTACAGGCCATTACTCGTGGTAATACCATTCAGCCGTTAATCAATGTGCAAGCACGCTTTTGGTTTAACCCAGCAGCCATAAGCCGCCATTTTATTATCCCCGGCGCTATCACTATTATCATGACGGTTCTCGGGGCGATTTTGACCTCACTGGTGGTTGCCCGGGAATGGGAACGGGGCACCATGGAGGCACTGCTGTCTACCGAAGTTACTCGGATGGAATTGCTGCTGTGCAAGTTGGTGCCCTATTACTTCCTCGGGATGCTGGCCATGGGGCTGTGTATGCTGGTGGCCATCTATGTGCTCGACGTGCCGTGGCGCGGTTCACTGCTATTTCTGCTGTCAATCGGCAGTCTTTTTTTAATTAACACCCTGGGACTGGGGCTATTGATTTCCACGGTGATCCGCAGCCAGTTTAATGCTGCACAGACCGCCATGAATGCGGTCTTTCTGCCCTCAGTGATGCTTTCCGGTTTTATTTTCCAGATCAGTAGTATGCCGGAAGCTATTCAACTGGTGACCTATCTAATACCCGCACGCTACTTCGTGAGTACCCTGCAAAGCCTGTTTCTGGCGGGCGATATTTACCCGGTGCTGATTTTTAACGCGCTCTCTTTGATCGTTTTTGCGGTAGCTCTGTTTGGTCTTACCGCATTTAAGACCCAACGTCGGTTAGAGTAAGGATACCTATGTATTACCGATTATTGACGCTTATTATTAAGGAGCTGCACTCCCTGTGGCGTGAACCGCAAACCCGGGCGGTGTTAATTTTACCGGTGCTGATCCAGATGCTGATCTTCCCCTTTGCGGCCACGCTAGAAGTGCGTAATGCCACCATCGCCATCCATAATGAAGACAGCGGCAAATATTCCGTGGAGCTGATCCAGCGTATTGTCAGCGCCACCGCCTTTACCAAAGTCAGGGTGGTCCAGCGCCATCAAGACGCGGTTACGGTGCTGGAAAACCAACAGGCGCTTTTGGTGGTGCGCTTCCCGGCGGATTTTTCTCGTCACCTCGCCAACCGCAAGCCCAGTAACTTACAGATTATTCTGGATGGCCGAAATTCCAATAGTGCCCAGGTAGCGGCCAACTATTTACAACAAATTGTTGGCCAATATCAGCTGGAGCTATTGGGGCAGTCCACGGCAAAGGACAACAGTATGGCTTATCGCAACTGGTATAACCCGAATCTGGATTACAAATGGCCTATTATCCCCTCGTTGATTGCCATGGTCACAACCATTGGGGTCATGGGTATTTTGGTGATTTCTATGGCCCGCGAGCGCGAGCAAGGCACCATGGAGCAGCTCTTAGTTAGCCCGCTGGCCTCTTGGCAAATTATTTTGGGTAAGGCGGTGCCAGCTTTGATTGTGGCCTTATGCCAGGCCAGCGTAGTGTTTGGGGTGGGGATTTTGCTGTACGGCATTCCCTTTAATGGCTCGCCGACGCTATTTTACTTCACCATGTTGGTATACGGAATGTCGTTAATTGGTATTGCCCTACTGATTGCCGCGTTGTGTACCACTCAACAACAGGGATTTATTGGCGGCTTTTGCTTTATTATGCCCGCGATTTTGCTCTCGGGTTATTTAGCGCCGGTGGAGAATATGCCGGTGTGGCTGCAAAACCTAACGTGGGTGAACCCCATCCGGCACTTCACCAGCATCGCCAAAGAAATTTATCTTAAGGATGCCAGCTTAAACCTAGTGTGGCGCAGCTTGTGGCCGCTGATGGTAATAGCCGCCGCTTCAGGCTCAGCGGCGTATGTGCTGTTTCGCCGCAAGGTGGGTTGAAGAACGTTCTTTAGTCAGTATGGAAACCAGCGTCGGGCCAGCCAGCAACGCCAGCCCGGCGATGCTCATTAATACCGGGTTGTTCACCAAGCGCGAGATTAACCACAGGGCAATCAGGGCGCAGCCAAAGTACCAACTGGTGGTGAGTTCTTCGAGGGTGTCCCCGAGTTCACGTTGCCATCCCCGGCGGTAATGCTGTAAACCCCACACCGCCAGGAAAGTTACGCCATACAGTAGGCACAGGCCCACACCCACCTCGACCAACGCTTTATGCTTCCAGCCCGCGACCAACACCGTCAAAATCAATATATGTAGCATAATCTGCCAGCACCCGAGGCCAGTGAGTACGCGTATCCGCTGTTGCCACTTCATGGCTACCCTCCAGAAGTATATTTCTCTGCATCTCAGACTAAACCTATTCCCGGATAATTCCGTAACCGGGCCAATATTTGTGACAAAGACTACACTTTATTTTTGTCTGAGAAAATCAAGGAGCCACATGTCCGGTACCCAGGGAGCCGCTACCCTTCGTCTACTCACTATTAACACTCATAAAGGTTTTACCACATTTAACCGCCGCTTTATCCTCCCAGAACTACGGGAAGCGGTGCGGCTGGTGAATGCCGACGTGGTCTGTTTGCAGGAGGTGATGGGCGCCCATGAGGCTCACTCCGCAAAAATTGAACACTGGCCTGCCACCGGGCATTACGAGTTTATTGCCGACGCTATCTGGCATCAGTGGGCCTATGGCCGTAATGCGGTTTATCCAGAAGGGCATCATGGCAATGCGGTGCTGTCGCGCTATCCCATTGCCAATCATCATAATCGCGATATTTCGATTGAAGGCCATGAAAAGCGCGGTTTGCTGGACTGTACCCTGACGCTGCCCCACCATACCGTTCATGTGATTTGTGTCCATCTTGGCCTTAAAGAAGTTCACCGCCAGGCCCAGCTGGAAATGCTGTCGGCCTTGGTTAATAGTTATCCTCGGGAAGATCCGGTGGTGGTCGCCGGTGATTTCAATGACTGGCGCGGTAAAGCCAATAAAATATTATCCCACCGCTGTGGTCTGGAGGAAGTGTTCACCCGTGCCTGGGGGCGACCTGCCCGTACCTTCCCGGTGGAATTCCCCCTACTCCGCCTAGATCGGGTATATGTTAAAAATGCCACTGCTAGTGTCCCCGCCGTTTTACCGTTACGTAACTGGCGACATCTTTCCGATCATGCCCCTCTAGCCGTGGAGTTAACCCTGTGAGTAATCGTTGGTGTAATGGAAACCACATTGAATTGCTGGAAAATGGCGATGAATACTACCCTGCCCTGTTTAAAGCCATTAGCGACGCCGAAAGCAAAGTGCTGTTAGAGACGTTTATCTGGTTCGATGATGACGTGGGCCAACGCCTGCATGAAGTTTTGCTCGCTGCTGCTCATCGTGGGGTGCGGGTTGAAGTGCTCTTAGATGGCTATGGTTCCCCAGATCTTAGTGAAGCTTTTGTCGGCAGCCTGACGCAAGCCGGGGTGCTGTTCCGCTATTACGACCCGCGCCCCAAACTCATGGGTATGCGCACCAACCTGTTCCGCCGCATGCACCGTAAAATCGTGGTGGTGGATGGGGAAATCGCCTTTGTCGGCGGGATCAACTATTCTGCGGAACATGTCACCAGTTATGGCCCCGAGGCCAAACAGGATTATGCGGTACGGGTCACAGGGCCGGTGGTTCAGGATATTTACCACTTTGTTCTGGCAAACTTGCCAGGCCATGAGCAGGCCCGGCGCTGGTGGCAGCGCCGCCGCTATAAAGCGTTAGATATGCCTGAGACGGGAGATGCCCAGGCACTGTTCGTTTGGCGCGATAACGACCGCCACCGGGATGACATTGAACGCTATTACATGCGGATGCTCACCAAAGCCCGGCGCCGGGTTATCATTGCCAATGCCTATGTCTTCCCCGGCTATAGGCTATTGCACGCCATGCGTAGCGCTGCCCGGCGCGGGGTCCGGGTTCAGTTAATTGTTCAAGGGGAGCCGGATATTCCGCTGGTGAAAGTTGGCGCCCGCCTGCTTTACAACTACCTTGCCCAGGGTGGCGTAGAAATTTACGAATATAAACGCCGCCCGCTGCATGGCAAAGTGGCCGTCATGGACGACCACTGGGCCACCGTTGGCTCCAGTAATCTTGACCCACTGAGTCTGTCACTCAATCTGGAAGCCAACCTGATTATCTACGATCGTCAGTTCAACCAGACCTTAAGCGATAACCTGACGGGTCTGATGAAAGCGGACTCGGTAAAGGTGGATAAATCAATGCTACCCCGGCGTAACTGGCTAAATCTGGGTATCGGGGTAATCACCTTCCACTTCCTGCGCCACTTCCCGGCGATGGTGGGCTGGCTTCCGGCCCATACCCCACGTCTTTCACTGGTGGAACCACCGGTTCAACCGGAGATGGAAACCCAGGATCAGACCGGCCCTGAAAAATCTGAGGCTAATTCCTGATGGCCCATCAACGCTGGAAGCTGGCAAAGCGGGTGCTGACCGGGCTGTTCCTGGTGGCGGTGATCGTACTGCTGGTGTTTTATGCAGCTAAGATTGACTGGCCAGAGGTGTGGCAGGCCATCAGTCATGTTGACCCCTGGCGCCTGGCGGCCGCCCTGGCTTTAGTGGTGCTGAGCTACCTGATTTATGGCTGCTATGATTTGCTGGCCCGGTTATGGTGCCGCCACCGGCTGCGTAAGCGCCAGGTGATGATGGTTTCTTTTGTGTGTTACGCCTTTAACCTGACGCTAAGTACTTGGGTGGGCGGCATCGGGATGCGCTACCGGCTTTACTCCCGGCTCGGCCTGCCGGGGGCCACCATCACCCGCATCTTCTCCATGAGCATCGCCACCAACTGGCTGGGCTACATCCTGACTGGCGGGATGTTGTTTGTTTCCGGGCTGGTTACCCTGCCGCCCCACTGGTATATCACCGGTACCAGCCTGCGCATCCTCGGCGGTGTATTGCTGGCGGTGATCATGGTTTATCTGTGGGCCTGTGCCTTTGCCAAACGCCGTCACGTCACGGTGCGGGGGCAAAAGTTAATCCTGCCCTCCTGGCGTTTCGCCCTGGTGCAAATGGCGATTTCCAGCCTTAACTGGTGCACCATGGGGGCCACCATCTGGCTATTGATGGGGATGAAAGTAGATTTCCTATTTATTCTCGGCACTCTGCTGGTAAGCAGTATCGCCGGGGTGATTGTCCATATCCCGGCGGGGATTGGGGTAACGGAAGCCGTATTTGTGGCGCTGCTGCGCGGTGGGCCATTAAGTAACGGAGCGATTATTGCCGCCCTGCTGATTTGGCGGGCGCTCTACTTCTTCTTACCGCTGCTGATCGCCACGGTGGTCTGGCTGTGGCTGGAAAGCCGGGCCAAACATCTGCGGGAGAAAAACCAGTCCCTACCCGCAAACGGGGCTGAACAAGTTAAATAATTAAGGCGCCGGTAGGCGCCTTTTGACTGTTTAGCGGCGGTTGCCAAAGATGCGTAGCAGCATCAAGAACAGGTTGATGAAATCCAGGTATAAAGTGAGGGCGCCGAGGATCGAGTATTTGCGCAGCTGGTCTTTATCACTTACATCGATTTGCTCACCGATGTTTTTCAGCTTCTGGGTGTCGTAGGCAGTCAGGCCGACAAACACCAGCACCCCGATATAAGTCACTGCCCACATTAACGCGGTACTTTTCAGCCAGATATTCACTACAGAAGCCAGGATCAGGCCAATCAGCGCCATAAACAGCATTGAACCCATACCACTTAGATCACGTTTGGTGGTGTAACCATACAGGCTCATGGCCCCAAACATCCCCCCGGTAACCACAAAGGTGCTGGCAATGGAGGAATAGGTATAAACCACAAAAATACTGGCGAAGGTTAGTCCCGTTAGTGCCGAGTACAGCATAAATAGCGAGGTCGCCACCCCGGCACTGAGTTTATGTACCATGCCGGATAGTACAAATACCAATGCCAGCTGAGCGATAATCAAGCCAAAGAAAGTAATTTTGCTGGAGAAGACAAACATCATCACCGCCGGGGTGTTGGCGGCATACCAGGCAATGACAGCGGTGAGTAATAGCCCGCAGGTCATCCACCCATAAACTTGGGCCATATAAGTCTGCAAACCGCCACGGGCTTGCTGGATGATGGTCCCATTAGAACGTGGAAATCTATCCATGATACTGCCTCTTGTCGAAAGGCCGGGAGTGGCCGGCTACCAGGGGTGAACCCCACCCCTGGTAAGCCTAACACAAGTTTTTCAATAAGGAGTTACCAGCGGGTGGCGGCCTGTTTATCGCTGTCGCGGGCCTCCACCCAACGATCCCCTTCCGCCGTGGCTTCACGCTTCCAGAATGGGGCGCGGGTTTTCAGATAATCCATCATAAACTCAGCGGCTTCAAAGGCCTGACTGCGGTGAGCGCCGGTCACCCCGACAAAGACAATTTCATCCCCAGGCCACAGTTCACCAATCCGGTGGATCAATGAAACCCGTTGCAGCGGCCAACGATTGCGGGCCTCCGCCACGATCTCTTCCAGAGCTTTTTCCGTCATCCCCGGATAGTGCTCCAGGGTCAGAGCGCTAACACTATCGCCAAGATTATGGTTACGAACTTTACCGGTGAAGGTCACCACCGCGCCGTCGTCGTCGCACTGAGCCAACCACTGGTACTCATCGCCAACGCTGAAATTTTCGTGGCCGACGCGGATCCGGGTGTTGTTATCCATGTCATTATCCCCCGGTAACCGGTGGGAAGAAGGCGACTTCATCCCCGGGTTGTACTGGGTGATCGAAGGCCACCAGGGACTGGTTCACCGCCGCCAGCAGCTTACCGGCTTCCAGGGCCAGTTCCCAACGGCCACCCTGTTGGGCCAGATGCTGGCGCAGGGCTTCTACATTGTCGGCTACATTGTCTTCCAGCTGTAGGATGTCGCAGCCCACCAGCTCACGGACTTGAGCGAAAAATAAAACCTTAATCATGGGTATCCACCTTGAAATCGCCGGATTTGCCGCCGCTTTTCGCCAACAGGCGAACCGGGCCAATCACCATGTCTTTTTGCACCGCTTTGCACATGTCGTAGATGGTCAACGCCGCCACGGAAGCGGCAGTCAGGGCTTCCATTTCAACCCCGGTTTTACCGGTCAAACGGCAGACGGATTCAATGCGTACCCGATTATGTTCGGTTTCCGCTTCCAGCTGTACTTCTACTTTACTCAGCAGCAGCGGGTGGCACAGCGGAATGAGTTCCCAGGTGCGCTTGGCGGCCTGGATCCCGGCGATACGGGCGGTGGCGAAAACGTCACCTTTATGATGGCTGCCTTCAACAATCATCGCCAGGGTCTGCGGGTGCATGGTGACAAAGGCTTCGGCACGGGCTTCACGCACGGTTTCTGCTTTGGCGGAAACATCCACCATGTGCGCCTCACCGGCGGCATTAATATGGGTTAGTTGCGGCATGGTGGCTTATTTCTTGATATGAGGGTGGAAGTTACACGGACGGGTGCGGGCATCCAACTGGGGCGCAATAATGTTATCCCAGGCGGTGCGGCAGGCCTTAGTGGACCCCGGCATGGCAAAAATCAGGGTGCCATTCGCCATCCCGGCAATGGCCCGGGACTGGAGGGTTGAGGTTCCGATCTCTTCGAAAGAGAGCATGCGGAACACTTCACCAAAGCCTTCGATTTCACGGTCAAATAACGGGGCCAGCGCTTCCGGGGCCTGGTCACCGTCGGTAAAACCGGTGCCGCCGTTAATCAAAATCACCTGCACATCTTCATCGGCGATCCAGTGGGAGACTTTGGCGCGGATGGCATAGCGGTTTTCTTTGACGATGGCGCTGGTGGCAATGTGGTGCCCGGCCTCTTTGGCGCTTTCACGCAGATAATCACCGGAGGTGTCGTCCTCCGCTGTGCGGCGGCTGGAAATAGTCAATACGGCGACCTGCAGTGGGGAAAACGCTGCACTGGCTTGGCTCATGATGTCACTCCTTTTACGCCGGCGTTAGCCGCCGATATAAGACAGATTTTGTGTGCTACCCGTGTTCCCGTCTAACAGGAAGTGGGTTTGCTTTTTCTGGGCAAGGGCGGAGGCAATGCGGGCCTCTAACGCCTGTTGTTGATTATCGTCCGCCAGCAAATCTCTAAGGGTGATCCCCCCCTCGCCAAACAGGCACAGGTGGAGGTTACCCACCGCAGAAACCCGCAGACGGTTGCAGCTGGCGCAGAAGTCTTTTTCATAGGGCATAATTAGCCCAATCTGGCCGGCGTAATCCGGATGGCAGAACACCTGGGCCGGGCCATCGCTGCGGCTACGGATTTGATGGATCCAGCCCCGGGCCAGGAGCTGTTCGCGGATGACGCTGCCGGAGACATGGTGTTTGCGGAACAAGTCGCCGCCGTCGCCGGTTTCCATCAGCTCAATAAAACGTAACTGAATCGGGCGTGGTTTAATCCAGGCGAGGAAGGTATCCAGTTGGTGCAAGTTAACATCGCGCATCAGCACGGTGTTAACTTTGACCTGCTCAAAACCGGCGGCAAAGGCGGCGTCGATACCGTCCATTACCTGGCGGAATTTATCCTGACCGGTGATGGCCTGGAATTGGCGGGCATCAAGGCTATCCACACTCACATTGAGGGCCGTCAGCCCGGCATCACGCCAGGTCTGGACATCCCGCGCCAGGCGATACCCATTGGTGGTCACCGCAATATGGCGGATAGACTGGTTTTCACGTACCGCAGCGATGAGGTCGGTAAAGTCACGACGTAAAGAGGGTTCGCCACCGGTAAGACGGATTTTTTCTGTGCCCAGGCTGGCAAAGGCGCGGGTGATGCGACGCACTTCATCGATGGAGAGGAAGCTCTTATTGGCGACGCCATGGGGTTTGTAACCGTCAGGCAGGCAATAAGTACAACGAAAGTTGCATACGTCGGTCACGGACAGGCGTAAGTAATAGAACTTGCGCTCAAATGCATCGGTAAGTTGGGTAACCATATACACCTTTCCAAATACGGGAGATGCAGTCATTTCTTACTGCACCCTGGCACCTCATGGGTGCGGCCCGGGCACCTTATCTTACGACTTAGGCGCAGGGGCTAGAGTGTGTGTTTCACAGGAAACTGGTTCAGGAATAGTAGCTTTCCTGACATTCTTTCGCCAGAATAACCACGCTATATAAAGTTATATATATCGTGGTTATTCAGTATTTTAGCTACAGGGTACGCATTTATCGCGTTTATGCTTTGATTTACATCATTAACTGCCGGGCAACCATCGTGTTCCCACTAAAATTACGCTAACGTTAGGCAACAATATTGATAAGGAAAATCCATGCGCAACCGAACTCTCTCAGACCTGGATCGGGTGGTTGCCCTCGGCGGCGGTCACGGTCTGGGGCGGGTCATGTCCTCCCTGGCATTTCTCGGCCCTCGTCTGACCGGCATTGTTACCACCACCGACAACGGCGGCTCCACCGGCCGGATCCGTCGGGCCGAAGGCGGGATAGCCTGGGGGGATATGCGCAATTGCCTGAATCAGCTGATCACCGAGCCAAGCGTGGCATCCTCAATGTTTGAATACCGTTTTGGCGGCAATGGCGAGCTTTCTGGTCATAACCTCGGGAATTTAATGCTTAAGGCCCTCGACCACCTGAGCGTGCGCCCGCTGGAGGCCATCAACTTAATCAGAAATCTGCTCAAGGTTGATGCCTCGCTAATACCTATGTCCGAACAGCCAGTGGATTTAATGGCGATAGACCACGAAGGCCACCCGGTGTACGGCGAGGTAAATATTGATCAGCTCTCCCTGCCCCCATCGGAGATGATGCTCTCCCCCCATGTACCGGCCACCAAAGAAGCCGTCACCGCCATTGCCGAGGCCGATTTGATTTTGATTGGCCCCGGCAGTTTCTATACCAGCCTGATCCCGCTACTGTTGGTGGACGATCTGGCCCAGGCATTGCGCCGTACCCCGGCCCCGATGGTGTACATCGGTAACCTGGGTAAAGAGCTGAGCGTGGCGGCCGCCAGCCTGACCTTAGAGCATAAGCTGGCTTATATGGAGCAACTGGTGGGTAAACCAGTGGTGGATGCGGTGGTGGTAGGCCCCCATGTGGATACCAGCGGCTTGGGCGATTGTTTGGTAATTAAAGAACCGCTGGAAGCCGAAGATATCCCTTATCGCCACGACCGCCATTTGCTGCGGGCGGCGCTGGAACATGCGGTACAGGCGCTGGGATAAATTAGTCGCAATCAAAAAGCCCCCAATGCAGTTAAAGCAGCGGGGGCTTTTTGATATTTCGGCCGGTCAGGAAGTGGCGATAAACAATTCACGCAACTGCTGCAATTGATCGCGCAGTTGGGCCGCTTCCTCGAACTCCAGATTTTGGGCATGCTCCAGCATCTTCCCTTCCAGCTCGTGGATTTTCTGGCTGAGGGCCTTCGGTGACATATCAATATCGTCTTCCACCACCACCGCTTTGCCACGGCCCCGTTTGGGTTTGGTTTTGGCGATGTTCTGGCCGAGAGCCAGGATATCCACCACTTTCTTATTCAGCCCCTGCGGCACAATGCCGTGCTCAAGGTTATATTGATGCTGTTTCTCACGGCGGCGCTCGGTTTCACTAATGGCTTTCGCCATCGATGGGGTGATTTTATCCCCGTACAGAATCGCTTTACCGTTGACGTTACGAGCGGCGCGGCCAATGGTCTGGATCAGGGAGCGCTCGGAACGCAGGAAGCCTTCTTTATCGGCATCCAGAATCGCCACCAGCGAGACTTCCGGCATATCCAGCCCTTCTCGCAGCAAGTTGATCCCCACCAGCACGTTAAACTCGCCGAGGCGTAGGTCACGGATGATCTCCATACGCTCTACGGTATCAATATCTGAGTGCAGGTAGCGCACCTTTTCGCCGTGCTCTTCCAGATATTCGGTCAGATCTTCCGCCATACGTTTGGTGAGGGTGGTCACTAGCACCCGCTCATTGATTTCAACCCGCTTGCGGATTTCCGATAACAGGTCATCCACCTGGGTGCCTACCGGGCGCACTTCGATTATCGGATCTAACAGCCCAGTTGGCCGCACCACTTGGTCGACAATTTCCCCAGCGGATTTCTCCAGCTCGTAGTTACCGGGGGTGGCGGAAACATAAATAGTTTGCGGGGCCAGCGCCTCAAATTCTTCGAATTTCATTGGGCGGTTATCCAGGGCCGACGGCAGACGAAAACCATACTCCACCAGCGTCTCTTTACGCGCACGGTCACCGCGATACATGCCGCCAATCTGCGGGATGGTGACGTGGGATTCATCCACCACCAGTAGGCCATCGGCAGGCAAATAGTCAAATAGGGTTGGCGGTGCCTCGCCAGGGCCGCGCCCGGAGAGATAGCGCGAGTAGTTTTCGATACCGGAGCAGTAGCCCAGCTCGTTCATCATTTCGAGATCAAACTGAGTACGCTGCGACAGGCGCTGTTCTTCCAGCAGCTTGTTATTCGCCAACAGCACTTTCTTGCGGTCCACCAGCTCGCCTTTGATATCTTCCATGGCCTGAACAATACGCTCACGTGGGGTCACGTAGTGGGTTTTCGGATACACCGTAAAGCGCTGGATAACCGACTCAATCTGGCCGGTGAGCGGATCAAACAGTGACAGCCGCTCTACTTCTTCATCAAATAACTCCACCCGCAGTGCGTGGTCGTCAGATTCCGCCGGGAAGATATCAATCACCTCGCCGCGCACCCGGAAGGTACCGCGTTGGAAGGCCTGATCGTTGCGGGTGTACTGCAACTCCGCCAGGCGGCGCAAAATGGCGCGCTGATCGATGATCATCCCCTGGGTGAGGTGCAGCATCATTTTAAGGTACAGATCAGGATCACCCAGGCCATAGATAGCAGATACCGAGGCCACCACTACCACGTCCCGGCGTTCCAGCAAGGCTTTGGTGGCCGACAGACGCATCTGTTCGATATGTTCGTTTATTGAGGCGTCTTTTTCGATAAAGGTGTCGGAGCTGGGTACATAAGCCTCGGGCTGGTAATAGTCATAATAAGAGACAAAGTATTCCACGGCATTATCCGGGAAGAACTCTTTCATCTCGCCATATAGCTGGGCTGCCAGAGTTTTGTTCGGTGCCAGTACCATCGTGGGCCGCTGTAGATCGGCAATCACATTGGCAATGGTAAACGTCTTACCGGAGCCGGTCACCCCGAGTAAAGTTTGGTGGGCCAGGCCATCTTCCAAACCTTCTTTCAGACGCCGGATAGCATCAGGCTGGTCGCCGGACGGTTTGAACGCAGAATGCAGGGAAAGCGCTTTACTCATGAGGTACCTGTGGTGATACGCGGACAATCCTTAATCTTACGCTTTAACGTATTTTTTGCCAGCAATTAATACTGGATATCCAACCAGTAATTGCTGGGTATATTCGGAGTGGATCGCTCAAAAATCAGCAATGCCGACTAAAATTTCACCTAAGTCCAGCGTAAAAATACCCCTGCTCGCTTTATCCCCAAAACATTTCAGGATTTAACATTTGTCAACCCGCTAAGTATAAGTTTATTCAAACTCTCAAAGCGGGTGCCCGGGAGGATTGATTTTAATTATGTGATTGATTTTAAAAACTATCTTTTAAAAGACGGCTTTCGCGTCAATTCAGGCTAAACCCGCGCCCCCTCTCGCTTACCGATAGTTTTCTAACTCTAATGCACATGGTTATCCACAGGAATAGTGGATAACTATCGGCAGCCCATACACCACGCGGGTGGGTAAAATCTTTGCTAACCCTATGGCAGGCCCAGAAAAAAAATAATTATCATTTTTTTGGCCCCGAGCGGGGCCAGCAGACCTGCGAATAGCGCGTTTATATTCTCTGTCCAAGGGAATTTATTTTAAGCGATAAATAGCGGCGAGAGATCCAGTTGATGGCCCTGAGATTGCTCCAGCGCATTGGCATCCAGATAAGGAATCTCCCCCAGTAGTGGCGCAGCAATATTGTCTTTCAGAAACGCCATGTATTCTTTATGCCGGGCGCTGACTGGCTGTACATCATTGGCAATCCAGCCCACCAGCGGCAGACCTGACTGTTGAATCGCCTGGGCGGTTAACAGGGCATGGTTGATACAGCCCAGCTTGATACCCACCACCAGGATCACTGGCAGCTGTTCCTCCACCGCCCAATCGGAGAAAAAGCGCGCCGGGCTAAGGGGGGTAAACCAGCCACCGGCCCCTTCCACCTGCACCCACTCTGCGCGCTGTTCCAGAGTCCGTAGCCCGGCCGACATCACAGTAAATTCAATAGGCTGGCCGCTGGCCTCACTGACAATATGTGGCGAGGTTGGCTCAGCGAAGGTATAGGGATTGACCTCACCATAGGTCAACGCCACAGAACTATGGTGCTGGAGCGCCAAGGCATCACTGTTCCGCAGCCCTTCGGCCAGTTGCTCACTGCCGGATGCCACCGGCTTGTAGCCTGCGGTAGTGAGGCCACGGGCGGCGGCGGCGTCCAGTAATGCACAGCTGGCAACGGTTTTGCCCACTTCGGTATCGGTACCGGTTACGAACCAACGTTTAATCACGATGTATTACCCCGTAAAGCAATTGATAAGTGAGTAGATATTCCCCGCCCTGCTGTGGCCAGGCGGCAGCCAGACGTTGTAGCTGGCCCCGGGTTAATACCCGCGCCTGACGGCCATCGTGGAGATGGGTGGCCCCAATCCCCTTCAGGCTGCGCATGGCGGCCATCACATCCGGGAACCGGCACTGCACCGCCTCCTGGATCACTTCACCGCCTGGCCCACAGGCCGCCAGCACCGTTTCGCGGCTGAGAAAACGGTTGGCATGGGGCTGGTCATCCACCCCGCGCCAGGCCTGATGCAGCTCCTGTAATGAACCTGCTCCAAGGGTGCTGAACACCACCCGGCCACCGGGGCGGGTCACCCGCCGTAGTTCGCTCAATCCATGGGATAATTCACTGCACCATTGCACCGCCAGGTTGCTCCAGGCCAAATCCACAGCGGCATCCGCAAGCGGGATATGTTCGATATCGCCACACAGATAGCGGCTGGCAGCGCCGTGGCGACGGGCGGTATCCAGCATTTGCGGGGAGAGATCCAGCGCCGTCACATCACAGCCCTGGGCCTGCCAATGGCGGGCATACCAGCCGGTACCGCAACCGGCATCCAACACCTGACTTACCGGGGTGGTACCGGCCAGGGTGAGCAGCCGATCGCCGGCGATGCGCTGGAGTTCGGCATGATCTTCATAGGTATTGGCCGCCCGGCCAAAGGCCGCCGCCACCGCCTGTTTATTGACGTTGGGCATGGTGCAGCGCCTCCAGTAATTGGTCGATATCATGAGGTTGATGGGCGGCAGTAAGGGTCAGCCGCAGCCGCGCCGTCCCGGCAGGCACCGTCGGCGGGCGAATGGCGGTGGCCCATAGCCCACGCTCGCGTAGCGCCCTGGCTGCAGTCAGTACCGCCTCGTTTTCACCAATAATCAGCGGCTGGATGGCGGTGTCTGAGGGCATAAGCGACCATCCCAGTGATCGTGCGCCATCGCGGAAGCGGGCAATATTGGCCGCCAGCCGCGCCCGCAGCCCATCCCCTTCACGGATACAGTTCAGGGCAGCCAGCAGGGCGTGGGCCTGAGCCGGGGGCATACTGGTGCTGTAAATCAAATGGCGGGCAAATTGCAGCAGATAATCTGCCATCGCCTCGCTACACAGTACCGCAGCCCCACTTAAACCAAAGGCTTTGCCGAAGGTGACCACCAGCAAATCCGGCTTGATCCCGGCCTGATAGCAGCTGCCTCGTCCCTCTTCCCCCAGTACCCCGATACCGTGGGCATCATCCACCATCAGCAGGGCCTTGGCCCGCTGACTGTGGGCGGCGATGGCGGCCAGGGGCGCGCTGTCACCATCCATACTGAATACCCCTTCGGTCACCACCAACTGCTGCCCGGACAGGGGCTTCGCCAGTAGGGCTTCCAGTGCATCGCTATCGTTATGGGCAAAGCGCCGCAGTTGGGCCGGGCTGAGGGCCGCCGCCTCCTGCAACGAGGCATGGCTGAGCTTATCAGCCACAATGCGGTCTTCTTTGGTCGCCAGGGCAGCAATCAGGGCCTGATTGGCGGCAAAGCCAGAGATAAACAGCAGCGCCCGCGGGTAGCCCAGCCATTCCGCCAGCCGGTGTTCGAAGGCCAGATGAGCCGGGTGATACCCGGTCACATGACCAGAGCCACCGCTCCCCACGCCCCACTGCGACGCCCCTTGCTGCCAGGCTGCCGTCACCAGCGGATGATGGCTTAAGCCAAGGTAATCATTGCTGGAGAAGTTGAGATACTCCTGCCCCTGATAACGTAAACGCCCCAACGGGGCGCTCTCAACAGAGGTGCGGCTGCGCAGTGCATCCTGCTGCTTACGCTCAGCTAGCGCCCCGTGAATTCGGGCCTGCCAGGTCACCGTGCCGCCGCGTTATAGAACTGGTCGGTATCTGCTGACATCAGCTGGCTGGCGATCTGCTGTTGCTGTTCATTGTCGCCGTGCTGCACCGCCACCGGCTCCGGATTGATACCCAGTTTGCGGAACAGCATCATGTCTTTGTCTTCGCCAGGGTTCGGGGTAGTCAGCAGTTTGCAACCGTAGAATATCGAGTTGGCCCCGGCCATAAAGCACAGCGCCTGGGTTTGTTCGTTCATCTGCTCGCGGCCTGCGGAGAGGCGCACATGGGAGCCTGGCATCATGATGCGGGCGATGGCGATGGTGCGGATAAAATCAAAGGGATCGACGTCATCGTTCTCCGCCAGCGGGGTCCCTTTGACCTTCACCAGCATATTGATTGGCACGCTTTCTGGCGGAGTGGGCAAATTCGCCAATTGAAGCAGCAGCCCGGCCCGGTCATTCACCGCTTCACCCAAGCCCACAATCCCGCCGGAGCAGACTTTGATCCCGGCATCACGAACTTTGCCCAGGGTATCCAGGCGCTCCTGGTAGCTACGGGTGGTGATGATATTGCCGTAGAACTCCGGAGAAGTGTCGAGGTTATGGTTGTAGTAATCCAGCCCGGCATCGGCCAGGCGATCGGCCTGTGGGCCGGTCAGAGTGCCGAGGGTCATACAGGTTTCCATCCCCAGGGCCTTCACCCCCTGCACCATCTGCTCCAGATAGGGCATATCGCGGTCCTTGGGGTTTTTCCAGGCCGCGCCCATGCAGAAGCGGGTAGAACCGGCGGCTTTGGCCTGGCGGGCCGAATCCAGCACCTGATCCACTTCCATCAACCGTTCTGATTCCAGCCCGGTTTTATAGCGGGCGCTCTGCGGGCAATATTTGCAGTCTTCCGGGCAGGCCCCGGTTTTGATCGACAGCAAGGTACTGACCTGTACCTGACGGGGGTCGAAGTGCTGGCGGTGAACTTGTTGTGCTTCGAACAACAGATCCATAAACGGTTTTTCAAATAACTCGGTGACTTGCGACAAAGTCCACTGCTTGTGTTGAGCCATGCTGCTCTCCAAAGGGGGGGTGTAATGCATTTAAGTTTGACGTTATACTTGTAAACCTAAAACTTTTCAAAATGGTTTACAAGCCCCATGCTGACCTCTGACGATTTGGCTTTTGACGCCCGCCATATCTGGCATCCGTACACCTCGATGACCAACCCCCTGCCGGTTTATCCGGTGGCCTCCGCCGCTGGCTGTGAGTTAACCCTCAGCAGCGGTGAGGTACTGGTGGATGGTATGTCCTCCTGGTGGGCGGCGATCCACGGCTACAACCACCCGGTGATCAACCAGGCGATGAAGGCCCAGATCGACAGCATGTCCCACGTGATGTTTGGCGGGATCACCCACGCCCCGGCGGTGGAACTGTGCCGCAAGCTGGTGGCGATGACCCCGGACTCGCTGGAGTGCGTGTTCCTGGCTGATTCCGGTTCGGTGGCGGTGGAAGTCGCCATGAAGATGGCCTTGCAGTACTGGCATGCCAAAGGCCAGCCGCGCCAGCGTTTCCTGACCCTACGCCACGGCTACCATGGGGATACTTTTGGGGCGATGTCAGTGTGCGATCCGGATAATTCGATGCACAGCCTGTGGCAGGGTTATCTGCCGGAACACCTGTTTGCCCCGGCCCCTACCTGCGGATTTAACGATCCCTGGGATGAGATGGATATCGCCCCCTTTGCCCGGCTGATGGCGGCCTACCGCCAGGAGATCGCCGCCATTATTCTGGAGCCAATTGTTCAGGGCGCCGGTGGCATGCGGATGTACCACCCGGAATGGCTGCGGCGTATCCGGAAAATGTGCGATCGGGAAGGTATCCTGCTGATTGCCGATGAGATCGCCACCGGCTTTGGCCGTACCGGTGAACTGTTTGCCTGTAACCATGCCGGGATTGCCCCGGACATTCTGTGCCTCGGCAAAGCCATAACCGGCGGCACAATGACCCTTTCCGCGGCCCTCACCACCCGCCAGGTGGCAGAGACTATCAGCAAGGGGGAAGCCGGGTGCTTTATGCATGGCCCCACCTTTATGGGTAACCCATTAGCCTGTGCCGCCGCCTGTGCCAGTCTCTCGCTGCTGGAGAGCGGTGAATGGCGCCAGCAGGTGGCCACTATTGCCGAACAACTGGAAGCCGCCTTACGCCCGCTGGCCGATGAGGCGCTGGTGGCCGATGTGCGGGTGCTGGGCGCTATTGGCGTGGTGGAAACCACCCGCCCGGTCAATATGGCAGCCCTTCAGCAATACTTTGTGGCTCAAGGCGTGTGGATCCGCCCCTTCGGCAAGCTGATTTATTTAATGCCGCCTTATATCATTAGCCCGGCACAGCTAGCGAAGCTGACCCAGGCAGTGGCCGGAGCGGTGCGCCAGCCAGCGCTGTTTAACTGAGTCACATTCTGTCACCCCCTGGTTATTGTCACAGGGCGGTTTTTCTGCCACAAAGTAAGGGACCTGAAAAAAGGAGTGAGCATGAAATTAATCAGCCAGGATTTACGCGACGGGGATAAATTGCCCCAGCGCCATGTGTTTAACGGCATGGGCTACGAAGGGGATAACCTCTCCCCCCATTTGGCCTGGGATGAAGTCCCCGCCGGGACCAAAAGCTTTGTGGTGACCTGTTATGATCCCGATGCCCCTACCGGCTCCGGCTGGTGGCACTGGATCGTCGCCAACCTCCCGGCGGATACCCGGGTGCTGCCACAGGGCAGCGGTTCCGGCGTGACAGACCTGCCAGAAGGGGCGGTGCAAACCCGTACGGACTTCGGCAAAGCCGGTTACGGTGGCGCGGCACCGCCGAAAGGGGAGACCCACCGTTATATCTTCACGGTTCACGCCCTGGATGTGGATCATCTCGATGTTGACGAAGGTGCCAGTGGGGCTATGGTGGGCTTTAACGTTCACTTCCATTCATTAGGTAGCGCCAGTATCACCGCGCTATTTAGCTAACCCCCCCGCCGTGGCCCCGGCTACGGCGCTTTTCCGGCTATTTTTAAAACCCGGGCTTCCCGTTTCGCTCAACTTAGTATAAAAAGGCAAGCTCCTGAGGTTTGTGCCTGTCCTTAAAGCAATTTCCCTTGCTGCCGTTGTGATACAGCTTTGCAAAGTATTGTTTCAGCGGGTCAGTACCTGAGGCTTTTAATCGACTAACCCGAGAAGCAAGGAGCCACCTTGAACATTACCGCATTTTCCCGCCTGGCGTTGGCACTGGCCGTTGGCGTGACGTTAACTGCATGCAGCTCTACCCCGCCGGAAGATAAGCCCTCTGAACAGGTTGCCCCAGGCACCGCACAGCGGCCAATTCTTTCCCCGGAAGAAGCTAAAAACTTCACCCCAGCGCGTTATTTCTCTGGTCTGGAAGCCAATGCGCCGGCGTGGAAACCGTCTTCTATTCGCCTGCCTGCGCAGCCTGATTTTGTTGTCGGCCCGGCCGAGGCTCAGGGTGTGACGCAAACCACCATTCAGGCCGCGGTTGATGCCGCTATTGCTAAACACAGCAGCAGCCGTCAGTACATTGC
Source organism: uncultured Enterobacteriaceae bacterium (assembly GCA_966186435.1). GTDB lineage: Bacteria > Pseudomonadota > Gammaproteobacteria > Enterobacterales > Enterobacteriaceae > CBIFWW01. The sequence continues at coordinate 65,068 of CBIFWW010000001.1, forward strand.
TATTTTGCCTGGGGAGTATACCGGCACTGTGTACATCCCGGCAGCCTCCGGCAGCGTGACCCTGTACGGCGCCGGTGATAAACCCACCGATGTTAAAGTCATCATGGCTTTGGATTCTGAAATCGACGTCACCACCTGGCGCCACGCCGTTAATCCGGCGGGTAAATACATGCCGGGCAAACCGTCCTGGTATATGTTCGATAACTGCCAGAACCGCCACACCGCCACCGTCGGTATCATGTGCTCCGCCGTGGTTTGGTCTCAGAATAACGGCCTGCAACTGCAAAACTTGACCATCGCCAATGACCTTGGCGATGCCGCCGGTGAAGGCAACCACCAGGCAGTGGCCCTGCGGGTGGATGGCGACCAGAACCAGATCAACAACGTGAATATTCTGGGCCGCCAAAACACCTTCTTCGTGACCAATAGCGATATCCAGAACCGCATGATGAAAGACCGTCAGCCGCGCACCCTGGTGACCAACAGCTATGTGGAAGGGGATGTAGATTTAGTGTCTGGCCGCGGCGCGGTGGTGTTTGATAACACCGATTTCCGCGTGGTGAACACCCGCACTCAGAAAGAAGGTTATGTCTTCGCACCGGCTACCCAGTCAAACGTCTATTATGGTTTCCTGGCGGTCAACAGCCGTTTCAGCGCCACCGGTGAAGGTGTAGCACAACTGGGCCGCGCCCTGGATGTGGGTGATGCCAATGGTCAGGTGGTGATTCGCGATAGCGTGATCAACGAAGGTTTTAATAGGGAAAAACCTTGGGGCGATGCCGTGGGTAGCAACCGTCCATTTACGGCCAGCATCGATCCGAAGCGCGATCTGAATGCCGCTGAGACTAATCGCATGTGGGAATATAACAACCGCGGCTTAGGCAGCAAGATGTAATTCAGCCTGTCGCTGGCAATAAAAAATCCGCCTTTTGGGCGGATTTTTTTTAGCTATCGCGAGTGATTAATGGGCGTAAATCGTCACCCACATCGGGCCTTGGCCAACGGCATAGCGGCCTTTCTCTGCCAGTAGCCCCTGCTCACCGGCAATTTCATACACCGCGATATGGTGGGATTTCTGCCCCGCCGCAATCAGGAACTTGCCGCTGTTGTCGATATTGAAACCCCGTGGCTGGGTTTCTGTCGGCTGGAAGCCTTCCACTGCCAGCACACTGCCATCTTCCGACACGCTAAACACGGTGATCAGGCTGGCGGTACGGTCACAGGCGTACAGGTGACGTCCATCCGGGGTGATATGGATATCCGCCGCCCAGCGGGTGTCGCTAAAGTCGTGGGGCATCATATCCAGGCTCTGGACGCGCTCGATTTTGCCATGGGGATCGTTCAGCTCCCACACATCCACCGTGCTGTTCAGCTCGTTCACACAGTAGCCATATTGCTGATTCGGGTGGAACGCCATATGGCGCGGGCCAGCCCCTTCAACAGTGGTGACTTCAGCAGGTGCCTGCGCGGTCAGGCTGCCGTCATCACCTAGAGTAAACAGGCAGATGCGATCTTGCTTGAGTGCCGGCACCCACAGGGTGCGGTTGTCCGGGGAGATATTTGCCGAGTGGCAGCCTTCCAGCCCTTCAACGGTAGTTACCACCGGCTGCGGCAGCCCCTCCACCAGCGGGGTAACGCTGACGGTACCGGCATTGTAAGAGGCGCAAAACAGGAATTTGCCGCTGTGATCGGTGGAAATATGGGTTGGGCTACCGGGCAGCGCGGCATGGCCTGCTTCCGTCAGGGTGCCATCATCGGGGGCGATACGGAAAGCAATCACCCGGAACTCCGGGCGCACGCCAACGTACAAATAGCGTTTGTCAGGGCTAACCACCATCGGCTGAACCTGCCCTGCCACATCCACCACCTGCACCAGGGATAACTCCCCGTGATGATCAAGACTCCAGACGTGGATTTGCTGGCTTTCTGGGCTGGCGGTATACACAGTTTGTTTCATTACAACTCCTTTATCGATGGGCGTTGAGGGTGGAGAAAGGTCACGCCAGCCATTTTGCCCGGCGGGCACAGCGGTGTACCATTCGTACCCACTCTCATTACACTAACAGGAATATGACATGCGTTATCGCGTAATTGCGCTTGATTTGGATGGCACCCTGCTAACACCTCAAAAAACCATCCTGCCGGAATCACTGGCCGCCTTGCAAAAAGCCCGCGAAGCTGGCTACCAGGTATTGATTGTCACCGGGCGGCACCATGTTGCTATTCATCCTTTTTATCAGGCGCTGGCGCTGGATACACCTGCAATTTGCTGTAATGGCACCTATTTGTATGATTATCAGGCAAAAAAAGTCTTGTCTTCTGATCCGCTGCCGGTACAACAGGCAGACCAGCTCATTGATTTGCTGAATGAACACCAGATCCACGGCCTGATGTACGTAGATGATGCCATGCTGTATCAAACCACCACAGGCCACGTAGAGCGCACCATGAAATGGGCGCAAAGCCTGCCGGAAAGCCAGCGCCCGGTATTCCGCCAGGTGGCCTCCCTGCGCCAGGCGGCCAATGAGGTAGAATCCATCTGGAAATTTGCCCTTACCGATAGCGATTTATCCAAACTGCACCGCCTGACCGATGACGTCGAGCAACGTCTGGGGCTGGCCTGTGAATGGTCATGGCAGGATCAGGTGGACGTGGCCCAGCGCGGTAATAGTAAAGGCAAGCGTCTGGCTGAGTGGGCCGCTAGCCAGGGCATCGCCATGGAAGAGATCGTGGCCTTTGGCGATAACTATAACGATATCAGTATGCTGGAAAGCGTGGGATTAGGAGTGGCGATGGGTAATGCCGATGAAGCGATACAGGCCCGGGCCGATTTTGTGATTGGCACCAACCTGGAGCCATCCATCGCCAGTTTGCTGGCCCAGCGCCTGCTGTAATCAGGCTAAGCATCAGGTGGCAATCGACACGCTTTTAATTTGAGCAAACAGCCGCTGGCCGGGGTGGATAGCCAATTCATCCCTGGCCCAGGGGCTGATCCGCGCCCACAGGCTACGGCCACCAACGGATAATTTCACCTCCACTTGCCCGTCCAATTCCAGGCACTCTTCCACCTGCGCCGGTAACACATTGCGGATGCTGGTGGCTTCCGGGGCAGTCAGCACCAAAGACACATCGGAAGATTTAATGCGGATCCGTACCGGGCTGTTCAAGGGGTGATCCAACTGATTAACCCACAGACGGCAATCGCCCAAGGCCAGGGCGGTCATCGGATAATGGCTGTGCTGCTCAAGTACCGTGGCATTGAGTACGCTGCTGCGCTGATCTTCCGGCAGCCACGGGCGCATGGTGCTGCTGGCCCAGACAGTTTCTAGCGGGCCAAAGGCTTTAACCTGCCCGCCGTCCAGCACCAGTACGTTATCGGCCAGATGTAGAATTTCTTCCAGCGAATGGCTGACATACAGCACCGGGATGCGGATTTCTTTTGCCAGACGCTGCAAATAGGGCAGTAGTTCCCGCTTCCGGGGGATATCCAGGGAGGCCAGCGGTTCATCCAGCAACAGCAAATCCGGGGCGCTGAGTAAGGCCCGGCCAATGGCGACCCGTTGTTTTTCACCGCCGGAGAGACTATTCGGCAAGCGTTCAAGCAGATGCCCTATCCCCAACAGTTCCACCAGATTGTCGAACTGCCCGGCCATCTGTTTCGCCATACCGTAGCGGAGATTGCCGCGCACTTTATAGTGGGGGAACAGCCGCGCATCCTGGAACACGTAACCCACCCGCCGCTGCTCCGGGGCCAGAAAGATACGTTTTTCCGCATCACTTAATGTGCGGCCATTTAACACAATCCGCCCGGATTGCGGACGCGTCAGGCCGCTGATGGCGTTGATTAACGACGTTTTACCGGCCCCGGATACCCCAAATATCGCGGTAATCCCCTGGCCGGGGAGCGGTTGATCGAGGGTAAGGGTATGGTCACCTAAGGTTTGGGTGAAGTGTAGCTCTAACATCTCAGGCCCCTATCCGTTTACGACTTTGGCGAGCCAGCCATTCCGAAATCAATAACGATACCAGCGCCAGGCAGATGGAGATCAAACACAGCCGGGCGGCGGCACCTTCGCCACCGGGGGTCTGAATCAGGGTATACATGGCGGAGGGGATAGTGCGCGTCTCACCCGGGATGTTGGAAACAAAGGTAATGGTGGCCCCGAATTCACCCAGTGACCGGGCAAAAGCCAGCACGGTGCCAACAATTATCCCCGGCAAAGTCAGCGGTAAAGTGATGGTGGCGAACACCCGCCAGCGCCCGGCCCCTAAGGTGCGCGCCGCTTGCTCCAGCTTCTGATCCACCCCTTCCAGCGCCAGGCGAATGGCCCGGACCATTAATGGGAAGGACATCACCGCCGCCGCCAGCACCGCGCCGCGCCAGCTAAAAGCGAAGCTGATACCAAACCAGTCATACAGCCAACTGCCTACCACGCCACGGCGGCCCATCACCACCAGCAGCAAATAGCCCACCACCACCGGCGGTAACACCAACGGCAGGTGGATAATGCTATCAAGCAAGGCTTTGCCCGGGAACCGGCAGCGTACCAGTACCCAGGCCATTAAGATCCCAAAGGGCAGGCTGACCACCACCGCCAGCGTTGAGACTTGCAGGCTAAGTATTACCGCCTGCCATTCAGGGTGGCTTAAGATCATTTTTTGGTGCTAAAGCCATATTTCTGGAAGATGGCTGCCGCTTCTGGCCCCTTCAGGTATTGATAGAAACCGTCAACAGTGGCGTTTTCATGGCCTTTTACTACCGCCATTGGGTATTCCACTTTCTTGTGGGAATCTTCCGGGAAGGTGGCAACCACTTTCACACCCTTACTGGCGACAGCATCAGAGCCATACACGATACCGAGTGGGGATTCGCCACGCTCTAGCAGCGCCAGGGCGCCGCGCACATCTTCCGCCGGGGCCAGCTTGCTGGATAAGCTATCCCAGGCACCCAGTTTCTGTAAGGCTTCTTTGGCATAAATACCCGCCGGAACGTGGTCCGGGTCGCCCACCGCCAGACGGCCACCTTTCAACAGGCCAGCCCAGTCGGTTTTATTGGAAATGGTAAAGTCAGCCTGAGCGCTGTTTTTTGGTGCCACGACCACCAGATTGTTGCCCAGCAGGGTATAGCGGGTATCGGTTTTAATCGCCTCTTTGCCGACGGCATAGTCCATCCACTTCTGGTCAGCAGAGATAAACAGATCCGCCGGGGCGCCGGCTTCAATCTGGCGGGCCAGGGTGGAAGAAGAAGCAAAGGAAGAGACCACTTCAACCTTTTTCTCCGCTTTATATTGGCTAGCGATATCTTGCAAAGCATTGGTCAGGGAGGCAGCGGCAAAAACAGTAACTTTACTTTCTGCCGCAGCGGCATGACCCGCCAACGCGAAGGACAGGGCAGCACCAGCCGCCAGACGAACCCATGAATGTGCCATTTTATTGCTCCAGCATAGCGTTATGTGCGGAATAATATAACGGTAGAATGGGAAGTTTAGAAGGGAATAAACGCAGAAAAATCAGGTGTTCGCCATTTTGCTGGCGAAGGTCAAAAAAAAACCCGGCGAACCGGGCGTTTTATCAATGCTGTTTTTTTGGCTGGTCGTTATGACCGACGCGGGAGAACACGTTAAACACTTCACCCATCGCATAAATCAGGCCCAGAATGACGGCCATCACCACGGGAACCATGATGACTGCGAATACCAGACTCTTTAACAACTCTAACATCGTTGTCTCCCGAATGTTCAAAACGTTTATTTTACTAATAGATGGCAAAAACGCACTGACCTTTTGTGCGTATTTGCGGTGTTTTACACAACATAGACAACAGGTAGAATAAAGCATACCCCTAATCAGGATGATGTTATGCAAGCCGAAATTTTATTAACCCTCAAACTGCAAGGGGCCTTATTTGCCGACCCGCGCCGTATCGCCTTGTTGAAACAAATAGATCATACCGGCTCCATCAGCCAGGGGGCAAAACTGGCGGGCATCAGCTATAAAAGCGCCTGGGATGCCATTAATGAGATGAACCAACTCACCGAGCAGCCGATTGTCGACCGGGCCACCGGCGGGCGTGGTGGTGGTGGTGCGGTGTTGACCGCTTACGGCCACCGGCTGATCCAGCTTTACGATTTGCTGGCCCAGATCCAGCAAAAGGCCTTTGATGTGCTTCAGGATGATGCCCTGCCGCTGGACAGTTTGCTGGCGGCTATCTCCCGCTTCTCACTGCAAACCAGCGCCCGCAACCAGCTGTTTGGCAGTGTACTGGCCCGGGAGCAATCCGCGGTGCAACAGCATGTGGATGTTTTGCTGGCCGATGGCACCACGCAGTTAAAAGTGGCCATTACCGAGCGCAGCGGTGAGCGCCTGGGGCTAGAGCAAGGCAAAGAGGTGCTGGTATTAATCAAAGCCCCGTGGGTACAGGTAACCCGGGATGCCGCCCTGGCAGCCCATGCCGATAATCAGCTGCCAGGCAACATCGCCAGTATCGAAACTGCCCACGGGCAAAGTGAAGTGCTGCTCACCTTGGCAGACGGGCAAACCCTGTGTGCCACCCTGCCCGCCGACCAGGTTAGCGAACAAGGCCTGGAACAAGGGGTGGCGGCGACAGCATATTTTAACGCTGACACCGCGATTATCGCTACACTCTGCTAAATCCGGCCCATTAATTGACAAGCTGTCAGACAATCGGTATCCCTGATAATCTTCGCTGCATTTATTGGGATACCGAATGTCTACGTTGCAAATTTCGCAAGGTACGTTTCGCATTAGCGACACCCGCCTGCTAACCATCGACGCACTCACTATTACTGCCGGGCAAAGCTGGGCTTTTGTTGGGGCTAATGGTAGTGGCAAATCTGCTCTCGCCCGGGCGCTCACCGGGGAGCTACCCCTGCTCAAAGGCCAGAGCGAAAACCAGTTTACACAGATTGTCCGCCTCTCCTTCGAGCAGCTCCAGAAGCTGGTGAGCGATGAATGGCAACGTAACAACACTGACCTGCTCAGCGCCGATGAAGACGATACTGGCCGGACAGCGGCGCAAATTATTCAGCAGGATGTCAGTGACCCGTCTCGTTGCCAGGCGCTGGCCCAACGCTTTGGTATTGCTCATCTGCTCACCCGGCGCTTTAAATATTTATCCACCGGGGAAACCCGCAAAACCCTGCTATGCCAGGCCCTGATGGCCCAGCCCGACCTGCTGGTGTTTGATGAGCCTTTTGACGGGCTGGATGTGCAATCCCGGCAGCAGCTGGCGTTACTGCTGGCAGAGCTAAGCCAGCAGGGTTATACCCTGGTGCTGATCCTCAACCGTTTTGATGAGATACCGGAGTTTGTCCAACACGCCGGGGTGCTGGCGGATTGTACCCTGGGTGCCAGCGGCACCCGTGAGGCCCTGCTGGCCCAGGCCTTGGTGGCCCAATTAGCCCACAGTGAGCAGCTGGCGGACGCCGCTCTGCCCGATGCTGATACTCCGCCAAAATCCTCGGCCCTTGATCCCAAGGCCCCACGCATTGTGCTAAATAACGCGGTGGTTTCTTATGACGATAAACCCATCCTTCATCAATTAAGCTGGACGGTGGCACCGGGTCAGCACTGGCAAATCGTCGGCCCGAACGGGGCCGGGAAATCCACCCTGCTGAGCCTGGTTACCGGTGACCATCCCCAGGGCTATAGCAATGATCTCACGCTGTTTGGCCGCCGCCGGGGCAGTGGTGAGACTATCTGGGATATCAAAAAACACATTGGCTACGTGAGCAGCAGCCTGCATCTGGATTACCGGGTCAGCACCAGCGTGATCAATGTGGTGCTCTCCGGCTACTTTGATTCTATCGGCCTGTATCAGGCGGTGTCCGATCGCCAGCGCCAGCTGGCTCATCAGTGGCTACAGTTGCTGGCAATGGAGAAAATGGCCCAGACCCCGTTCCACAGTTTGTCCTGGGGCCAGCAACGTCTGGTATTGATTGCCCGGGCGATGGTGAAACACCCTACCCTGCTGATCCTTGATGAGCCACTCCAGGGGCTGGACCCACTCAACCGCCAACTGGTACGGCGCTTTGTGGATATCCTGATTGGCGAGGGCCAGACCCAGCTGTTGTTTGTCTCCCATCATGCTCAGGATGCCCCGGAGGCCATCACCCATCGGCTGACTTTCGTCCCTGAAGGGGGGGTTTACCACTATCTAATTGAAAAGCGGGATTAACCCGGCGGGGGGCCTGCCCCCCGTTAAAATATCGACTTTCAGACTCCCCTCACCCCCCTCGGCTTTCCTATGGAATACAATCTATTATTCAAAACAACCTTAGCTGATTCGGGGAGTGTAAACGATTCCACTAAGTGGCGGTTCGTCACACTTTTGCCAAATCTGATATGTTAAGGTTAATTCATGTTATAAGCCTGATGGAGTCAAAAATGAAAGTTCTGGTAACAGGTGGTAACGGTTACATCGGCAGTCATACTTGCGTACAACTGCTGAAAAACGGGCACGAGGTGGTCATCCTCGACAACCTGTGTAACAGCAAGCCAAGCGTTGTGCCGGTCATTGCCCGTCTGGGTGGCGGTGAACCAGAATTTATTGATGGCGATATTCGCGACGAAGATCTGCTGGACCGCGTTTTCCAGGCCCACGCTATTGATGCGGTGATTCACTTCGCTGGGCTTAAAGCGGTTGGTGAATCCGTGCAGAAGCCGCTGGAATATTACGACAACAACATTAACGGCACCCTGCGCCTGGTATCCGCCATGCGCCGCGCCGGGGTCACCAACTTTATCTTCAGCTCCTCCGCCACGGTGTATGGCGACCAGCCAAAAATCCCTTATGTAGAAAGCTTCCCTACCGGCAACCCGGCCAGCCCTTATGGCCGCAGCAAACTGATGGTGGAGCAGATCCTTGAAGACCTGCAAAAAGCCGCCCCGGAATGGAGCATCGCCCTGCTGCGTTACTTTAACCCGGTGGGTGCGCATCCATCAGGTGACATGGGTGAAGACCCGCAGGGTATCCCGAACAATCTGATGCCGTATATCGCGCAAGTGGCTGTTGGCCGCCGCGAATCACTGGCGATTTTTGGCAATGACTATGACACCGCAGATGGCACTGGCGTCCGTGACTATATCCACGTGATGGATCTGGCCGATGGCCACGTGGCCGCCATGCAGAAACTGGCCGGAAAGGCCGGGGTGCATATTTATAACCTTGGTGCTGGCGTCGGCAGCAGCGTGCTGGATGTGGTAAACGCCTTCAGCCAGGCCTGCGGTAAGCCGGTGGCCCACCACTTTGCCCCACGCCGTGCGGGCGACCTTCCGGCCTACTGGGCAGATGCCACCAAGGCCGATAACGAACTTAACTGGCGTGTCACCCGCTCGCTGCAAGAAATGGCAGACGATACCTGGCGCTGGCAGTCACGCCACCCACAAGGTTATCCAGACTAAGGAATTGTAATGGCGCGTTTTAACCCGGTCGATCATCCACATCGCCGTTTTAATCCCCTGACGGGGCAATGGATCCTGGTTTCTCCGCACCGCGCTAAGCGCCCCTGGCAGGGGGCGCAAGAGACGCCGGCGAAGCAAACCTTGCCTCAGCACGATCCTGACTGCTTCCTGTGCCCGGGCAATACCCGGGTCACCGGCGATAAAAACCCGGACTACACCGGTACTTACGTCTTTACCAACGACTTTGCCGCGTTGATGACCGATACCCCGGAAGCCCCGGAAAGCCACGACCCGCTGCTGCGTTGTGAAAGCGCCCGTGGCACCAGCCGGGTAATTTGCTTCTCCCCTGACCACAGCAAAACCCTGCCGGAGCTGACCTTGCCTGCCTTGCAGGAAGTGGTCAAAACCTGGCAGCAACAGACCGCTGAGTTGGGCCAGAGCTACCCGTGGGTGCAGGTATTTGAAAACAAAGGTGCGGCCATGGGCTGCTCTAACCCCCATCCCCACGGCCAGGTTTGGGCCAATAGCTTCCTGCCAAATGAAATTGCCCGGGAGGACGACACCCAGCGCGCCTATTATCAGCAGAATGGTTCCCCGATGCTGATGGATTATGTGCAGCGCGAACTGGCCGACGGCAGCCGTACCGTAGTGGAAACCGAACACTGGCTAGCGGTGGTGCCTTATTGGGCGGCCTGGCCTTTCGAAACCCTGTTACTGCCAAAAGCCCATGTGCTGCGGATTAACGACCTGACCGAAGCCCAAAGCCAGGATCTGGCGCTGGCATTAAAAAAACTCACCAGCCGCTATGACAACCTGTTCCAGTGCTCCTTCCCGTATTCCATGGGCTGGCACGGCGCACCGTTTAATGGCGAAGACAATCCGCACTGGCAGCTGCACGCGCACTTCTATCCACCGTTATTGCGCTCTGCCACGGTGCGCAAATTTATGGTGGGTTATGAAATGCTGGCCGAAACCCAACGTGATTTAACCGCCGAGCAAGCGGCAGAGAAACTGCGCGCCCTGAGTGACATCCATTTTCGCGAATCCGGAGAATAATAATGAGCCTGAAAGATAACACCCTCGCCCTGTTTGCTGAAAAATTTGGCTATCCTGCTACTCACACCATCCAGGCCCCGGGCCGCGTCAATCTGATTGGCGAGCACACCGATTACAACGACGGTTTCGTGCTGCCCTGCGCCATTGACTACCAAACGGTGATCAGTTGCGCCAAACGTGATGACCGCACCATCCGGGTGATTGCCGCTGACTACGACAACCAAATCGACGAGTTCGATCTGGACAGCCCGATCCAGAGCCACGATAACCAGCAGTGGTCTAACTACGTGCGCGGTGTGGTGAAACATCTGCAACGCCGTGATAAAAACTTTAACGGCGTGGATATGGTGATCAGCGGCAACGTGCCACAGGGCGCGGGCCTCAGCTCATCAGCCTCTCTGGAAGTGGCCGTGGGTAAAGTGATTCAGCATCTCTATCATCTGCCGCTGGATGGCGCGCAGCTGGCGCTGAACGGCCAGGAAGCAGAAAACCAGTTTGTTGGCTGCAACTGCGGGATTATGGATCAGCTGATTTCCGCCCTCGGCAAAAAAGACAATGCCCTGTTGATCGATTGCCGTACCCTCGGCACCAAAGCCGTTCCGATGCCACAAGGCGCGGCGGTGATTATCATCAACAGTAACTTTAAACGCACTCTGGTAGGCAGCGAGTACAACACCCGCCGCGAGCAGTGTGAAACCGGCGCCCGCTTCTTTGAAGAGACAGCCCTGCGCGATGTGAATATCGATCAATTCAACGCCGTCGCCAGCCAGCTTGACCCGATTGTGGCAAAACGGGTGCGCCATGTGTTGACTGAAAACGACCGTACTGTAGAAGCAGCCGATGCGCTGGCTCGCGGTGATCTGAAGCAGATGGGGGTGCTGATGGCCGAATCCCACGCCTCAATGCGTGATGACTTCGAAATCACCGTTCCGCAGATTGATACTTTGGTTGAAATCGTGAAAGACGTAATTGGCGAAGAAGGCGGGGTACGCATGACCGGCGGCGGCTTCGGTGGCTGCATTGTTGCCCTGGTGCCAGAAGCCCTGGTGCCTAAAGTACAACAGGCCGTGGAGCAGCAGTACTATGCTAAAACCGGCATCAAAGAGACCTTCTACGTTTGTAAAGCGTCAGAAGGAGCCGGGCTGTGCTAAAAGAGACGCCGCAGCTGGCCCCTGACGGCCAGCCATTCCGGATTACCACCCTGCGTAATAGCGCAGGGATGGTAGTCACCATGATGGATTGGGGGGCGACATTGCTCTCCTGCCGGGTGCCAATGAAAGACGGCAGCGTCCGTGAAACCTTACTCGGCTGCCCAAGCCCGGAAATGTATCTCGAACAAACCGCCTATCTGGGGGCCACCGTTGGCCGTTATGCTAACCGCATCGCCGGGGCCACCTACCCCCTCAACGGTGTGGCGCACTCATTGGTGCCGAATCAAGGCCCTAACCAGCTACACGGCGGCCTTAAAGGGTTTGATAAACGCCGCTGGCGCATCCTGCGCACTAACGAATATGAAGTGCTATTCACTCTTGATGCTGACGATGGCGACCAGGGCTACCCGGGTAATTTCCGCGCCACGGCGCTGTATCAGCTGACTGAAGATAACCGGATCGCTATCACGTTCCACGGCTGGGTGGATAAAGCCTGCCCGGTGAACCTGACCAATCACGCTTACTTTAACCTCGATGATCACCCCGGCGATGTACGCGATCACCGCCTGGAAATCGCTGCCGAGCAGTTCCTGCCGGTGGACAATATGGGCCTGCCGGTGCGCGGCCTGGTGCCGGTGGAAGGCACCAGCTTTGATTTCCGTAAGCCGAAAACGCTGCGCCAGGATTTCCTCGCCGATGAGGATCAGCAGCAGACCAAGGGCTACGATCATGGTTTCCTGCTCACCACCCGTGGTGCGCTGGATACGCCAGCGGCCCGGCTGTGGTCAGCAGATAACCTGTTACAGATGAAGGTTTTCACCACCGCCCCAGCCCTCCAGTGCTATTCCGGTAATTATCTGGCTGGCACCCCGGCCCGTGAGCAAGGCAGCTATCAGGACTGGCAAGGGGTGGCGCTGGAGAGCGAATTCCTGCCAGACAGCCCGAACCACCCTGAATGGCCACAGCCAGACTGTATATTGCAGCCCGATAAAGAGTATCAGGCCATCACCCACTACCAGTTTATCGCACTGTAATCACCTGCCCCCTTTGCGGGGCGGGGTTTAATCTTTTGCTGAAAGCGGCCCCCTTCCGGTCAAATATCCAACCTTAAGTTCACAACTGCCTTACACTATTGGCCTATATGTTAAAGATCTGACGTTGCCGTCGGCACCTTTACGGCAATATAATGATTATCATTAATCACGGGTTATTAAGGAGTATTACTATGGCTGTTACTAAGCTGGTTCTGGTTCGTCACGGTGAAAGCCAGTGGAACAATGAAAACCGCTTTACCGGTTGGTACGACGTGGACCTGTCTGAAAAAGGCGTAGGTGAAGCCAAAGCTGCCGGCAAACTGCTGAAGGATGAAGGCTTCCAGTTCGATTTTGCTTATACCTCTGTACTGAAACGTGCCATCCACACCCTGTGGAACATTTTGGATCAGGTTGACCAGGATTGGCTGCCAGTGGAGAAGTCCTGGAAACTGAACGAACGCCACTATGGCGCGTTACAGGGCCTGAACAAAGCCGAAACCGCTGAAAAATACGGTGACGAGCAGGTTAAACAGTGGCGCCGTGGTTTTGCCGTGACCCCACCGGCTTTGACCAAAGATGACGAGCGTTTCCCCGGCCATGATGCACGCTATGCAAAACTGACCGAGCAAGAGCTGCCGCTGACCGAGAGCCTGGCGCTGACCATCGACCGCGTTGTGCCTTACTGGAACGAAACCA
>CBIFWW010000002.1:0-72443 GCA_966186435.1 uncultured Enterobacteriaceae bacterium
CCAATATATATTAATCACTTAATCACAACACCTGCAAAAATACATTAAAAAACCAGCAATACTTTTTGCATCCAGGATTAATAATTGCTTATATTAACTTCTCATGAAAAAGGAGCCTCTGACATGGCTATTCCAGTGTATTTGTTTTTAAAAGATGATGGTGGTGCAGACATTAAAGGATGTGTGGATGTAAAGGATCGTGAGGGAAGTATCGAGATTACCGGTTTTACTCATAGTTTGAGGCTACCTACGGATGCTTTTACCGGTAAAATAACCGGAGTACGGCAACATGCCTCTCTTTTGGTGCAGAAAGAAATTGATTCATCATCACCATACTTAATGAAAGCTGTAGCTACAGGACAAACGCTAACATCTGCCGAATTCAAGTGGTATAAAATTAATGATGCTGGGCAAGAAATAGAATACTACAATATGATGCTGGAAAATGTGAAAGTTGTTTCTGTATCCCCCTTAATGCACGACACAAAGGATCCTGCCAAAGAAAAACATAACCATCTGGAAGTAATGGAAATGCGTTATGATAAAATCACATGGAAATATTGCGATGGTAATTTACAATTTGCAGATTGCTGGGCTGAGCGTTAATTATGCGTTATCCAACCGTACCAGTACATCCAATCCCCATCGCATACCCCGAGTCATTATTAGTTCCTCCGGGAGTATCAATAGTAAACAATATGATGACTGCTCGTCTTCACAAAGGACCTTCCGCAATTACATATTTATGGTTCTATGAGATGGTAAGGCTTGGAGGCCCATGGGATTACAAAACACAAATTGGCCGAAAGTATGAAGATTTCGGCAATTTCCATTATGGCGCGGTGGGCACCGCAGCGGGTTTTGCTGAACAAGTTTTATTAAGAGGCGCTGGCTGGGCACAAGGAAAATCCGGTAACGGAAACCCAGAACTATTTGGTATGTGGTACCAATCCGCGCCCTATGGAGATGATCCCAAAGATCAAGGCTGGATAAGAATGGGTATCGATTATGCAAAAAGAACGGGTTTTTAAGAAACGTTATGCCATCGGAGTTTTCATTATCGTACTAGCCTGGCTAATATATATGCTGACTCACTGGATGATCCCAGTAGAGCAGATCATCTTTAAAAAGGTTGAGCTGAATAAAGCAGCAAATATTTACATTGTGCAGAGCAATGCGGGAGCGACAACTCCCTTTGGATATCACTATTATTTGGTTGACGCAAAAATAACTGATGCCAATTTTATAAAAAACATTGATGACTACCCGTTATTTCTTAGCACCAAAGATGATAAAGCCACAATAAAAGTCATTAATAATCAGATCTATCTACAGGTTAGCGGGACAATCTACTCTTTTGGTAGTCCAGCGTTCTATAAAGTAGGTTCCGATATACATATCGTGGAAATTAATCTCACCGCAACCCCCTGAGATACCAGTATCTATTGTTCGTTCTAATAGCGGCGGCAAAATTCTAAATTTTGCCGCCGCTTAAGCTTAAGGCCGCACCCACTCGACGCTTTTCTTCGATACCAGCCCGTGGCCGTTTTGGCAGAAGTAATCCACCGCGCCACAGGCTTTTAGCACTTCCAATGGCTTGTGGCATTGGGGGCAGGCGGCAATAAATTGATGTAGGCAATGTGGACAGGCGGCACCAGTTTCAGTACGTTCCACTGGGTTATGGCAATCCGGGCAAAGCATTTCCATTTTATTCATTCCCATAAAGTGGCACCAATAATTCCACGACTTTCGAAAAAAACCCGCCAATTTGGGCATCGTGGAGAGGCCTGGCGGGTGTGTTACAGCTACTATCCAACGTTTCAAACGGAGATGTCAATCTGGCAGAACCAGCATATCCACTGCTGGCAAACACATAGTGGCGCGGTATGGCGTGGTAATGGCAAAAAAAATGGCCAAAATTATCAAAAATTTTAGCCATTTTTCAGATAAGAACTTAGCCTTTCTTGATGTGTTTCATCAGGCGTTTACGCTTACGCAGCTGGTTAGGCGTCAACGTGTTGCGCTTATCCGCGAATGGGTTATCCGAGTTCTTAAACTGGATGCGGATTGGGGTACCCATCACGTCCAGAGATTTACGGAAATAGTTCATCAGGTAACGCTTGTAGGAATCCGGCAGGTCTTTCACCTGGTTGCCGTGAATCACCACGATTGGCGGGTTGTAACCACCGGCGTGGGCATATTTCATCTTCACACGGCGGCCACGTACCATTGGCGGCTGGTGATCTTCAGAAGCCATGGTCATGATGCGGGTCAGCATCGCAGTGCTAACACGGCGGGTGGAGCTATCATAGGCTTCACGGATGGATTCAAACAAGTTACCCACGCCACTACCATGCAGGGCGGAGATAAAGTGCACTCGGGCGAAGTCGATAAAGCCCAGACGGTAATCCAGTTGTTCTTTAACCTGTTCTTTCACTTCGTTATTCAGGCCATCCCATTTGTTGACCACGATAACAAGTGAGCGCCCACTATTGAGCACGAAGCCCAGCAGGGAGAGGTCCTGATCGGAGATACCTTCACGGGCGTCGATAACCAGCAACACCACGTTGGCATCTTCGATAGCCTGTAGCGTTTTGATTACTGAAAATTTTTCTACGGTTTCCGTGATTTTTCCGCGCTTACGTACCCCGGCGGTGTCGATGATGACATATTCACGCTCATCACGCTCCATTGGGATGTAGATGCTGTCACGGGTGGTGCCAGGCATGTCGTAAACCACCACGCGGTCTTCACCGAGGATGCGGTTAGTTAGTGTTGACTTACCCACGTTCGGGCGGCCAACGATAGCAATTTTGATTGGCAGATCTTGCGGGTTGAAGTCATCAACGTCTTCTTCAAGCTCAACACCTTCAACCTCAACGCCATTCTTGGCAGCAAACTCAGCCCAGTATTCGGCGTCTTCGTCCACTTCTTCCTGTGGCGCGATGTCGTCCATAAACGGCATCAGCACGTGTTCCAGCAAGCCAGTGACACCACGGCCATGGGAAGCGGCGATGGGGTGGATATCACCCAGCCCCAGAGACCAGAAATCAACCACCGCCTGATCCGGATCCAGACCATCGGTTTTGTTGGCCACCAGGAAGGTTGGCTTCTGGCGAGAACGCAGGTGTTTAGCGATGGCTTCATCGGCAGGCATCAGCCCCGCACGCGCATCCACCATAAACAGCACCACGTCTGCTTCTTCGATAGCCAGCAGAGACTGCTCCGCCATACGGGTTTCCACGCCTTCTTCTGTGCCGTCGATACCACCGGTATCAATACAGATGAATTCGCGGCCTTCCACTTCAGCGCGGCCGTATTTACGGTCCCGAGTCAGTCCGGGGAAATCCGCCACCAACGCATCACGCGTGCGAGTTAAACGGTTGAATAACGTAGATTTACCTACGTTAGGGCGCCCGACCAGCGCGACTACAGGTACCATGATTAAAGCCTCACTACTAAAAATCGAATGTGCCCGTTGGCGCATTCTTATAAACAGTAAACGGCTCCTGAGGAGTCAGGAGCCGTTCTTACGATTGAACCCAAACAGCGTTTAACGGCTGATAGAGTACAAGGTGCCGTCTTTCGCCTGAATCAGCAGTCGATCGCTGGCCACTACCGGGTCAGTCTGGAAGCCAGAGCTATCCACTTTCTGCTGGGCCACGAAACGGCCATCGTCAGCGTTGATCCAGTGCATGTAACCTTCGCTATCGCCCACTACCAGGTAGCCGTTGAACAGCGCCGGAGAGGTCAGGTTACGGTGCAGCAGGTCACTCTGGGTCCACAGGGTCACACCACCTTCGGTGTTCAGGGCCAGAACGCGGTCGTTTTGGTCAACCATATAGATACGGGAACCATCAACGATAAAGTTACTTACAGAACCAAGTTCACGTTTCCACATCACCTGGCCGGAGCGCAGATCCAGCGCCGTTAAGTTACCATTGTAGGCCAGCGCGTAGGCGACGCCATTGGCAACAACCGGGGTGGTATCTACGTCACTCAGACGGTCGATTTCCGTTGGGCCAGTGGCCTGGGAAATACGTTGTTGCCAAATCATCTGGCCTTGTTGCAGCAGCACGGCACTTACGCGGCCATTATCACCACCGACAATCGCCGCACCGAAGGCAACGGTTGGGGCAGATTCGCCACGCAGTGACAGAGAAGGCATATCCAGGTTGGCGGTCCATTTCACAACGCCGCTCTGCTCATCCAGCGCTTGCAGCATGCCATTGCTGGTGTGAACCAGCACCAGGCCATCGCTAACTACCGGGCGGGACAGCGCTTCACCGGCAACGGTGGTCTGCCAGGAGATGGAACCATCAATGGTACTCAGGGCGAAGATTTTGGCTTTCTCGCTGCCCACGAATACGTGACCACCGGAAACAGCCAAGCCGCCGGAGAGCTGTGCCGGGATGTTACGGCTGAAGAAACCCTGGTTCTCGGACAGGTCAACTTTCCACACTTCTTTGCCGTCGCTGGCATTCAGGGCTTTAACGATCCCCTGGCGGTCTGCCGCGTAGACATTGCCATCAGCCCAGGCCGGGTGCAGATTGGAGTAAAAATCGCCAATGCCGTTACCCACGGAAGTGCTCCACACTTGGGTAGGATCAAACTGGTTTTCTACCTTCGGCAGTGGGGACATTTTTACTACGTCTTCTTCACTGTTAAACAGCGAGCAGCCGCTCAGCAGCGTCAGAGAAATCAACCCTGGCACAAGTAGTTTACGCAATTGCATCGGATCCCTCTTAGCTGGACAAATTGTTAATTTTCATCTGCATCATTTCACGCAGCGCCGGGGAAGCATCGCTTTGGGTGCCTTTGCTCCAGGCGTCACGCGCCCCTTGCTTATCCCCTTTACTTAGCAACGCTTCACCGCGCAGGTCTGCCACAATAGCAGTCCAGCCTTCACCTTTGATGGTTTCAATGGTTTTCAGGGCCGCGTCGGCTTGTTTTTGTTGGATTTGGATACGGGCCAAACGCATACTTAGCAGCGCCTGAAGGTTCGCGTCCTTGGTATTGCTAATGCCAACCTGTAGCTGTTCAGCTGCTTTCGCTAACTCGTTTTTGTCTGCGTATTGCTGTGCCAGATCCATAGCCGCCAGTGCGCCATAGGCATTTTTATTTTCTGCCGCAAACTTCTCTGCCGGAGCCAGGCTTGCCGGGTTTTCGCCGGAAACGCCTGAAACGGTTTTTTCGTAGCTCAGGGAAGTAACCATCATGGAATCAGACTGATGGTTGTTCCAGTAACGCCAGCCAACCAGCGCACCAATCCCCAGTACCACACCGACTACCAGCGCCTTACCATTTTCAGCAAAGAAACGTTTTACCGCTTCCAACTGTTCATTTTCGTTTTCGTAAATTTCCACGCTGTCCTTCTCCTTAACGAATTTTTTCTGGGGAAATTATCCCAGTAGCGCCTGCAAATGCGCAGCAACGTCCTGCTGTGCCACGGTTTGTTGCTCACCGGCGCGCAGATCTTTAACCACTACCTGCCCTTTGGCGACTTCATCTTCGCCCAGCACCAACGCCACGCGAGCGCCCCACTTATCGGCACGGCCAAACTGCTTCTTAAAGTTACCGCCGCCGTAGTTAGTCATTAACTTCACGCCTGGCAATGCATCACGGACTTTTTCAGCCAACAGCATCGCCGGGCCTTGGGTACCAGTACCGGAAGCCACCAAGTAGATATCGACAACGGGATCGGCTTTAAATTCAGGATTAATCGCCTGAACCAGCAGAACCAAACGCTCAAGGCCCATAGCAAAGCCCACTGCCGGGGTTGCACGGCCACCCAGTTGCTCTACCAGACCATCGTAACGGCCACCGGCACAAACAGTACCCTGAGAACCCAGTGCACTGGTCACCCATTCGAAAACGGTGCGGTTGTAGTAATCCAGACCACGAACCAGACGCTGGTTCACGGTGTATTTAATGCCAGCATTATCGAGGAAGGCGCACAGCCCGGCGAAGTGTTCGCGGGATGCGTCGTCCAGGTAATCACCCAGCGCAGGGGCATCATTTAGCAGGGTCTGGATATCCTGATTCTTGGTATCCAGCACCCGCAGCGGGTTGCTGTACATGCGGCGCTGGCAATCTTCATCCAGCTTATCTTTATGTTGTTCAAGGAAAGCCACCAGCGCGTCACGATAATTAGCGCGGGCTTCCAGGGAACCGATAGAGTTCAGTTCGAGGGTGACGTGTTGGTCGATACCCAGAGCACGCCACCAGCGGTGGCTGAGCATGATCAGCTCAGCGTCGATATCAGGGCCTTGCAGACCAAACACTTCCAGACCAAGCTGGTGGAACTGACGGTAGCGGCCTTTCTGTGGACGTTCATGACGGAACATTGGGCCGATATACCACAAGCGCTGTTCCTGATTGTACAGCAGACCATGCTCGATGCCGGCGCGTACACAGCCTGCAGTACCTTCCGGGCGCAGGGTCAGGCTATCGCCGTTGCGGTCCTCGAAGGTATACATCTCTTTCTCAACCACGTCGGTGACTTCACCGATTGCGCGTTTGAATAACGGGGTCTGCTCTACAATCGGCAAGCGGATTTCACTGTAACCGTAGCTACCGAGCACTTGTTTGAGCGTGCCTTCAATACGTTGCCAGATGGCGGTTTCGCCCGGCAGGTAATCGTTCATGCCGCGGATGGCTTGAATATTTTTTGCCACGGTTATTCTCTAGTTATCTGATACAAAAAATGAACCCGAATCCCGAATCACCGCAACTGCAGTTATCCGGGCGGGTTCAATGATACACGGGAAGCCCGCGGCTTCCCAGTTTGCATTATTTTTCCAATTCCTGGATATCGATACGGCGCGTTTCATCCAACATGGAAGCCCGGGCACGGATGCGTGCTTCCAGTTGCGCGATCATATCGTCATTATCCAGGCGGTCTTTACGCTGACCGTCTTCATAGAACCCACTTTTGCGGTTACCACCGGTGACACCAAGGTCAGATACCAGCGCTTCGCCTGGGCCATTCACCACACAGCCAATAATTGAAACATCCATTGGGATGATGATGTCTTCCAGACGCTGTTCCAGGGCGTTTACCGTCCCAATCACGTCAAACTCCTGACGGGAACAGGTTGGGCACGCGATAAAGTTTATCCCACGGGCGCGAATACGCAGCGATTTCAGAATATCGAAACCGACTTTGATCTCTTCCACCGGATCGGCAGCCAGAGATACCCGCAGGGTGTCACCGATCCCTTCGGACAGCAGCAAGCCCAGACCAATCGCTGATTTAACCGACCCACTGCGCAGGCCACCGGCTTCGGTGATCCCTAAGTGCAGAGGCTGTTCGATCTGTTTCGCCAATAAGCGATAGGATTCAACGGCCAAAAATACGTCAGAAGCCTTCACGCTCACTTTGAACATATTAAAGTTAAGACGATCCAGATGATCAACGTGACGCATAGCGGATTCAAGCAGGGCTTGCGGTGTCGGTTCGCCGTATTTTTCCTGGAGATCTTTTTCCAGAGAGCCAGCGTTCACCCCGATGCGGATCGGGATGTTTTTATCACGGGCGCAATCGACAACGGTGCGAATACGCTCTTCGTTGCCGATATTGCCTGGGTTAATGCGCAGGCAGTCCACGCCATACTCGGCCACTTTCAGTGCGATGCGATAATCAAAGTGGATATCCGCCACCAGCGGGACATTGACCTGCTGTTTGATGAAGCGAAAGGCTTCAGCGGCATCCATGGTTGGCACGGAGACGCGAACGATATCCGCGCCCACGCGCTCCAGGGCTTTGATCTGGTTGACCGTCGCTTCCACATCAGTGGTACGCGTATTGGTCATGGACTGGACGGCGATGGGTGCGCCATCCCCGATAGGCACATTCCCTACGTAAATCCGTTTGGATTTTCTACGTTGAATGGGCGCTTCGTTATGCATAAACAACTCTCTCCGGTGGCCGTGGAATTACTGAGCAGCAGGTTCTGCTTTTACAGTAAGACGTGCAACCTGGTTAGTTCTGATAAAGCGGCTCAAGTCCACTGGTTTACCTTGGAACTGAATATCAACTGCCGCCGGAGCACCGATTTTCAGTTTGTAAGGCAGTTGGCCAGAAACATTCAGGGAGGCACCAGAGCGCTGCATGCCGCTGAACAGTTTCTTACCGGTAGCATCACTCACTTCCAACCAGCAATCCGCTTTAAAGCTCATTACCAGCGCATTGGCATCTGCCGGTGCGGCCGCGGTTTGCGCCTGATCCGTTGGCAGTGCAGCTGCACCCGGTGCGGTAGTGGCCGGTGTAGTCGTTGTCGCAGGGTTTGCTGCGTCAGGGGCCGTCTGGCTTGGGGAGACGACCGCGTTTTGCTGCGTATCTGCCGCTGGCGCAGTGGTCGCGTCAGTTTGCGGAGCCGCCGGGGTGTTATCAAATGGAGCCGGAGTAGCCGGAGCAGCACCATTGTCCACGGTAGCCGGGGCAGCGGTAGATGCATCAGAGCCGTTATTCAGCGGTACGGATTGGGAACCATTAGACGCATTCAGTTCAGCGCTGGATTGATCGGCCATGGTGGTGATCTCTTCCTGCTGCGCTTTATGGTTTTGCCACCACCAGGCACCGGTTAAACCAATCACCACAAACAGCACCAGCCAAGTGATGCTCATCAGCCAGCCATCGCGCTTTTTACGACGCTTGCCCAGTGAGAAGCTTTGCATTGGTTGTACTTTCGCGGAACGGGCCGGGGTGTGCTTTTCCATCATCGGTAACAGCTCATCTTCCGGTATATGAACCAAACGCGCATAGGAGCGAATGTATCCACGCAGGAAGGTGGTGGCCAGGTCAGCAGGCGTATTGTCGTCTTCGATCTCACGGACGGTGGAAACCTTCAGGCACAGACGCTCAGCAACAACTTGCTGGCTGATCCCGAGATTTTTACGCGCTTCGCGTAACCGTTGGCCCGTGGTTTTAGATGTATTTTGATCTTGAGTGGCTTCAGTATTCATTAGCTACAACTGCTGGTACTGTTTATGGGAAGACCTGATACCGGCTGGCCCCAAAGCCACGCCCGTATCGCGAAAAAATCACATGCGCCAGTCAACGAGAACTGCGCCTAAACATCCAGCATAAACCTGCATAGGGAGCGGGTTTATATTCCTTCTGCGAACGCTCTCTCTTGCTTTAACCATAGTCACAATATTGAATAGGTGTCTGGCCTGGAGAGCAGCATCCAATGCTACGCGGCTAAACTATTGTTGTGCCGCTACATACTGCCTCAAAGTGTGAAAAAACGCACCGTAATTATTGTAGAGAAATGCATAAACCAACGATGTCGTTCACAGTTTACGCCGTGGCGGTGCTCAAGGCACCACCGCTGTCGCCGAAAGGTTAAACAGCTTTAACCGCAATTGGCTCACCCTGCATCTTTTTACGCAGAGTACGCTTGGTACGGTCGATAACTTCGCCAGCCAATTGGCCGCAGGCGGCATCGATATCGTCACCTCGGGTTTTACGCACAATAGTGGTAAAACCATAGCCCATCAGCACCTTAGAGAAACGGTCGATACGGCTATTAGAGCTACGGCCATAAGGCGCGCCCGGGAACGGGTTCCAAGGAATCAGGTTGATTTTGCATGGGGTGTCTTTCAGACATTCCGCCAGCTGATGCGCGTGATCGGTGCCGTCATTGATATGGTCAAGCAGCACGTACTCTACCGTTACCCGGCCCTGATTGGCGTTGGATTTCCCCAGATAGCGACGAACGGCTTCGAGGAAAGTCTCGATATTGTACTTTTTGTTGATAGGCATGATTTCGTCACGGATAGCATCCGTTGGCGCATGCAGAGAGATAGCCAGAGCAACGTCGATCATATCACCCAGCTTATCCAGCGCAGGCACCACGCCAGAGGTAGACAGGGTCACGCGGCGTTTAGACAAGCCAAAGCCAAAGTCGTCCAGCATGATTTCCATGGCCGGAACCACATTGTTCAGGTTGAGCAGTGGCTCCCCCATCCCCATCATCACCACGTTGGTGATGGGGCGGACACCGGTTTTCTTTTGTGCACCGATAATTTTTGCCGCCCGCCATACTTGGCCAATAATTTCCGAAACCCGCAGGTTACGGTTAAAACCTTGCTGAGCGGTGGAGCAGAATTTACATTCCAGCGCACAACCTACCTGGGAGGAGACACACAGCGTCGCCCGGTCATCTTCCGGGATATACACGGTTTCGACCAACTGGTCAGCAATGCGGATGGCCCATTTGATGGTGCCATCGGCAGAGCGTTGTTCTTCGGCCACTTCCGGTGCACGGATTTCCGCTAACGCTTTGAGTTTCCCGCGCAATACCTTATTGATATCGGTCATTTCATCGAAGTCATCACAGCAGTAGTGATACATCCACTTCATAACTTGATCGGCACGGAAGGGTTTTTCACCCAAGTCGGCGAAGAATTCGCGCAGTTGCTGACGGTTTAAATCCAGCAGGTTAATTTTTTCTTTTGGAGAAACGGCGACGGACATTTCAGGTGTTGCGATTGGCTGTGACATATTTTCTTCCGGCCTCGTTGTTACACGTTATGGCCCCAGGTGGGTTTAAGAAAAGAGAAGCGCCCCGGGAAACTCACCGGGGCGCAACATTGTACAAATAATGCGAAGCAGATGCCACGCCTGCAAACAGGGCAGGATCAATTAAAGTGTAAGCACCGCTTAACGCAGGCAGATTAACGGGTGCGCGGGCACACTTCACCTTCACCAAAGAAGAAGGCAATTTCACGGGCAGCGGATTCAACGGAATCAGAACCGTGGGTGCCGTTCTCGGTTAGGCTATCTGCGTAGTCAGCGCGCAGAGTGCCAGCCAGGGCGTTTGCCGGGTTGGTTGCACCCAGGATTTCACGGTGACGGCGCACCGCGTCTTCACCTTCCAGCACGGTTACCACGATTGGGCCAGAGGTCATGAAGGAAACCAGACCATTAAAGAATGGCTTGCCGTCATGCTCAGCATAGAAACCCTGAGCCTGCTCAGAAGACAGGTGCAGCATTTTGGTGCCGACGATAGTAAACCCTGCTGCTTCAAAACGGGCGAAGATATTACCAATAACGTTTTTTGCCACCGCGTTTGGCTTGATGATGGAAAAAGTACGTTCAATAGCCATGATTACCTCTTTCTGTGTTCTGTTGTGTTCAGCATCTCAAAGGTCGGTGACCGGTGAGTCTGGCGCGGATTATAAAGAGCATCTGCGCCGTTGCCTATGGATTAAGATAACATTTCTTTAAAATAAAATGACTTTCAGCAACATATCGTCTACTCATCCGCATTCCGCGCCGGTTAGCGGGCTATTGCAGTATGAAGTTAAGCACCTCAGTCTGGCCACTCTCATCCAGCACCACAAGCTGATATGGCCCGGGCTTATCCAATATCAGGGTGATATTCGGATTTATCTCAGCCATTGGTTCCCCATTAAGAAACCACCAGGCCGGGACTGAGGCTTGTAACACCAGCTGGAGCGCCCCCTGCCCCGGCAACCGTTTTAATACTGAACCTTCCCGCACCCCATCTATCCATAGCGGGGTTCCCCGTTGCTGTTGCAGCGGTGGGCAAGAGGTTGACGCCGTGGGTATTCGCTGCGCCCGGCGCTCTGATGGCGGCAGCCACGGCTCCAGTGCCACCGGCCACAGGATTAGGTTCGCCGGGTGGGCCTGGGGGCAATCAGCGGCCACCTGTTGATGGCGATCATTCATCCACAGCGGCAGTTGAATGCCCTGCTGCCCTTCGAGCCGGGGATCTTCCAGCGTCGGCGGCTGGCTACTCTCCAGCAGCCAGGTATTCAAGCGACGTCGGCAATTACTATCCCCCGCAGGCAGATCCTGGCCGCCGGGCCAGCAGACAGTGCCCTGGGATACCGAGGTGGGGCGCGGATCGGCCACGCTACCCTTCCCTGGCGTGCGGCGTGAAAGCAGCAAATTATTCACCTGATTCAGCAGCGGCACGGCGCTGGCAAACCCGAATTGTCCGGCTACCGGAGTGCCATCCGGGCGGCCAGTCCAGATCCCGATGATATAACGGGAAGAAACCCCCATGGCCCAGGCATCCCGGTAGCCGTAGCTGGTGCCGGTTTTCCAGGCCAATGGTGGCTCTGGCGGCAAGGCATCATCAGGCTGGGGTTGGGCATCACCCGATAAAATACGCCGGATGATCCAGGCAGCCCCCGGGGACATTAGCGGTTTCTCCACCAGTGGCTGTTGCGGAAAGAAACGCAGCCCCGCCGTTTTGCCGTGGCGGGACAAAGCGCTGTAGGCCACCAGCATATCCCGTAATCGGGTGCCGGTGCCGCCCAGCACCACGGCCAGATTGGGCGCCACGCCAGCCGGATAACGCAGCGGCACCCCGGCCCGGGCCATTTGTGCACTGAACTTCCTGGGGCCATAGGCCTCCATCACCTGCACCGCAGGCAGGTTGAGAGAACGTTCCAGGGCTTCACTCATGCTTACCGGGCCGTGGAAGCCAGTATCGAAGTTACCGGGGCGGTAATCGCCGAAGCGGCGCGGGACATCCTGTAACAGCGATGCGGGATGGATCAGCCCTTCATCCAACGCCAGGCCGTATACAAAAGGCTTCAATAATGACCCAGGGGAGCGAATCGCACTCGCCATATCGATATGGCCGAAGCGGCTATTATCATCCAGATCAACAGAGCCAACCCAGGCTTTAACCGCCATGGTCTGGCTATCCACTACCACCATTGCCAAAGAGGTACGGGCCGGTAGCCGGTTTTTGGTGTTGAGCGCCAGTTGTTCCAGTTGCCGTTGCAGGGTGGCATCGAGCGTAGTGATGATTTTCAGCGCCGGACTGTGGCGTAATAAGGTCCGGGAGAGTAACGGGGCCAGCTGAGGCTGTTGGCGCGGGGCCAGCCAGATGGGTTCTTCCAGCGCTTCTTTCACTGACTGGGCTGGCCAAACGCCCTGCTCCTCTAGCCGGGCCAGCACTTTATTACGCGCCAGTTGTGCTCTATCCGGCCAGCGGTCGGGCCGCAGGCGGCTGGGGGCCTGGGGTAACACCGCCAGCATGGCGGCTTCGGAATAACTAAGTTGTGCCGGAGGTTTGCCGAGGTAGGCCCAGCTGGCAGCGCCAATTCCTTGCAGAGTACCGCCGTAGGGTGCACGGTTAAGGTAAAGCGTGAGAATTTGTGATTTAGAAAGGTGCCACTCCAACTGGATCGCCCGCCAGGCCTGGCGCAGTTTGCCGCCAAGGCTACGGGGATGAGGATCGAGCAGCCGGGCCACCTGCATGGTGATGGTGCTGCCGCCGGACACCACTCGCCCGGCTTGCAGATCCTGCCAGGCGGCGCGGATCACCGCCAGCGGGTTGATCCCCGGATGCTGCCAGAACCAGCGGTCTTCATAACCCACCAGCGCCTGGATATAGCGCGGGGAAACCTCATCAAGCGTCACTGGATAGCGCCAAACCCCGTTTTCATCGGCAAAGCGCCACAGCGGGGTGCCATCTTCAGCCACCACTACCCGGGCCGGGTGCACATCCTTGAGCGGCAGCGGCCACTGTTTATCCGCCAGCCACAGGCATAACGGCAGTATCAGCAGTAACCCAAAAGTACCCAGGGCCAGACGGCCCCGGGGAGTTAAATGGCCCACTGGTCAGGGGTGCACAGTCAATTGA
Source organism: uncultured Enterobacteriaceae bacterium (assembly GCA_966186435.1). Classification (GTDB taxonomy): domain Bacteria; phylum Pseudomonadota; class Gammaproteobacteria; order Enterobacterales; family Enterobacteriaceae; genus CBIFWW01. Next base: position 13,635 of record CBIFWW010000002.1, read on the forward strand.
TTGAGCACCGCCCCGGTCGCTCGCCAGGCTGGTACATACATAGATTCCACTTGCGGCGGCGGCACTTGATAGGTGCCCGGCGTCACTGCGCGTGCCAGATAAAGTAGGGTAACGTGCTGGCCCTGGTTTATCGGCAGCGCCGCCACAAAGCGGTCGTCACGGAACTCGATGTGTTGAATATCCGCCTGTTGCATCTGGTTAAGCAGATCGGTTACCGCATCGGCGCTATCTTCCAGGCTGGCGCTGCTGGCGGCCAGATTCTGGTTTTCCAGCTCCAGCCCGGCAGGCAACAGATCCACTACCAGCCCATCTGGCACGTTTTTATCGGCCCAAACATCCAGCCACACCAGCACCAGCTCCCCGCTGCGCAGATCCTCCTGGGACAAAGTATTACCGTCAGTATCCAAGTAGTGGCGTTCAATGTGCAGCACATTGTTTTGCGCCGCCGGGGCAGTAACCGGGTAGCCCTGGCTATCCAGCCTTAGCCACAGATTACCCGCCCCCCGGTTGGTGACCTGCAACGTAGAAAGCTGTTGCGGGCTGAGGGAGAGAGTCTGTGCGGTGGTGCCGGACAGCGGCTCAGGGTGGTAAGAGGTTGTCACCTGCCAGTCACCCGGTGCGGTTAAAGCGCCACGCCCGGCCAAAAACAGGGCGTTACTTTCTTGGGTAGAGAGCCACTGGGCCGACCAGGCCTGATCCGCCAGACCGCTGAGCAGTTGATTCTGGCTCTCCGGCATCAGGTTGTACTCTCCCAGCAGGGCCAGAATCAGCGCGTTATCCCGCAGAGTGCTGCCGTAATCCCCCTGCCAACCGGCTGTTTCATTACGCGGGGTATTCAGTGCCAGGTTGAGGGCCTGTTCGCTGCGGGGTTTATCCCCCATCAGCTGTAATGCGACCCCAAGCTGGGCCAAGGGCAGACCGGACTGGGCCTGTTGATGTTTATCCCACAGGGCGCGCAGTGCGCCCAGCGGGGCTTTTTGCTGGCGGGCAAGCACCAGACCGGCGTAGGACTGCACGGCGAAGCGGGTAACATTCGGGTTATCGCTGTACCGGGCGGTAATTTGGCCCGGCTCCTGGAGGTAACGCAGCAGGCGATTGTTGGCACGGGTTAAAGCATCTGTTGGGACGCTGTAACCCTGGGCGGTGGCCCGCACAAGGAAATCAGTCACATAGGCGGTGAGCCAAAATTCCTCCGGTCCCTCTTTATCCCACAGGCCGAAGCTGCCGTTACTACGCTGCATATCCAGTAAGCGGGCGATGCCGATATCGATCGCCGCCCGGCGCTGCTCATCGCTAGTGCCCTTGATACCCAGCTGCTTCAGTTGCTGGGCATTGGTGTATAGCGACGGGAACAATCCACTGGTGGTTTGTTCCAGGCAGCCGTAAGGGTAAGCCTTGAGTTCGCGAATATAACGTGAAAGGTTCAACGGCGGTTTGCCGCTGAGTAATAGCTGCCCTTCTAAGGTGGAATTATCCAGCCCGTGGGTCAAATTCGGTGGAATAGACCAGCTTTCCCCCGGTTTAAGCATCGTGCCACTGCGTTGGGTTTGTGCCGGGAAGGCCGGGCGGATGCCCAACGTCCATTGCTTACTCAGCGGCGCGGCGGTTTCTCCGGGGAGTTGAATGCCATTAATGCTCGCATTCAACGTACCTTCACCATAGCCCTGTTGAGCATAAACCGGAATAAACAGCGTGGTACGGGCACCTGGCGCCAGCTGTGGCGTAAGCGGTGCCGGATTTTCCAGATGGATATTACCGGTGGTGGTAAGCTCGATACTCAACTGCTGGGGTTTATCCGTCAGGTTAGTCAGATCCAGCGCCAGGCGGCTGGAGTCCCCTCCAGCCATAAAGCGCGGGGCATTCAGCTCAGCCACCAGCGGGGCGGCTACTACGATTTTGCTTTCAGCGCTGCCAAAGCGGTCGTCGCTCCAGGCCTGGGCCATCAACCGCAGTTCGCCGTTGAAGTCACCGATTGGCAGGGTCACCGTCCCTTCCCCTTGATCATTCAGCGTCACCACCTGAGCCTGTTGCGCCACGATGGTCACATGATTGACCGGCGGCTTGCCGCCTTTACTTAGGCTATCTGGGTCACCGTCGCCCCCGAAGGCTAAGGTAGCTTTACGACCTTGCCCTTCAATGATTTGGCCGTAAATATCATAGATATCGGCCCCGTAACGTTTCTGGCCGAAGAAAGCCTGCCACGGATCAGGGGTTTGATAATCGGTGATATTCAGCACCCCGGTATCCACCGCCGACAGCAGCAGGTGAATTTGATGAGGGCCACTGGCCCCCTGTGGCAATGGCGCTTTAACCTTCACCACCAACGGCTGATTAGGGCGCATTTTAGCCGGGGCATCCAGCGCTACCGCCAGGCGGCGGCCTTCATCACCCAATGGCAAATGAAGTACCCCTACCGCCCTTTTCGGGGTAGCCGATTTGGCTTTATCACCGGGGCGCACGACCAGGGTACTCAGGTAAAGGTCATGGCGCTGCCAGGCTTTATCCACCGGGATTTGCAAATCCATCCCTTCGGCAGGTACATCAATGGCCTTCCACCACAGCGGGCCTTCGCTGGATTCCACCATGGCATAACCACTCCCGGCAGCCGGGGCGGCAATATGAAGCTTGATAGTGTCACCGGGTTGATAGGCCGGTTTGTCCAGCTTCATGGTCACCCTATCCGGGCGCACCGCCCCTTCACCATCGCTGTTATCCTGCCAGCTATAGCCCGCCCAGAAGCGCAGGCTACTGACCTGGCCCCAGGGCGCTTTGACTTCCAACCGGTAGGCACCCCATTCCACCGGGAAATTGACCTTGCCGGTTTGCCCGGCAGCCAGATTGATACTTTGCTCCCCTTCCACCAGATCTTTTTGGTCGTAGCGGGACTGCCAGCCTTCGCCCTCATCCCAACGCCAGTAGTAATCCCGACGCTCGCGGATCAACCGCACTTGCAGGCCGGAAATGGCTTTACGATCGCCGCTGGCATTGGCATAAACGATATCGAACCCGGCTTGGCTATCTTCATCCACCATCGGCTGACGGACAGTAGTCTCTTTGCGGTAATCATAGATTTCTTTGCTGGCAAACTGGGGGCGGATCCCCGGCAGTGTAGCCGCTGGCCAGATGGCTTGTTCCACCCGGCGGGTGACCGGGCGGCCACCGGATTCCAGCAAGCTGGCTTGCAGGATCACCTTCAGCGGCGAGCGGGTTTCCTTCCACTGACTTTGGACGCTGACCTCCCCGTGCCCCTCATCATCCAGTTTGGTCTGGATCTCATCCAGGGTGCGGGAGAGGTTTTCTTCCGCCACATCACCGAATTCAAAACCCGGCAGGGCTGGCACCGCCTGGCGTAGTGGGCGAAGATACAGCTGCCCCTGGAGCACGTTACCGGCGGCAGGAGCACCGTAAAGGTATTGGCCATTCACAGCGAATTCCACTGTGTCTTCGGGGGTTTTCGGTGATTTATCCACAGTCATGTTTAACGCCATGCGTTCCGGCATAAAGTCTTCCACCTGGAAGGGCCAGTTGCGTGGCTGGTTATCACCGGTATCGGCACGGATCTGCCATTGCCCGGTTTGGGCGCTAGCACTCAGTGGCCAGGTGAATTGGTATAGCCCGTCCTTTGGCTGCCAAACCTGGGTTTTCACCACCTGTCCATCCGGTTTAACGATAGATAGCTTCACCGGCTGGGCTGGCAGCGGGCGGCCATCAGCATCCCGCAGTAGCCCGTTCAGGATCACGGTTTCACCAGGGCGGTAGAGATCCCGGGGGCCAAACATAAAGAATTGTTTGCTGTAACCCACATCGCCGCTAACGGCAAACTCAGCCAGATCCAGGGCCGGGCGGGTAAGATCGAGTAAGGTGGTTTGCTCGCCGTTATGGGCCAGTAAAAGCGCGGCGCCGTCGGTATTGTTAAGGGTAGCGTGACCGTCGCTGGCACTTTTGGTTTCCCCCAGCGGCTGGCCCTTTCTATTCATCAGCGTCAGCGTGACATTGCCCTGCGGGCTGCCGTTTTCCAGGCTTTGGGTGAAGATATCAAAGCGGTTTTGGTAGCGGTGCAACGACACGCCAATATCACTTAAAGTAAACAGCGTGGCGGGGTTACTGTAGCTGTATTTACCGGCAGGGTTCATGATCGCCAAATACACCCCAGGCTGTTGCAGCGGCTTGATATCACTCAGCGGTAATTGCAGCTTTTCACGAGTATTGAGTGCGGGCTTAAGGTCGAAGCGGCCGCTATAGACCAAGTCAGTCATTTTCAGCAACTGGTCAGATTCCCAGTTCGAGACGGACTGGCGGTAATGCCATTGGCTCACCAGTGAAACCAGCGATTCCGGTTTGACCCGGTAAAAATTCACATCCACATTAGGCACGTTGAGCGCCATCACCGGCAGCCCTTCTACCACTTTGGTGGGCAGCAGGGAACCACGGCTGGCAAAACCCACGGTAGGTTGGATATCACGGGTGGTCAGGGTTTGTTCCTGAGGATTGCTCAGCGGGGCTTTATTCAGCGCCACCAGCCCTTTATCCAGGGTAACAATCAGTTCGCGGTTCGGTTCCAAATGGCGGAAGCGTAGCTCTTTCAGGTTGGGTGATGGCTCCCAGTCCCCGTCCAACTTGCCGCTTTTTTTATCCACCAGATGCACCACTTTAATGAAGTCCTGATTAGGATCCAGGGGCACTGAGAAAGTGAGCGCCAGGGCGCTGGCCCCGTCTAGCTGCACCTCAGACGCATCCAGTAAACTGAGCGCTTTACCGGCGCTCTGGTTGGCCAGTTTTGCCAATTGGCTGGCATCAGGTTTTGTTGTGGTCTGACTGGCTTCGGCTTCACCACCATTCGCGGTGGTAGAAGGAGTTTTGCTGTCATCACATCCCACCAGCAGCAAGCTGGCGAGTATGGCACTGGTTACTGCGGCAAGACGGAGTCTGTTCATCGCGATATCCCTGGCCGGTTTGGCCTATTTCCCCAATGGCGGTCGTCGTATCTTTCAAGATAACATCATCTTTGACAAATGATGGTTTAATTGGCGCTGCGCCACGTCACCCTCTGCCGGTGCATGACTTGCCGCCCCCCACAAAAACGCCGACAATCATTGTTAACGTTAATGTCATGGAGGCAACTATGTCCAATTCTTATTTTGTCGGCGGCGATTGGCTGGCAGAACGAATTAACGATCCAATGATCCAAATCCTTGATGCCCGCATGGCCCCGCCCGGCCAAGAGCATCTGCACGATATGCAGGCTACTTTCGAAGCCGGGCACATTCCGGGGGCGATACGTTTTGATATTGAAGCGTTATCAGATCACAGCACCTCCCTGCCCCATATGATGCCGCGGCCGGAGGCTTTCGGCGTCGCCATGCGGGAGTTAGGGATTAATAGCCATAAGCACTTGGTGGTTTACGATGACGGCACGCTGTTTTCCGCACCCCGGGCCTGGTGGATGCTAAAGCGCTTTGGCGCTGAACAGGTGTCAATTCTGGCCGGTGGCCTGGTGGACTGGCAGCGGGAAGAATTCGAACTGGAACAAGGTAAGTCACAACAGGCTGAAGGTGAGTTTACCGTGGCCTTTGATGATGCCCCGATCCGCCGCCTGAACGATGTGCTGCTGGCCAGTCACGAGCACACGGCCCAACTGGTGGATGCCCGTCCGGCGGCCCGCTTTAATGCTGAGGCCGACGAACCACGCCCCGGCTTGAAACGTGGCCATATCCCCGGTGCCATCAACGTGCCGTGGAACAGTCTGGTGGAGAATGGCCAGCTGAAAACCACCGACGACCTGGAAGCGATTTTTAACGGCAGCGGCCTGGATTTAGATCAGCCGATTATTGCTAGCTGCGGCTCCGGTGTTACTGCCGCCGTGGTGGTACTGGCGCTGGCAACGCTGAATGCCAAAAACGTGGCGCTGTATGACGGTTCCTGGAGCGAATGGGGCGCCCGCGACGATCTCCCGATTGAGCCACAGCCCAATTAGCAAAAAGCCGGGATATTCCCGGCCTTTTCATTTAGATAATGCGGTTAGCTTTAAAATCCCGCAGGAAGCTGCCCCAGCGCCGCTCGTAGAACGGCGTCAGGTGGGCGGTGATAAAGTGGCTGATGCCCTTTTCCCCTGGCACCACCGGGCAAATATCAATGGGTTCATCGCCCGGTTGGATATCGGTTGCAACACTCCCGGCGGCCTGAATAATCGCCTCGATATCGCCCACGGCCTCAATACCAATCAGCAGGTTGGCTGGCTCATCCCCTTCTTGAATAGTACACAGCCAGGCCCGTTTGACCGTGTTGAGTTCTTTGAACAGGATCGACAGTGATTCCACCATTTGCGCCGGTGGCTCGGCCACTTCAGACAACTTCAGCGCAACGTTGCCTTCTAGCACCGTTTGTTGGCTAAGTGGATCGCCCTGTTCCCCCACCAGATGGCTGATTTCCCGGGGGGTAAACTCTTTCCCGGTGGGCAATTTGGCATTGAGAAACAGGGTTTCGCCGAGGGTCATTTCAAACAGGGTACGCACCGGCATCACCACAAAGGATTGTTCACCGCTAACCGCCTGTTGTAAGGCTTCCCGGGAGCTGAAAAACGGGATGACGGAAGTGCCGTCGTCTTTTTCCCAATGCTCAAGATCCACGGCGCTGTCGGCATCGACCTGTTCGCTCGTAGCGGCGCCAGGCACCCACACGCTGGCGTCCAGCAGGGCGCGGAAAAAGGCCGGACGATGGGCTGGCTCAGTGGCCGCCTTCTCCAGTAGGGCTTCAAGGGAGTGATTATTTTCTGACATAGGATTCCAGATTTACGGCAAGGCTCAAGCTATAAAAACAGTGCGCCCCTGGGTTAAACCAGGGCGCGCTTTTCATTATTTAGTTAACAAGTTCGCCAGGGCGCGAACGCCCAGACCGGTAGCACCGGCAGACCATTGCTCAACCGCACCTTTACGGTAGGTGGCAGAACAGTCGATGTGCAGCCAACCCTGACGGTAGTTTTCCACAAAGTGGGACAGGAAACCGGCTGCGGTGCTGGCCCCCGCCGGGTAGCTGGCATTGCTGGTGTTGTTCAGTTCGGCAAAGTTGGACGGCAGCTGGTTGCGGTGGAATTCCGCCAGCGGCAGACGCCAGAATGGCTCGTTCTCGGCGGCGGCGCTTGCCATCATGCTATTGACCAGGGTGTCATCAAAGCTAAACAGCGCGTGGTAATCGTTACCCAGCGCGGTTTTGGCCGCACCGGTCAGTGTTGCCGCATCAATAATTAGCTCAGGTTTCTGGGCGCAGGCGTCGATCAGGCCATCGGCCAGTACCAGGCGGCCTTCGGCGTCGGTGTTCATCACTTCCACTTTTTTGCCGTTACGGTAGCTGATGATATCGCCCAGTTTGAAGGCGTTACCGCTCACCATATTATCGGCGCAGCACAGGTACAGTTTGACGCGCTTGTTCAAGCCACGGGTGATGGCGAAGGCCAGAGCACCAGTCACCAGCGCCGCGCCGCCCATATCGGACTTCATCGAGTCCATAAAGGCGGATTGCTTCATGCTGTAGCCGCCGGAATCAAAGGTGATGCCTTTACCCACCAGGCAAGCATAAACCGGGGCATCGGCATTGCCGGTTGGGTTGTAGTCCAGGGCCAGCAGCACCGGCTGGCGCTCAGAGCCACGGCCTACGGTGTGGATCCCCATGTATTTCTGCTCACGCAGGTCTTCACCTTTGGTGATGCGGTAGCTGACGTTGTCGCAGGCCACGCTGCACAGCAAATCCACCGCGCGGGTTGCCAGTGTCTCCGGCCCTAACACTTCCGCCGGCGCGTTAATCTGGTCGCGCACCCAGTCGATGATGGTCAGGCGGTTGTTCAGCTCTTGCTGCTGGGCATCGTCCAGCTGCGGCCATTCCACTTTACGGGTGCCCTTCGGCCCACGGTAGCCCTGCCAGAAGGCCCAGGCATTATCTACGTTCCAGCCTTCACCAGAGAGTGCCACTTGCTTCAGGTCTTGGCCGTCCAGCTTGCGCCCGGCCCGTTGGATCAGGCCGAGGTCGTCATGGCCGGTGAGGTGCAGGGTGACGCCACTGTCGTTAATGCTGTAAATGGCTTTTTCGCCCCAGCGTGCGTCGGCAGGCTGGGTGCTGAGAGTGATGTTCATCGCTTCGGTTGTCATTATTAATTGTCCTTTTAGCGAACAGTAAATGGGCCGCCTTAGGCAGCCCATACAGTCAGTTATATTCGTCCAGCCAGACCAGCAGGATAGCCTCAAGGGTCTTTTCATTAGACGCCCCCGGCTCATCATCGAACTCGTCCAGTTCACAAATCCACTGGTGCAGGTCGGTGAAGCGCACGGTCTTCGGATCGAGGTCAGGGCGGCTGTCGTACAGCGCCTCGCCGATCTCCCGACTATCGGTCCATTTCAGTCCCATAGCAACTCCTGTTAGTGCTCTCTGGCGTGGTTAATGGTGTAGCGTGGGATTTCCACCACCAGATCTTCGTCGGTAACCCGTGCCTGGCAGCTTAAACGGCTGTCTGGCTCCAGGCCCCAGGCTTTATCCAGCATATCGTCTTCATCTTCACTGCTTTCAGCCAGTGAATCAAAACCTTCACGCACGATGCAATGGCAGGTGGTACAAGCACAGGATTTTTCGCAGGCGTGTTCTATCTCGATACCTTTACGCAGGGCAGCATCAAGGATGGTTTCACCGGTATTCGCTTCCAGCACGGCACCGTCAGGGCACAGATCCTGATGGGGCAAAATAACAATTTTTGGCATGTTAAACCTCGTCCACGGATTGGCCTTTCAGCGCCTGGCGGATAGATTCATCCATGCGGCGAGCGGCAAAGTCCTGGGTTTGTTGGTCTACGATTTTAATCGCTTCTTTTATGGCTTCCACATCCTGCCCTTGTGCGGCGGTATGGAGCGTATTCATCGCCAGTTCGATAGTCTGGCGCTCGGCTTCACTTAACAGTGCGCCGTCGGTATTCAGTGCCCCGATCAAGCTTTCCAGCACCCGGGCGGCTTCCACTTTTTGCTCGGCCAGCATACGGGCCTGAACATCCTGCTCAGCATTGCTCATGGAATCCTGAATCATGGTGGCGATCTCGCCATCAGTCAGGCCATAGGAGGGCTTAACCTGAATAGAGGATTCCACCCCGGTGGATTTCTCCATGGCGGTGACGCTCAGTAGCCCATCGGCATCCACCTGGAAGGTGACGCGGATGTGGGCGCCACCGGCAGGCATCATTGGGATACCGCGCAAAGCAAAACGGGCCAGCGAGCGGCAATCCTGCACCATTTCACGTTCACCCTGTAACACATGGATAGACATCGCGGTCTGGCCATCTTTGAAGGTGGTGAACTCCTGGGCGCGGGCCACCGGAATAGTGGTGTTACGTGGGATCACTTTCTCCACCAGGCCACCCATGGTTTCCAGCCCCAGGGAGAGTGGGATGACATCCAGCAGCAGCATTTCGCTGTCCGGCTTATTGCCCACCAGGATATCGGCCTGGATCGCAGCGCCCACGGCGACCACTTTATCCGGGTCAATGGAGGTCAGCGGGGTACGGCCAAAATACGCCCCAACCTGCTCACGCACCAGCGGCACACGGGTCGATCCCCCGACCATTACCGCTTCCAACACCTGGGATGCTTCAACTCCAGCGTCTTTCAGGGCGCGGCGGCAAGCCAGCAGCGTGCGCTTAACCAGTGGGGCAATCAGGCTATTTAACTGGGCACGGGTGACCTGACCAGACCAGCCCGCGACGTTGACCTCGACGCTTTCGGCATCGCTCAGGGCGATTTTAGCGGCGGTAGCGGCTTCGATAAACTGGTGTGCCAGACGGGCATCGCTACGATCGCTCACCCCGGCCTGTTCCCGCAGCCAGTCCGCCAGTAAATGGTCAAAGTCATCACCGCCAAGGGCAGAATCCCCCCCGGTGGCCAACACTTCAAACACCCCACGGCTTAAGCGCAGAATGGAAATATCAAAGGTACCGCCGCCGAGATCGTAGACAGCGATAATGCCTTCCTGACCGGAATCCAGCCCATAGGCGATAGCGGCGGCAGTTGGCTCATTAAGCAGGCGTAACACATGCAGGCCAGCCAGACGGGCGGCATCTTTGGTGCCCTGGCGTTGGGCATCGTCAAAGTAGGCTGGCACGGTGATCACCACGCCATCCAGCTCGCCGTCAAGAGTGCGGCGGGCGCGTTCAGCCAGCGCTTTCAAAATATCCGCAGAGACACGCACTGGGTTGAGTAAACCCGCGGCGGTGTTAAGCATCGGCAAGCCGTTTTCACTGGTCTGGAGCGCGTAGGGCAGATGGGGATAGCGGGTTTGAATATCCGCCAGCGAACGGCCCATCAGGCGTTTCACTGAGCTGATGGTGTTCAGGGGATCTTGTGCCGCCTGGGCACGGGCTTCCCAACCCACGATGTGGCCTTCAACCTGGTAATGCACCACAGAAGGCAGCAGGTGACGGCCGGCGTCATCGGCCAGCGTTTCGGCATGGCCACTGCGCACCGTTGCCACCAACGAGTTGGTGGTGCCCAGGTCGATACCTGCCGCCAGCTTACGCTGGTGGGGCGCGGCACTCAGGCCCGGTTCACTGATTTGTAATAAAGCCATGTTGAGTTTCCAGAATTAAAAATCGAACAGCTTTTCTTCGACGCGTTCTATTTGGCTGCGAAGTTTATCAAGAAAGCGCAGTTTACGTACCGTGTCTGCCGCCGCTTCCCAGGCCTGATTATCCAGTTCGTTGACCATTTGCTGGCTGCGGGCGGCAATCATGGCGTTAACCTCATCGGAAAAACCGCTAAGGCGAGCGTCGTCTTTCGCTGTTTCGATATTGTCCAGGGTTTCCCGCAGTTCCAGCTGCTCCATCAGGAACGCGGTGTCGCGCACTGTGTGCTGCTCGGATGCCAGGTCATAACCGTGTAATGACAGAATATATTCTGCCCGACTAAGGGGGTTACGCAGGGTTTGCCACGCCTGATTGATGGTGGCGGATTGCTGGAGAGCAGCTAATTGCTCTGCCGCCGGGCGGCTGGCAAATTTATCCGGGTGGAACTGACGCTGGAGGTCCTGATAGCGGGCGGCCAGCTGGTCCTCTGCAAGTGAATGCTGCACTGGCATCCCAAAGAGGGTGAAGTAATCCATAACGATCTCGGGCTAGCGTGATAAAGCAAAACCCCACGCAACACGGGCTGGTGGGGTCTGGTGTTAGGCAGATTATACGGTGAAGCTTTCGCCGCAACCGCACTCATCTTTAACGTTAGGGTTAATAAATTTAAACCCTTCGTTCAGGCCTTCTTTGACGAAGTCCAGCTGAATACCATTGAGTAATTGCAGGCTTTTACCGTCGATAACGACCTTCACGCCCTTGTCTTCGAACACCACATCTTCGGTGGCGGGTTCATCAACAAATTCCAGTACGTAGGCCATACCAGAACAACCTGAAGTGCGCACACCAAGGCGTAAACCAAAGCCCTTGCCACGGTTGGCAAGAAAGGCGTTCACGCGGGCTGCGGCGGTGTCACTAAGCGTTATCGACATAAAAAAACCTCAACATATTATCTTTCATATTCCAGGCAGTGGCTGGAGCGGCGCATCCGCCACTCCCACTGAAGCGCCTGGATTATTTAGAACCTGCTTCACGTTTGCTTTTATAATCCGCAATGGCGGCTTTGATGGCGTCTTCCGCCAGGATAGAGCAGTGAATTTTAACCGGAGGTAATTCCAGTTCATCTGCAATATCGGTGTTTTTGATCGCCTGCGCTTCGTCCAGAGACTTCCCTTTCACCCATTCGGTGACCAGGGAGCTGGAGGCAATGGCAGAGCCACAGCCGTAGGTTTTAAAGCGCGCGTCTTCAATGATACCGTCATTGTTGACTTTGATCTGTAACTTCATCACATCACCACAGGCCGGTGCGCCGACCATGCCGCTCCCTACGCTGTCATCGCTGTTGTCAAAAGAGCCAACGTTGCGTGGGTTTTCGTAATGGTCGATAACTTTTTCGCTGTATGCCATGTTTAATTCTCCTTACTTCAAACCGATTAGTGATGAGACCATTCGATGCTGTTCAGATCCACGCCCTGCTTGAACATGTCCCACAGTGGGGAGAGGTCACGCAGACGGCCAATGGAGTTACGAACCAATTTAATGGTGTAATCAATTTCTTCTTCGGTAGTGAAACGACCTAAAGAGAAGCGGATAGAGCTGTGGGCCAGCTCGTCATTCATCCCCAGGGCGCGCAGCACATAAGACGGCTCCAGGCTGGCTGAGGTACAGGCGGAACCAGAAGATACGGCCAGATCTTTCAGGGCCATAATCAGTGATTCGCCTTCCACATAGTTGAAGCTAACGTTCAGAATGTTCGGTACGCCCTGTTCCAGGTCGCCATTGAGGTAAACTTCTTCGATGTCGTTGATGCCGTTCCACAAACGGTTACGCAGGCCGCGCAGACGGGCCATTTCGCCTTCCATCTCTTCTTTAGCGATACGGTAAGCTTCACCCATACCAACAATTTGGTGAACAGGCAGCGTACCGGAACGCATACCGCGCTCGTGACCACCGCCGTGTATCTGAGATTCAATACGGATACGCGGCTTACGGCGCACGTACAGCGCACCGATACCTTTCGGGCCATAGATTTTGTGGCCGGAGAAGGACATCAGGTCAATTTTCAGCTGGCTCAGATCGATAGGCAGTTTGCCCACGCTCTGTGTGGCATCCACGTGGTAGATAATGCCACGGGTGCGGCACAGGTCACCGATGGTAGCAATATCTTGCACCACACCGATTTCGTTATTTACATGCATGATGGAAACCAGGATGGTGTCATCACGCATAGCGGCTTCGAGTTCTTTCAGGTCAATGATACCGTTGCGCTGAGGCGCCAGGTAAGTCACTTCGAAACCTTCGCGCTCGAGCTGGCGGCAGGTATCCAGCACGGCTTTATGTTCAGTTTTGCTGGTGATGATGTGCTTGCCTTTCTTCTGATAGAAGTTAGCAGCACCTTTGATAGCCAGATTGTCAGATTCCGTTGCCCCGGAGGTGAAAACAATCTCACGTGGGTCAGCGCCTACCAGCTCGGCGATCTGGTTGCGGGCGATATCAACGGCTTCTTCTGCCTGCCAGCCAAAACGGTGGGAACGGGATGCGGGGTTACCGAAAGTCCCATCCATCGTCAGAAACTGCATCATCTTCTCAGCCACGCGCGGGTCTGCCGGCGTCGTCGCGGAGTAGTCCAGATAAATCGGTAATTTCATTGCTCTTAAGCTCCGTACATCACTTCTTATGCGCGAATCAGGCGATGCAAAACGCGGTGTTTAGAAGGATATGGCATTCCATATCCTGGCCTGATTCTGAAATTCTTATAGCCCGTCATGCTTCAAGTTGCAGAAACATGAGCTGCAAATTGAATGATTCAGGGCGGACGTTAACAATCCAGTGCGAGTCACAATTGCCTTGCGGCGGTCACTCAGGCACGCAATTTTACATCAATCGCGTCTTGTGCGCGGGTAGTGCGATGGGTTTCATTATGCTGGCGGCCTGATACGTCCAGCACTTCCTGGTTATTAACCAGTTCGCCTAACGTAATGTTATTCAGGAAGCCGGTGAGGCGGTCGCTCAGATCGCGCCACAGCGCGTGGGTCAGGCATTTATCGCCGCCCTGGCAGCCGCCTTTACCCTGGCAACGGGTGGCGTCGACTGACTCGTCGACGGCGCTGATCACTTCGCCCACGGCGATGTCAGCAGCCTCTTTACCCAGCAGGTAACCGCCACCCGGGCCACGCACGCTGGCAACAAGGCCATTTTTACGCAGACGAGAGAACAATTGTTCTAGGTAAGAAAGTGAAATTCCCTGTCGTTCAGAAATATCCGCCAGTGGTACTGGGCCGGATTCAGAATTCAATGCAACGTCCAACATTGCAGTTACAGCGTAGCGCCCTTTCGATGTCAGTCTCATGTCTTACTTAACCTCAAATTACCCCTCGAACCGGGGGTTATACTGTCAGTGTGGTTTTTACATAGCAGGCGCAAGTCTGACATTCCCGAGTAAATTGGTCAACTATTTAACCCACCAATTTACTCAAGTATTTAGGCGATTAGTGCCGCTTATTCTCGCTGTCCAAAGAGGACAGCATACCGCGCAGGATATTCAGTTCCTGGCTTTCCGGACGGGCGCGGGTAAACAGGCGGCGTAGCTTGCTCATCACCTGGCCCGGGTGGTTTGGCTTGATAAAGCCCGATTGTTGCAAGATTTGCTCCAGATGGCCGTAGAAGCGCTCCAGATCGTCCACCAGCGGGTACGGGGCTTCTTCTTCCTGAGGGGCTGGCGCAGCTTGCTCTTGCGCGGCCAACCAGGCCATACGTACTTCGTAAGAGATAACCTGAACCGCCATCGCCAGGTTCAAGGAGCTATAATCCGGGTTGGCGGCAATCGCCACGTGGTAGTGGCATTTTTGCAGTTCGTCGTTGGTCAGGCCAACGCGCTCGCGGCCAAATACCAGGGCCACCGGTGCCTGAGCACCTTCCAGGACGCTCTTCAGGCCACATTCGCGTGGATCCAGCATCGGCCATGGCAATGTACGGGAGCGGGCGCTGGTCCCTACCACCAGGCTGCAACCTGCCAGGGCTTCATCCAGAGTATCGACAATTTGGGCATTACCGATAACGTCACTGGCGCCCGCTGCCAGGGCGATGGCCTGGGAATCCGGCTTCACGAGTGGGTTAACCAGCCACAGGTTGGTCAGCCCCATGGTTTTCATTGCACGGGCCACAGAGCCCATATTGCCGGTATGAGAAGTTTCTACCAGTACGATTCGAATGTTTTGCAGCATAGCGTTCACGACGGTCAAAGAATATTCCGGGGACTATATCATAAACCCGAGACATAATCCGAACCCCCTGCTATACTCCGCGCGTTTTCCCGTTCTTTAAAATCCAGTGAGAGTGACCGATGCATCCGATGCTGAACATCGCCGTGCGCGCTGCGCGTAAGGCCGGTAATTTAATTGCCAAAAACTACGAAACCCCAGATGCCGTAGAAACCAGTCAGAAAGGCACCAACGATTTCGTCACTAACGTAGATAAAGACGCAGAGCGTCTAATTATCGACGTTATCCGCAAATCCTATCCGCAGCATACCATTATCACCGAAGAATCCGGTGAGCACGCTGGTGAAGACAAAGATGTTCAATGGGTAATCGATCCACTGGATGGCACCACCAACTTCGTTAAACGTCTGCCGCACTTCGCGGTATCTATCGCCGTTCGCGTGAAAGGCCGTACTGAAGTCGCCGTGGTTTATGACCCGATGCGCAATGAGCTGTTCTCTGCCGTTCGCGGCCAGGGCGCACAGCTTAACGGTTACCGCCTGCGTGGCAGCAATGCCCGCGATCTGGATGGCACCATCCTGGCCACTGGCTTCCCATTCAAAGTAAAACAACACGCTAAACCTTATATCAACATCGTAGGCAAACTGTTCGAGCAGTGTGCTGATTTCCGTCGCACCGGTTCCGCTGCGCTGGATCTGGCTTACGTGGCCGCTGGCCGTGTTGATGGTTACTTTGAAATTGGTCTGCGTCCGTGGGACTTCGCTGCTGGCGAACTGATTGCCCGCGAATCCGGCGCTCTGGTGTGTGATTTCACCGGCGGCCACAACTTTATGACCAGCGGTAACATCGTGGCGGGTAACCCGCGCGTAGTAAAATCCATGCTGGCTGCCATGCGTGATGAGCTGAGCGAAGCGCTGAAGCGTTAATCACTGCATGACAATAAAGGGGCGATGATTCGCCCCTTTATTTATAGCTGAAACGGGCGTAACCCCCGTACTGGTGCCAGCGCCCCACCCCACATGATCACCGCTGCCACCACTAAAATCACGCCACCGGCTAAGCCCAATGTTGCCAGCCCCAGTTGCCGCCACAGCACCCTTGATGAAGCGGCACCCAGCCGTTGTGCCAGATAGCGGAAGCAATGCACTAGCAGGGCAAAGCCTGAGATAGTCAGTGCCGTCCCGGCGGCCATCGCCAGCGCACTTAACATCCCCCAGCGATACACCCCGATCACTTTACTGAATAACAGCACCATGATGGCCCCGGAGCAGGGCCGCATTCCTATAGACAGCACCAGCATCACTTTGGCCCGCCAATCCTGCCCGGCCTCCAACTGGCTATTGGTCGGCATATGCTGATGGCCACAGCCGCAGTGCTCATCATGGACATGGCCCGCCTGAAGTGGCGTAAAGCGGCTAAAGCGGGGCTGGCGCACCAGCCGCCAGATTTTACGCCCGGCGCGCCAGCTCAGCATCAGCCCAAGGGCACCCACCAGCAGATAACTCCCCCGCTCCAGCCAGAAACTGCTCATATGCAGCTGGCGCACCGGCAGTGCCAAAACCCCTAGCACGATGGTCACCAGCAAAATCGCCACCAGCCCCTGTAATAATGAGGCCGCCAAGGTTAGCCTGAGGCTGGTTTTCAGCCGGGAGGGATGGGTTGCCAGCCAGGTGGTGATGACAACCTTGCCGTGGCCCGGCCCCAGGGCATGCAATACCCCATAGACAAAGCTGAAGATCAATAAGGCGCCCCCGGCGGCCCCGGGGTTGGCGGCCACCGCTTTTAACAGTTGGCTCAGCTCAAGGTTGATCCCCCGCTGCCACTGGGCGCTGTGCAATAAAATCAGCGGCCAGTAGTGCCACAGGGCCAGGCACCCTGCTAACAATACAGCGCCAAATAACCACAGGGGCCAGAGCTGGCCCCTGTGCAGTTTGCGTTGGGGGATTATGATGGACATTGCAGCGTCACCTGTTGTGCAAATTGTTTACCCAGTTCCATATCTTCTTCAGGGGCATCGCTCTTATCCAGAGACAGCGCATAGGATTGGAGATCGCTGGAGGGTTGCGGGGTTTTTAGCTGCACTGTGCACTTTTTCTCACTCAGGGTGGCCGGAAGTGTTATCGCCCCCTGCCCGTCGTAGTGCATATCCACATAGTAGGTAGGATCGAAAGTGGAAATCTGATAAGCCTGCCCCGCCAGCGGTTGAGGATGGGCCAGCGGCAATGTGAATGACAGCACCGCCTGGTGCTGTTCCCGGGACAACCCATAGCTCTTCGGCGTGGGGAAAAAGGTGACTTTTTTCCCGTTATGCCAGATTTCGGTAAAGTAATGCTGCCCCAGCACATTCGCCATCACTTCCGCCGCCAGTTTTTTCCACACCGCTGAGCCAGGGGCGGCATCACCGGCGTCATACAGCAGATCGGCGGAGGTAATTTCATCCATCGTCCAGCGCATGTTCAGGCCCGTCAACATCCCGCCCTCCACCTCCGGGGTGGATTGCAGGCTAATAAAGCTATGGGGGTGGGCCAAAAGGGGGGGAGCGGCGCCGATCAGGGCCAGGGCCAACCAAACGTTCCTGTTTCGTATATGGCTCATTCATTCCTCAGGATTATGATTCTGTGAGCTACCCGTAATTCCGCGATGAAAAACGCCGCAGTTCGCGCCAGGCCGCAAAGCCATTGGCTATCCTTATCAGGAATACCTTAACTGGAAAACTCAGATGATGACACTGTTATCCCCGCCGCCATCTGCACTCTCCAGTCCGCAGCGCCGCTGCCATCTGCTTTTGATGCTTTATTCGCCGGATCATACCGTTACCCCGGAAACCGTGGGGCGCGTTAACGGCGTGGACGACATGATAGCCCGGCAGGATATTGCTGAAACTGCCGAGGAAATCCAGCGCTTTCATCGGGTTACCATCATCACGCAGCAGGACGGCAGCTACCGGATTGAGGGCAGTGCACTCGACAGCCGCCTGTGCCTGTTCCACTGGCTGCGCCGGGCGCTACGCCTGTGCCCGCAATTTGTGGCCAGCCAATTTACTCCCGCACTGAAAAGCGAGCTTAAACGCCATAAAATCGCCAAGGCCATGTATGACGATACCAATCTCCATGCCCTGGTGAACCTGTGCTCACGCCGTCTGGATCGCCACTTTGATGCTCGGGATGTCCAGTTCCTGCAACTGTATTTGCAATTTTGCCTGTCCCAGTACCTTCAGGGGCAGACCCCGCTATTCTCCAGCGCCCAGCGCGATTGGGCCATTGGCCGCGCCGAATTTAATGCCACCAGCGAGATCTTGCGCCACTGGCAGCGCCGGGTAGCAGTAGCCCCCCATGAGAATGAGCATCTGTTCCTTACCCTACTGTTTATGATGCTGCGTACCCCAGACCCACAGCGGGACGACCACCATCACGATCTGGCCTTAAGAGAAGCCATCTATGACGTGATTCACCGCTTCCGTGAGCTTTCCGGTATGGCCTTTAGTGATGAAAATGGGCTGGCAGCCCAGCTTTATATTCACCTGGCCCAGGCGCTAAACCGCAGCCTATATTGCATCGGTATTGATAACAGTTTGCCCGAAGAGATCCACCGCCTTTATCCCCGCCTGATGCGCACCACCAGCCAGGCTTTCACGGTGTTTGAACAACGTTTTGGCATCCATTTTTCTGAGGAAGAAATGGGGCTGGTGGCGGTGATTTTTGGCGCCTGGCTGATGCAGGAGACAGAGCTACATGAGAAGCAGGTGCTGCTGTTGACTGGTAACGATAGCGCCCTGGAGCAAGAGATAGAACAGCAGCTGCGGGAGCTAACGTTACTGCCACTCAACATCAAATATCTCACACTGCATACCTTCCAGAAAGAAGGTGCACCGAAGGAGGTGACATTAATTATCACCCCCTACCCTACGGCGCTCCCGCTGTTTTCACCGCCGATTATCCACGCCTCCCTGCCGCTGGGTGAAAAGCAGCAGGGCCGGATACGGGCAATCCTCGAAGGCTAGCGCTGGGCCTGCACCCGCGGGCGTAACACCAGCGCGGGCAGTGCCACCAGCGCCATCACCCAGAACACCCCACCTTGTAGGTGTTGGAACAGCACCCCGGCAAACATAGTCATAATGGCGATGCCGCCCCCCATAGCCACCGCCGAATACATAGCCTGAAGCCGAATCACTTCCTGGCCCTGACGGGCGGATATATAGCGCATGGCTGCCAGGTGGCATACCGTGAAGGTGCCGCAGTGGAGGATTTGCATCACGACAAGCCAGGGTAATTCAGTGGTCCAGCCCATCAGGCCCCAGCGCACCAGCCCGCACAGCCCGGAAATCAACAGTAAATCCCGGGCGCTGGCCGGCGGAACAGGCGATTGCTCAGGGCGAAGATGATCACTTCAGCTACTACGCCGAGGGACCATAAATAGCCAATAACCGAGGCGGAATAGCCCGCGCCCTGCCAGTAGATCGCGCTAAAGCCGTAGTACCCGGCGTGTGCCCCTTGCAGCAAGGTTACACAAGCGAGGAAGCGCCCGTTTTCCACCACCAGCTTGCGCCAGGCGGGCCAGCCACCGCTTACCACTTCCCAGGCCTCTCCTTGAGGCATTACCGATGGGCGCAGCAGCATCCCCAGCAACATCGACATCACCCCGATGGAAAGCATCACCAGTATCGCCTGGTAGTCATACAGGCTGATTAATTTGCCGGTGGCCGCTGAGCCAATAACAAAAGCAATAGACCCCCACAACCGCACCCGGCCATAGTCCATTTTGATTTGCCGCTGCCAGGTGGCCGCCAGCGCATCGGTGAGCGGCACCAGGGGGGAGAAGAACAGGTTAAAGCCGATCATCACCAGCATCAGCCAAGGCAGCACCTTACCAAACCAGAAGGCGGCAGCAAACAGAAGCGTTAGCAGCGCCAGCAGGCGTAAAGCAGAGATAAGTTTTGACGGATGACTGACCCGAGGCGCTATCAACAGGCTCCCCATAAAACGGGCAATCAGGCCAGCACCCAACAATAAACCGATGGTTTCCGGTGGCAGGCCAATGCCTTTTAACCACACGCTCCAGAAGGGAAGAAAAATGCCATAACTAAAGAAGTAGGTGAAATAACTCAGTGCCAGCCAGCGTGTGGATTGTAATACCATGCTCCCTCCTGTTGAAGAGAGCGTAGTGTGGCGGAGAGGCCAGGCGGGCGCAACCGATTAAATTGGTTACATTTGTGGCGCAGTGCCGTTAGTAATAAGTGACGCGATAGCGGATCTGTTCGTTCTTGCGGGTGGTGGTGCCATCGATCTGGGATAAAGTGACAAAATAGCAGACCGTCGGGTTGCTGACTTTGTCGTAATTACATTTACGGATGGCTTGGGACATAGGCTTGCCGTCATCAAAAGCTTCGGAAACATAATCCCAATTGTCGCTTAGCTTTTGCTTTGGCACGGTAATCAGCAGGATGTCTTTCTCATCCCCATACAGCACGGCGGCTTTCGGCATCCCATCCGGGTTATAAAAGTACTCTTTATAGACCCAGGCGTCCTTGCGCCCTTTCACCTTCACCAGGAAATTATCGTTATAGACATACTCTTTGGGATCGGCGGTTTCACCCCCCAAAGAGACCACTTGGCAGGCTTTGTTCAGTTCAATCGTTTTGGATTTGTCGAAGCTGGAAACCAGGGTATTGGTTTTCACGTCGCGCACCAGCTTGATGCGGGTATTGTTTACTGAATCCAGTTTTTCATATTCATTCAGGCAGCCGCTTTTATCAAAGCTGCCCTTGGCGTACATCACCGGTTTATTCTGGTCGTTATACAGGGCTTGCTCGAAGGTTTTAACCTGGCCGCGCAGGGCATCGAACTCCAGTTCATTCGAGAAGCTGGCGATGGATGGGTTAAATGGCTCAGGCTTAAGGGCAGCCATTGCCCCCGGCGCAAGCGTAGCTGTGGCCAGCACCACCGCCCCCAACAGATACCCTGAATTCATGGTGACTCCCTCTACAGGCCGATTTCCGGCAGATCGCGTTAATACAAACAGGCCTGTGATATCGATAGCTCATCTCACAGGCCATGTTCAGTTATAGCGCCACTGCCGTGTTGGCACCAGCCTTCCTTTAATACTATGGCAGAAATTAACCGTTGTTCTGTTCACAGCTTATCGTCATAGCAAAGGCGGTTTGCTGGCCCCGAGCCAGCATCACCAGCCCCGGCTGGCCCGGCATATGGTGGGCATCCACCGGGTGGCTCTGTGGTTCCAGGCAAATAAAGCCATCTTCCCCATCCCGATACACCATTAACCAGGGGGCCGCACTGCGCAATCGCACCAGCCAGCGTCCATGGTCAATCACCGCCTCCCCCGGCCAGCCGGAGAAACAGGTGTTGATCCAAGGCCCGGCGACTGGAGCACCCTGCTGTGCCGCCAGTTTTTTTGGGTAACCCGGCTGCCATGCACCGGGTAAATGGCCCGGCCCCTCCACCCAATGGCCAGACGCGTTGAACTGCACCCGGCTACCAGGGGTAACCGTAAAGAACGGGTGGAAGCCAGTCCCGTAAAGCATTGGTTTATCACCAAGGTGCTGCACCGCCAGATCCACTTTTAATTGGCGCTCCACCAGCCGATAGCCTAGTCTGGCCAGGTAGTGGAAGCCACATTCGAGTTGGCTTTCAAGTGTTAATTCAAGCCAATCCTGACCGCGCCCGGAGACCGCCCACAGGCGAGACCAGCCATCGCCGTGAAGGAAGTAATCCCGATCCAGTTCACTCTTGGGCAGTACGATGGTCTCCCCAGACTGGGGGTAGCGGTTGCCCGCCACCCGGTTTACCACCGGCAGCATGGGGAACAAGGCGCTGTTGCCGGGATGCCAGGGCGTGTTACCCATCCAGGGCCGCAAGATTTCGCCATGAATGGCATCGGTCAGACGCAGTAAAGCCGCCCCCTGAGGGGCGGCCTCCATGGTTAACCAGCCATTAGTAAGGGTAATACGTTGCATTATGGCAGCGCCCGGGATGGGGCTGTTTTAGCTACCGGGCTTCCTGAAGCCAACTGTTCTTCCAGGGCCTCCAGCGTTACCCCTTTGGTTTCCGGCACCCGGCGCAGGATAAACAGGAAGCCGAAGGCACAAATCACGCCATACAGCAGGAAGCTGCCGGCGGCCCCTAACCCGGCGTTGAGCAGCGGGAAGGTATAAGTCAGAGTAAAACAGGCCACCCACAGTGATAACGTGCCCATGGACATCGCCAACCCGCGCACCCGGTTAGGGAAGATTTCAGACAGCAGCACCCAGGTTACCGGTGCCAGGGTCAGGGCATAAATCGCAATCGCCGCCAACACCAGGATCAGCACCGGCCAGCCCATCAAGCCCATGGTATAGGCCCCGGCAATCATCAAGTAGATAACCGTTAGCCCGGACGCCCCCATTAACATCAGACGGCGGCGGCCCAGTTTATCCACCAGCGGCAGCGCCAGAATCGTAAAGATCAGGTTGATAAGCCCGGTCGCCACAATGGATTTCAGCGTGTCATTGATATCAAACCCGGCGGAGGCAAAGATCTCCTGGGCGTAGTTAAAGATGACGTTGATCCCGCACCACTGCTGGAACACCGCCAGCACCATCCCAATAATCAAAATCGGTTTTACTTCCGGCCGCCACAGGGCGCGCCAGTTCACTTTGCGGGTGTCAGCATTCAAGGTGTGCTCGATCTCAGCCAGGGTCGCATTGGCATACGCCGGGGTGCCAAGGCGCTCCAGCACTGCACGGGCCTTATCCTTTTTGCCGGCCTTCATCAGCCAACGTGGGGATTCCGGCACAAAGAACATCAACACCAGGAAGGCCAGTGCCGGAACCAACTCCGCCCCGAACATCCAGCGCCAGCCGGTTTGCCCGTTCCAGCTCGCCATGATGTGTGCCGCCGTGGCATCACTGGCAACCGGTTCGGCAATCAGCAGGTTAATCAGCTGGGCCGCCAGCACGCCGATAACAATGGTGAGCTGGTTGATCGCCACAAACTTACCACGTTTGTCAGCGGGGCTGATTTCCGCGATATACATCGGGCTAAGGGCCGAGGCCAGGCCAATACCCAGGCCGCCGACGATGCGGTACACCACGAACATGTCGAAGCTGGTTGCCATCGCCGTGCCCCAGGCTGAGGCGGTAAACAGCACCGCTGCCAGGATCAGCGGCAGCTTGCGGCCGTAGCGGTCGGCACACCAACCGGCCACCAGCGCCCCGAAGATACACCCTACCAGGGCCGAACTCATGGCCCAGCCAGATTGGGCCGGGTTAGTAATAGAGAACCAGGCTTCATAGAACGGCTTGGCACCACCGATCACCACCCAGTCATAGCCAAACAGCAGGCCGCCGCAGGCTGCTACCAGACAGATTGTCCAGACGTAGCCCATTTTTAGTTGTGTCTGCGCGTTATTCATTTGTTTTCCTCTCATCGGGAAACGCAGTAAGTACAGAGATAAGGCGGGCAGAACCCGCCAGAGATTAACCAATAATGCCCAGGCTATGGATGTGCTGAATCAGCCGGGCCTTATCATGAGCAGGATTTTCCGTCAGCAGCGCGTCTAAATGGCCGGTGGCGACATCCCCCTGCCCCAACCCCAGATACCCCAGGGCTTGCACAAACAGACAGTGCTGGCGATGGCGGGCTAACGGGTTGCCATCCAGCGCTAACAGGTCAGGTAAGGAGACAGCAAAGAAATCCGCTTGAGGTGGGTTATCGGCCTGGCTGTTGCTCCATTCGATAAAGCCATTGAAGTGCTGGCGGGCTTGTTCTTGTTTGCCGAGAGCAGCCAATGCCATGCCCTGCCAGAACAAGTAATCCACCGGCTGGTCATTGTAATAGCGGCTGGCCGCCAGCCCCCCTTCCCCACTACAAGCCTGCTCGAAGCAACGCTCGGCGGCGGCGCTGTCCCCTTGCTGACGGGCGCACCACCCCAGCAGGAACCACAGATCGTTATCTTTCTGGCCTGGTAATCGCCCTTCGCCCAAATTGAGCGGATAGTTCAGGCCGTCCTGCAGCAGTTTCTGTGCGTGGGTGAAATCGCTCTCGCCGATAGCCGCCAATGCCCTGCGCTGTTGGTTGATCAGATACTGGCCGGTGATCTTACCTTCGCCCCCCTCCCAGGGGTGGAACTGACGGGAAGCCAGGAGCTGGGCCGCTTGTTGGTTTTCACCGTGGATATGCCACAGGCTGAGGAGTTCAGCGGTCAGATCGTCTCGGGCCTGCACGACCTCCAGGCGGGTGGAAAGGCGATCAAGGCGAGCCGCCGTAGGCTGAGCGGTAAGCTTATCGAGGCAATCCAGCTCAAACAGGAAACGGGCGTTGTCTGGCTCCAGATCCACTGCCTTTTGTAGCCACTCCCGAGCCTGCTGCTGGTCGTGATTTTTGTTCCAGGCATGAATCCCCAGCAGACGCCAGGCGGGGGCGAAGCCGGGCTGAGCCGCCACGGTAAATTGCCAGCAGGCCACCGCATCCTGATAGCGGCGCTTGCTGTACCAGAAGCAACCCAACAGGTAGCGAGCGAAGGGGTGATCCGCCAGGCCCTGGAGCATGACCACTTCATCCAAGGTGTTGGGAAAACGCACTTTGATGCTAAAGCCAGCCTGGGCCTGAGCCACAAAGTTTTCCTGCTGGCCGGCATCCTGCGTAAGTGACGCCTGCCACAGGCGCGGCAGGGCTTCCGGGCTATCAATTAACGCCAGCAACTCGGCGGCCTGTTGTTCGGCCCCGAAGGAAACCAGCCATCCGGCCAACACGCTGGCATTGGTGCCACGGCGACCGGTCACCTCCAACAACCTCTGTAAGGCGCTGTCGCTGCCCTCAATCTGCCAGCGGGCATAATGCAGTACATAACTTAAAGGCCACTGCGCAAGGCATTCATCCACCCAGCGACGGGCCTGATGAACACCCCCGGTTTGCCACAGGGCCAGCGCTTTCAACCCCATCGCCAGGTTATTGGCCTGGTTGAAGCACAGGCTTTGGTTCGCCATGGTAAGGGCCTGATGGGCATCCCCGCGTTTCATCGCCAGCCGCGCCAGCCCCCAGAAAGCCGCGTCCTTACCACTGCCGCTCCAGGTGGCTTTGTAGAAGTGATCCCAGGCAGCAGTATCATCCCCCTGGCGCTCCAGCGCCCCGGCCAGCAACAGGCTGGCATCACCGTTTTGCGGATTTTTATTGAGCCGCGTGGCGCGGGCCAACGCCGCCCGTGCGTGGTCGCTGGCGGCTTGCCAATCGGCCCGGTTCCAGGCCAGCTGCCCGGCGGCCACATTATTGCGATAGTCGCCGCTATCGATCTCCAGCGCCCGCTGGTAGTAATCCCGGGCGAAGCGGCTGGCATGATGGTATTGCTCCAGGTGCTGGCCGATATAGAACAGCTCATCGGTATTACTTAGCGCCTGCGGTAACTCGGGGGCGGTAGCGGGCTGCGGCAGTGGCACCGGGGACGGAATATGCTCCAGATATTCCAGCACGGTGCGTCCACTGGCCTCCACTACAGACATTGTCAGACGGGCCGCACCGGGTGTGGCGATTCTTTTTATCCACGTCATGCCCGGCGCCAGATCAAGACCCAGGCGCAAACATTCGCCTTCTGAATTGGTTAACACCACATTGACGCCCTCAAGGGGCGACACCGCATACACGCCGAGTACCAATTCATCACCGTCGCGCTCCAGTTTGAGTACCGCTTCGGTGCTGGCGTTCTGGACTGTGCCCAGATAGCTGTAGGGCATGAAGTTCTGGACGAAGACTTTCTCCTCCAGCGGCGCAATCCAGGTGAAGTCCGGCTGGTTATCGGTGAACACTCCGGTCATCAGCTCAATATAAGGGCCGTTTTCATCGGTCAGGTTACGATCCCAGGCCAGCCCGAAATCACCACTGCCCCAGCTCCACTGCTTTTTACCCGGTGAAACGTGGTGATCGGCCACATGCAGCAGGCCGCCCTGCTCCCCGTGGTGGTAAGCGCCCACAAAGTCGTAGTCGGATTTTTCCGCCATGTAGGAGGTAGGCACCGGAATGTTTTTGTAGCGCGAGATATCGACCCCGGCGGAATAATCCACCTTGTAGTAGGTACCCCGAGCGATAGGGAAGGCAGAAACATCGCGCTTGCCGTGGTCAAACACCGCCGTCACATCTGGTGGGAACACGCTCTGATGCTCGTCCCCACCTTTTACCGCCGGGTTGGCCCACCACAGGAAGTGGCGCGGGGTGCTGTTGGGGTTAAAGACTTTGCCGGTGATCTCCACCAGCGCCTTTTCCGGATAGAGTTTAAACCCGGTCATCGCCTGAAGGCCGCGCATTGGCTCCAGCTCCCCCAGCCATACAGTGGCACTGCCATCCTCCGCCTGCTGGATTTGCATATCAACTGGCATAAAGGTGGTTGGCCGGTGGTGCTGGGGCCAATTGAATTCAATACCTCCTGAAATCCACGGCCCCACCAGCCCCACTAAAGCCGGTTTGACCACTTCGTTGTAGTAGACAAAATCACGCTCCCTCACCTTGTCCCAAGCCCGATGGATACGGCCACCCAGTTCCGGCAGCAGCAGGATGCGGATAAAGTCGTTCTCCAGCCATACCCCCTGGTACTCGCGCATCTCACGCTCGCCGGTCAGGGTATCAATTACCCCCCAGGGATAGACGGCACCGGAAGAACCCTGGTATACCCGGTTCTCGAGGAACATAGGGTTGGGATCTTCCTGGCCGGTAGTCCAGGTGGGTAGACTCAAGGTTTCTTTCCAGACTTTGACGGGGCTGTACATCAATGGCGCTCTCCAGTAAAAAAAGGTGAGTAATAGACGTTTTCAGCACAGTGTAGAGAGCCTAAAGCGCGGGGAATTGCGCACTAATCACGCAATACAGTTAAGGGAGTTAAGTGAATGGAGCGGTTAGGGCTAAATAATCAACGGGTCAGGGCCATCAACAATAAGCTGTTTCTTACCCTGCTTTGGCAGCATAAAACCTTAAGTAAATCCCGGCTGGCCCAGTTGACGGGGCTTTCCATACCGGCGGTGAGCAATATCCTTGATCAGCTGCTTAAGGAAGGCCGCATTAGCCACCAGGCCAATGAGGATACCGGGCGCGGAGTAAGTGCCGGGAATTATCAACTGCCGGAAAGCGGAGACTGGGTGCTGTGCCTGAATGTCACACCCTACCGCATTGAGAGCCAACTGGCGGATAGCCGGATGATGGCTGTCGGGGAGTATCATCAGCAGGCCATCCGTGCCACTACCCCAGAGTCCCTGTTGACGGCCATCAGCCAATGTTGGCGGGAGCATACCCGGCGCTGGCCGGGGCAATGCATCAATCTGGCCCTCGGCATTCATGGCCAGGTTGACCCACAAACAGGGGTGTCCCAGACCATGCCCCAGGCACCGTGGACGCGCCCGGTGGAGTTTAAATATCTGTTGGAGGCGCAGCTAAACATCCGGGTGTTGCTGGATAATGACTGCGTGATGCTGGCCCTGGCGGAGAAATGGCAAAGCCCGGCGCGCCGCGACAATTTCTGCGTAATTAACGTGGATTACGGTATCGGCTCATCGATGGTGATTGACCGCCAAATATGGCGCGGCAGCCTGTACGGTAGCGGCCAGATTGGCCACACCATCGTCAACCCGGACGGCAGCCACTGTGCCTGCGGCCGCTATGGCTGCCTGGAAACGGTAGCGTCATTGCAGGCCCTTAAGCGCCAGACGCGCATAGGGTTAAAGACCCAGCCCGGCCCTCAGTCATTGGACCCTGAGCAGGTCACCACTGCCCAATTGATTGCCCTGTGGCAGCAGGGGGATGAAAGTATAAGCCGCTGGGCTGAGAGCGCCGCCCGGGCCATCGGCCTGAGCCTGTATAACTTCCTTAACACCCTCAATATTAACCAGATTATTTTCTATGGCCGCAGCTGTGCCTTTGGGGACAATTGGTTGGCGGTGATTAAGCAGCAAGTTGGGTTTAACCCCTTTGACCACAGTGATAGCCCAGCCCAGGCCACGGATATCTGCTTCGGCCAGTTGACCCGGCCCCAGCAATTGCTGGGCATCGGCTGGCTGTATGTGGAGGAGGCGCTTCAGGCGTAAAAAAACCGGCTCGAAGGCCGGTTTCTCATCAGGCGAAATGATTATGCGTAAACTGGGAAACGGGCGCAGATATCCAGTACTTTGCCTTTCACGCGTTCGATGGTGGCTTCATCATTGATGTTGTCCAGCACATCACACATCCAGCCAGCCAGTTCTTTCACTTCCGCTTCTTTAAAGCCGCGACGGGTCACCGCAGGGGAACCGATACGTATGCCGGAGGTCACAAACGGGCTTTTTGGATCGTTTGGTACGCTGTTTTTATTCACGGTGATGTTGGCACGGCCCAGGGCAGCGTCAGCTTCTTTACCGGTCAGATTTTTGTCTACCAGATCCAGCAGGAACAGGTGGTTTTCGGTGCTGCCAGAAACCACTTTATAACCACGGTCCAGGAACACTTCCACCATTGCTTTGGCGTTTTTTGCGACCTGCTGCTGGTAAACCTTGAATTCTGGCTCCATGGCTTCTTTCAATGCCACGGCTTTTGCCGCGATGACATGCATCAACGGGCCACCCTGTGCGCTTGGGAACACAGCGGAATTCAGTTTTTTGTACATTTCTTCGCTACCGCCCTTCGCCAGGATCAGGCCACCGCGTGGGCCTGCCAGGGTTTTATGGGTGGTGGTTGTAACCACGTGCGCGTGGGGTACCGGGTTAGGGTAAACGCCCGCGGCAATCAGGCCAGCCACGTGGGCCATATCAACAAACAGATGAGCGCCGATGCTGTCGGCAATTTCACGCATTCTTGCCCAATCAACCACACCGGAATAAGCAGAGAAACCGCCGATGATCATCTTAGGCTGGTGTTCTTTAGCCTGCTTGGCCATATCGTCATAGTCAATTTTGCCAGACTCATCGATGCCGTAAGGGATGATGTTGTACAGTTTTCCGGAGAAGTTCACCGGGGAGCCGTGGGTCAAGTGGCCGCCCTGGGCCAGGTTCATGCCCAATACGGTATCGCCCGGTTGCAACAGTGCGGTGTAAACCGCGAAGTTAGCCTGGGAGCCGGAGTGTGGCTGCACGTTGGCGTAGTCAGCACCGAACAGCTCTTTAGCACGGTCGATAGCCAGCTGCTCGACGATGTCCACGTACTCGCAACCACCGTAATAACGCTTGCCCGGATAGCCTTCGGCGTATTTGTTGGTCAGCTGAGAACCCTGAGCCTGCATCACACGCGGGCTGGTGTAGTTTTCGGAGGCGATCAGTTCGATATGCTCTTCCTGACGTACTTTCTCTTGCTCCATGGCCTGCCAAAGCTCGGCATCATAATCGGCAATGTTCATTTCACGCTTTAACATCCGCATCTCCTGCTCAGCTAACATTAATTTTAGGGTACGCCTCTCGGCGAAGGGCAACAGTATAACTGATTCATTTTGTGATAACAGGTCTTGACACAGCTTTTTACGCAAACGATTGGCTAGGCATGGAATAAGGTTTTTATAAACTTATTCCTGAGATAAAACCGCGGGATTTCTTTTCAGGATGTGATGCGTAATTTTCATGTCCATTGGCCATTCAAGCAATCAGTAGTTTACAAAGAGTGTGGTTATTTATAACATGCATTTCAAATGCAGTTATTAAAATGCAGTTATTAAAATAAGTACATGGAGAAAGTATGTTAGACGCCCAAACTATCGCGGTAGTGAAATCCACCCTTCCCCTGCTAGCGGCCACCGGCCCGAAACTCACCGCCCACTTTTATGACCGGATGTTTGCCCATAACCCGGAACTGAAAGAGATTTTCAATATGAGCAACCAGCGCAACGGCGATCAGCGCGAGGCCCTGTTCAACGCGATCTGCGCCTATGCGACCAATATTGAAAACCTGGCGGCCCTGCTGCCAGCGGTAGAAAAGATCGCCCAGAAACACACCAGCTTCCAAATAAGCCCGCAGCAGTATGACATTGTCGGCCAGCACCTGCTGGCGACCCTTGATGAGATGTTTAGCCCCGGCGCGGAAGTGTTGGATGCCTGGGGTAAAGCCTATGGCGTGTTGGCGGGTGTCTTTATCAGCCGTGAAGACCAAATTTATCAAGCCAATGCTGATAAAACCGGCGGCTGGCGCGGCACCCGTGCTTTCCGTATTACCCGTAAGCAGCCGCAAAGCAGCGCCATCACCAGCTTTGAATTATCGCCAGTGGATGGGGAGGCGGTGGCCGATTATCAGCCAGGCCAATATCTGGCGCTGTGGTTGAAGCCGGAAGGGTTTAAACATCAGGAAATTCGCCAATACTCCCTGACCCGCCAGCCCAATGGTAAAAGTTACCGGATTGCGGTGAAACGGGATGACCAGGGCCAGGTGTCCAGTTGGCTGCATCAGCATGGTCAGGAAGGGGATATTGTGCAGGTGGCCGCCCCTGCCGGGGATTTCTTTATGGCCGTTGAACCCACTACGCCGGTGACGTTGATTTCCGGCGGCGTCGGGCAGACCCCTATGCTGGCAATGCTGAATACCCTGGCCAATAACGGCCATTTGGCTCAGGTAAACTGGCTACACAGCGCCATCGATGGCAGCCTCCACGCCTTCCGCGAGGAAGTGGCCGGGTTAGGGGCGTTACTGCCGCGCTTTAATCAGCGGGTGTGGTTCACCCAACCATTAGCAGCAGACCGCGCCGGGGTGGATTTTGATTATCAAGGGAAAATGGATTTGATGGCGCAGGAAGGATTGCTTAGCGACCCGGCAATGGCGTTTTATCTGTGCGGGCCGCTGGGCTTTATGCAGATGGCCGCCGGGCAACTGGTGGCATTAGGCGTAGACACCGGGCGCATTCACTATGAAGTGTTTGGCCCCCACAAAGTACTTTAGTCCGCCTGATTTATCTTGAGTGAATTACCCTAAATAATTCAAGTTGCAGGCAGGCGGCAACGCAGCGAATCCCCAGGAGCTTACTCAGGTAAGTGACTGGGGTGAGCGAGGAGAGCCAACGCACCTGCGGCTTGAAGTATGACGGGTAATTAGATGGCGGCGTCGTCTTCCTCCCCCGTCCTGATCCGCACCACACGCGCCACATCAAACACAAAGATTTTGCCGTCGCCGATTTTGCCGGTTTGGGCGGTGCGAATAATGGTATCCACACAGGTATCGACGATATCGTCACTCACCACAATTTCAATTTTCACTTTTGGCAGGAAGTCCACCATGTACTCGGCGCCGCGATACAGTTCGGTGTGGCCTTTCTGGCGGCCAAAGCCTTTCACTTCGGTCACCGTCATCCCGGTGATCCCTACTTCCGCCAGCGCTTCGCGCACATCGTCCAGTTTGAACGGTTTAATAATCGCATCGATCTTTTTCATGGGAGATCCTTAATAACCTAAGCGGCGGTGTAGGGCCTGAATGGGGGTCTTATTTTTAGCGCTGCCTAAATTACCATAGGGGGTAATTCAGGCGCTACAAAACTACTCTTTAAAGTCTGTGGCATCCAGTTCATGGCGCGACAGTAGTTTATAAAATTCAGTGCGATTGCGCCCCGCCATACGCGCGGCATGGGTCACATTCCCCTTGGTAATTTGCAGCAACTTCCGCAAATAGTTTAATTCGAACTGATGACGGGCCTCGGCAAAGGTCGGCAGAACGGTATTCTCCCCTTCCAGGGCTTGGGCCACCAACCCATCGCCAATCACCGGCGAGGAGGTCAGCGCCACACACTGCTCAATGACGTTCACCAGTTGGCGCACATTACCGGGCCAGCTGGCAGCCATCAGGCGCTTCGTAGCATCGCTGGAGAAACTACGGACAAAGGGTTTGTGGCGCTCGGCACTCTGGCGTAGCAGCTCGTTAGCCAGCAGCGGGATATCTTCGGAACGCTCCTGCAAGGCCGGGAGTTTCAGGCTAACCACGTTCAGGCGGTAGAACAGATCTTCACGGAACTCGCCGCGCCCCATCGCCTTAGGCAAATCCCGGTGGGTAGCGGAAAGGATACGGACATTGATGTCGATATCGCGGTTGCTCCCCAGCGGGCGCACTTTGCGCTCCTGCAACACCCGCAGCAGCTTCACCTGCAGGGCGGCGGGCATATCGCCAATTTCATCGAGGAATAGCGTGCCGCTTTCCGCTGCCTGGAATAACCCTTCCCGGCTACTGACCGCCCCGGTAAAGGCACCGCGGGCATGGCCGAACAACTCAGACTCCAGTAGTTGCTCTGGCAGTGCCCCACAGTTGATGGCGATAAACGGCTTCCCGGCCCGGGGGCTGGCATTATGGATTGCCCGGGCTAGCACCTCTTTACCGGTGCCGCTCTGGCCGTTGATCAACACGCTCACGTCAGATTGGGCCACCATATGGGCCTGCTCCAGCAGCCGCAGCATCAGCGGGCTACGGGTGACAATCCCCGCCCGCCAGCCGTCATCACTGGCAGAAACCGAATTCGCCAGGGCATCGTTGATAGCCTGATAGAGCGCGTCTTTATCCACCGGTTTGGTCAGAAAGCTAAATACCCCCTGCTGGGTGGCGGCTACCGCGTCGGGGATAGAACCGTGGGCGGTGAGGATAATTACCGGCAAGCCCGGGTGAGTCTTCTGGATCTCGCCAAACAA
Organism: uncultured Enterobacteriaceae bacterium; assembly: GCA_966186435.1. GTDB lineage: Bacteria > Pseudomonadota > Gammaproteobacteria > Enterobacterales > Enterobacteriaceae > CBIFWW01. Next base: position 46,027 of record CBIFWW010000002.1, read on the forward strand.
CTGCATACCATCCATTTCATCCATGCGCAGGTCACTTATCACCAGGTCGGCCTTTTCACGAGCCAGCGCCCGCAGCGCTTCTTGCCCGCTGGCGGCGGTGGTGACGTTATAGCCTTCGCTACCGAGGCGTAACCCCAGCAGCTTTAATAGCCCCGGATCGTCATCCACCAGCAACAGTTTGGCGGCATTTCGCTGTGTCATGGCTTGGTATTCTCCTGTGTCCCTTTGTCCGGGCTATCGCCAGGGGCCAGGGTATCGTTATCATCGTCAGCGTCCTGCGGTTTCGCTTTATCCACGGCAGAATTGGCGCTATCAGGGTTGTAGCTGGTGCCCACTTTACGGCTGGAAAGCTGGCGTTCGATATCCGTCAGGTTCTCCAGTTTGCGGGTGGTTAGGCTAAGCTGAGACTGCAAATGGGTATTTTGCTGGCGTAGTACATCCAGTTCGATATCGCTGTTTTGCTGCAATTTATTGTAGCGACCGCGCTCGCTCACCAGTTTCAACTCCCGAAACTGACCATCGCGCCACAGCTGGAACAGCGGCCTGACTGACGGCGGAATTTCCCAAGCGGCGCTGTTCAGTACCGACATATAACGGCGGCGCTCAGTGGGGGTAATACGGGCATTAGCCAATACGATGCCCTGGCGGAAGGCTGCCTGCCAGGTCTCATCCGGCCAGCGGTGGGCCATCACCCGGGCCTGCTCAGGGGAGAGCCGGTCAGCGCAGTCCATCCAGCGCAGCCAGAACAACGGGTTGTTTTCCACCACGTGGCCCTGAAGTTGCCAGACATCTTCACAGTTGGCGGCCAGATAATCCGCCACCTGTTGTTCCGGTGCCACAGGCTCTGGGTTGGGCTTCACCAGGCTGTGGACGTTGTGTTGGACACAGCCTGCCAGCAGAAGCGCCGGAGCCAGTGCCACCAGCCAGCGGCGTGCCGAAGGCAGTAAATAATCAGTCATTTATTTTTTAGTTCTCGTTATAAACAGGCAGCACAATTCGGAAACAGACATCCGCATCTGGGATGGCTATCAGTTGAAGTTCACCGTGCATGCGGCGCACACCGTCGCGGGCAATACTCAATCCAAGGCCGCTGCCTTTAACGGCACCTTTGCGTTGGATACTCCCCTGGAAAAATGGCTCAAATATCATGGTTTTTTCTGCATCGGGGATCGGTTGGCCGGTGTTTGCCACATCGATATACAGCTGTTCACCTTCTTGGGTGCTGCGAATCAGAATGTTACCGGATTGCGCACCATAGTGCACCGCATTGGAATAGAGATTATCCAGCACGCTCATCAGCAACCCTGGTTCAGCCACGCAGCGCACCTCAAGCAATTCAGTACGGGTATGCATCATTTTAGCTCTGGCGGGCAGGCTATTGGCGGAAATTGCCGCCGCCGCCAGTGGGGCGGGATCAACCGGCTCCAGCATCGGTTCAACGTCCGCCAGGCGGCGGTTGTAATCCAGCAGCTGTTCAATCAGCTTTTGCAGGTTGCGGCTACTGTCATCGAGGATCGCCACCACCTCTTTTTGCTCCGCTGTCAGCGGGCCGACTACGCCGTCAGCCAGCAAATCGGTGCCTTCACGCATACTGGCGAGCGGGGTTTTTAATTCGTGGGAGATATGGCGCAAGAACTGATGGCGCTGGGCCTCCAGCCAGGCCAGGCGCTCACTAAGCCAGATAATCCGCTGGCCCACAGATCGTAATTCCCTGGGGCCTTTAAAGGAAACGTCTTTACCCAGCGGCTGCCCTTCCCCCAGCCGGTTAATCATCCGCTGGATACCCTTAACCGGTCCGATAATCATCCGCGTGAATAAGAGCACCAGGCCGAGGCTGACCAGAAACAGTACCAGCGCCTGCCAGCCAAAGAACTGACCGCGCTCGGCAATGTCCTGCTGAAGCTGTTGACCACGGGAGAACACCACCACCCGGGTGGCCTGCACCATCTGGGAGTTACCGTCGGCAAAATGTTCCAGCCGCACCGCTGATTCCGGCTCCGGGCTGCTGTTTTTGCACTTCAGCACCGCCAGATTGTCGATATCGTCCCGCAAGCCCTGCCAGATTCGGTTATCCGGCAGCACCCCGGCTTGGGCATCCAGCATCCGGGCATAGCGTTGCAACTGGCTGTGATACACCTTTTCGAGGGTGGGATCGTCAAGTACGCAGAACTGGCGGTAGCTGCGCTCCATCTCCAGGGCGGCGTTGGTCATGGCTTCGCTGCGGCGGGCTTCCACCAATGTGGTTCGGTTGGTCTGGGCCGCCTGGTCGCTAAGCAGGTTGAGGCTTTGCCAGGCCTGCCAGGCCAGCACCAGTAAAGGCAATAGCACCAGTAAAAAGGCCATTATGACCAATTGACGCAAGGATCGGGGGAAAATATGCCAGCGCTTCAACGGTTTTATCTCAGTCAGCGGGGATGCCTGATGCTAACCGACCGGGCTGTTGCAGGAAAGGGGGGAGGCAGAGAAACCAGCGTCATAAACAACAAAGGCAGCGCCATTGCGCTGCCTTTGTGGTGGAATCAGGCGGTGCCTTACTCAACGTGACGCCCGATGTCGGATAAGCAACCAGGTTGCAATTATCGCGTGGTGGACGGCAGGCACCTTAGAGTGCGTCATTCGAAGTTTATGTAGCACGTCCCGAAGGGGCTGACATAAGAGGGTGAATGAGCCACTGTTGATAGTAATGCACAGACCGTGCCAGGAATTTAATTAATTTAATAATTGCTTTACATTCATGCAGTTAATTTAATCATCCCATCAATAATTAACGAGCAAAAAATAAGCAAACTGTTACTAATTGGCGACACTGTCAGCGCTTCGTTTATCAGCCATTTAATATCAACAACTTAAATGTCACCTTTTCACGACACCCCATAACACTGACTGTCGGTAAAACCCAACAATTAGCCCGCCGAAGCGGGCTGATTGCTGCCGGGCCGGAACCCAGACCGATTAACCTAATTGGCGGCGCGCGTTGCGGAAGATACGCATCCACGGGCTGTCTTCACCCCAGTTTTCCGGGTGCCAGGAGTTGCTCACGGTACGGAACACCCGCTCCGGGTGTGGCATCATAATGGTGACGCGCCCGTTTTCGCTGGTGACTGCGGTGATACCGTTTGCCGAGCCGTTCGGGTTGGCCGGGTACGCCTCAGTGGTGTTACCGAAGTTATCCACATAACGCAGCGCCACCAGGCCTTTGGTTTCAAGCTGGGCCAGATGGTTGGCGTCCCGCAGTTCTACCTGCCCTTCCCCGTGGGAAACCGCAATCGGCATCCGCGAGCCTTGCATACCCTCCAGTAGCAGGGACGGGCTGGCGGCCACTTCCACCAGGCTAAAGCGGGCTTCAAAACGGTCGGAATGGTTACGCACAAAGCGCGGCCACAGGCTACTGCCCGGGATCAGCTCCCGCAGGTTGGACATCATCTGGCAACCGTTACATACCCCCAGCGCCAGGGTGCCCGGGCGATGGAAGAAGGTTTCGAACTCATCACGCACTTTACCGTTAAACAGAATTGACTTCGCCCACCCTTCCCCAGCGCCCAGCACATCCCCGTAAGAGAAGCCGCCGCAGGCCACCAGCGCTTGCATATCCGCCAGGCCGCGGTTGCCGCTGAGCAGGTCGCTCATGTGGACGTCGATGGCGTCAAAACCGGCGCGGTGGAAGGCTGCCGCCATTTCCACGTGGGAGTTCACCCCTTGTTCGCGCAGCACCGCCACCTTCGGACGGGCACCACGGGCAATATACGGGGCCGCCACGTCTTCGTTTATGTCGAAACTCAGCGCCACGTTCAGGCCCGGATCATCTTCGCGGGCTTTGGCTTGGTGTTCCTGGTCGGCACAGGCCGGGTTATCGCGCAGGCGCTGCATCTGCCAGGTGGTCTCCGCCCACCACATGCGCAGGGTACTGCGGCTTTCGCTGTAAACCGGGCGACCATGGGCTGTCAGCGTGAAACGATCGCCCACCTGCGCCTGGCCCAGATAGTGGACGCAATCCGCCAGGCCATGGGCCTGAAGCATGCTTTCAACCGCTTCACGGTCAGCCGCGGCCACTTGGATCACCGCACCCAGCTCTTCATTGAACAGGGAGGAGAGCGCATCGTCACCGAGTGTGCCGATGTCGGCCTCAATTCCGCAGTGGCCGGTAAAGGCCATTTCCGCCAGGGTAACCAACAGGCCGCCGTCGGAACGGTCGTGGTAGGCCAGCAATTTGCCCTGGGCCACCAGCGCCTGAATGGCATTGTAGAAGCCTTTAAGCTGGGCCACGTCGCGCACATCGGCAGGCTTATCGCCCAACTGGCGGTAAACCTGCGCCAGGGCGGTAGCACCCAGGCCGTTGTGGCCTTTGCCGAGGTCAATCAGCAACAGGGCGTTGTCAGCGGTGGAAAGCTGTGGAGTAACAGTGTGGCGCACGTCTTCGACACGGGCAAAGGCGGTGATCACCAGCGAAAGCGGCGAGGTCATTTCGCGCTGCTCATTGCCTTCCTGCCAGCGGGTCTTCATCGACATCGAGTCTTTACCCACCGGGATAGTCAGGCCCAGCTGCGGGCATAACTCTTCACCCACCGCTTTTACCGCTGCATACAGGCCAGCATCTTCACCAGGGTGGCCAGCGGCAGCCATCCAGTTCGCGGAAAGCTTGATCCGTTTGATATCGCCAATCTGGGTGGCGGCGATATTGGTCAGGGCTTCGCCCACGGCCATGCGGCCTGACGCGGCAAAATCCAGCAGGGCGATGGGGGTACGTTCCCCCAGGGACATGGCCTCGCCATAGTAGCTGTCGAGGCTGGCGGTGGTGACCGCGCAGTTAGCCACCGGGATCTGCCACGGGCCAACCATCTGGTCCCGGGCCACCATACCGGTGACGGAACGATCGCCAATGGTGATGAGGAAGGTTTTTTCAGCCACCGCAGGCAGGTGCAGCACGCGGTTGACCGCATCAGTCAGGGTAATGGCATCACGGTTAAGGGCTTCGCCCTTAGCCTGGCGCGTCTCCACGTTGCGGGTCATTTTCGGTGTTTTACCCAGCAGCACATCCAGCGGCATATCAATAGGTTGGTTGTCGAAGTGGCTGTCCGTCAGGATCAGGTGCTTTTTCTCAGTAGCTTCACCAATGACGGCATACGGGGCGCGTTCACGTTGGCATAATGCCTCAAACAGCGCCAGTTGGCCCGGCGCAACCGCCATCACGTAGCGTTCCTGGGATTCGTTACACCACACTTCCAGCGGACTCATACCCGGCTCATCGTTAAGGATATCGCGCAGTTCAAAACGGCCACCGCGGCCACCATCACTCACCAGTTCAGGCATGGCGTTAGACAGTCCACCGGCCCCCACGTCGTGGATAAACAGGATCGGGTTGTCTTCCCCCATCTGCCAGCAGCGGTCGATCACTTCCTGGCAGCGGCGCTCCATCTCCGGGTTGTCACGCTGAACGGAGGCGAAATCGAGATCCGCATCGGACTGGCCAGAAGCCATAGAAGAAGCTGCCCCACCGCCAAGGCCGATATTCATCGCCGGGCCACCCAGCACGATCAGTTTGGCACCGGGCGGGATCTCGCCTTTTTGCACGTGATCGGCACGGATATTGCCGATCCCACCCGCCAGCATGATCGGCTTGTGGTAACCGCGCAGCTCCACGCCGTTATGGCTGTTGACCTGCTCTTCATAGGTACGGAAATAGCCGGTCAATGCCGGGCGACCGAATTCGTTGTTAAAGGCAGCCCCACCCAGCGGGCCTTCGGTCATGATATCCAGGGCGGTGACGATGCGCTCCGGTTTGCCGAAGTCCTGCTCCCAGGGTTGTTCGAAACCAGGAATACGCAGGTTGGATACCGAGAAGCCCACCAGCCCGGCTTTTGGTTTAGCCCCACGGCCGGTGGCACCTTCATCACGGATCTCGCCGCCGGAGCCGGTTGCTGCACCGGGCCAGGGGGAGATCGCCGTTGGGTGGTTATGAGTTTCCACCTTCATCAGGATATGGGCCGGTTCCTGATGGTAGCCATAGGATTTGGCCGCGTGGTCGGCGAAGAAACGCCCCACTTCAGAGCCTTCCATCACCGCCGCGTTATCTTTATAGGCGGAGAGCACGTGATCCGGGGTCTGCTCGAAGGTGTTCTTGATCATTTTGAACAGCGACTTCGGCTGTACCTGGCCGTCAATCACCCAGTCGGCGTTAAAAATCTTATGGCGGCAGTGTTCAGAGTTGGCTTGGGCGAACATATAAAGTTCGATATCGTTCGGGTTGCGACCCAAATCGGTAAAGGCATTCTGGAGGTAGTCAATTTCGTCTTCCGCCAACGCCAGGCCCAGACGCTGGTTGGCTTCTTCCAGCGCACGGCGGCCCTGCCCCAACAGATCCACAGCCTGAACCGGAGCCGGTTGCTGATGAGAGAATAGCTGGGCGGCGTCTTCCAGGGTGGCGAAGGTGGTTTCCATCATGCGGTCATGAAGATGCTCGGCCACGTCCTGGCGCTGGGCAGCAGTTAATGACAGGGCCTGAATATACCAAGCCACACCCCGTTCCAGGCGGCGGATTTGGCCGAGATCGCAGTTATGGGCAATATCAGTAGCTTTCGAAGACCAGGGGGAGATGGTGCCAGGGCGCGGGGTCACGAGGATCAGCTGGCCCTCAGGGGTATGTTCTGCCAGGCTCGGGCCGTATTTTAGCAGGCGTACCAGACGCTGCTTTTCATCATCACTTAGCGGCGCATCCAGTTCGGCAAAGTGCACGTATTCGGCATAAATTCCGGTAACCGGAAGGCGGGCAGCTGCGAACCCCGCCAGCAGTTTGTTGATACGAAATGCCGATAAAGCAGGTGAACCACGCAGAATTTCCATCATCAGATCTCTCGTCTTCGAAGCGCCAGGCGACGCTTCATTGGGCGCAAGGGGGAAAACGGGCGTCATTATAATAAATACCGGCCCCAGACGAAACCGTTTGCGTAGAAATAAAATGGCGATTGACGATTAGCCATTCACGCCTTTATATGCGTTGTCTGGTTGCTAAGTGGAGCAATCTTAAGCAAAATGCCGTCCAATCCCATTCTTTTAATGCGTTTTTTATGGTTATTGTTAGCGAGTAAGCGAAGCTGTGCAGAGTATTAAATTAATGAAAAAACTAAAGATTAATTATCTGCTTATCGGTGCCGTTACCTTGTTGCTGGCAGTGGCCTTGTGGCCCTCCATTCCCTGGTTCGGGCAGGCCGAGAATCGCGTTGCGGCTATTCAATCCCGTGGCGTGCTGCGCATCAGCACCATCAATTCGCCCCTCACCTGGACCAACGTTGGGGGCACCACCCTCGGCCTTGATTATGAACTGGCTAAGCGCTTTGCCGATTACCTGGGCGTGCGGCTGGATGTAACCGTGCGTGACAACGTCAGCCAAGTGTTTGACGACCTCGACCATGGCCGTGCCGATATTCTTGCCGCCGGGCTGGTTTATAACTCAGATCGTCGGGAAAACTACCGTGCCGGCCCGACCTTCTATTCCGTTTCTCAGCAACTGGTTTATAAAGTGGGCAACCCGCGCCCTAAAAGCATGGCCGATGTGCAAAGCGGCGGCTTAGTGGTGGCCCCGGGCCTGGCAGTGTTGAGCGAGCTGGAAACCATGAAGAAATCCACCTTCCCGAATTTAAGCTGGTCGGTAGACCCTAAATCCGGCAGTTTCGCCCTGCTCCAGCAGGTGGTGGAAGGCAATATCAGCTGGACAATCTCTGATTCTATCGCTATTGGCATCTTCCAGCGTATCCATCCGCAATTGGCGGTGGCGCTGGATGTAACTGATGAGCAGCCGGTATCCTGGCTAATGGCAAAAGATGGTGATGATAGCCTGTCAGCGGTGATGCTCGATTTTTTTAGCCAGACCAATGAAGATGGCACCCTGGCAAGGCTGGAAGAGAAGTACCTCGGCCATGTGGGCGAATTCGATTATGTAGATACCCGCACGTTCTTAAGTGCGGTAGATAACACCCTGCCCGATCTTCAGCCGTTATTTGAGAAGTATGCCACTGACTTTGACTGGCGGCTGCTGGCAGCAATTGCCTACCAGGAATCCCACTGGGATCGCCAGGCCACCTCTCCAACCGGGGTGCGAGGAATAATGATGCTCACCCGTAATACCGCCCAAAGTCTGGGGGTGGTGGACCGTACTAATGCCGAAGAGAGTATCAGCGGTGGCGCCCGCTATCTTCAGGAACTGATGAACCGAGTGCCGGACACCATTCCAAAAGGGGAGCGAATTTGGTTTGCGCTGGCGGCCTACAATATGGGGTACGCCCATATGCTGGATGCCCGTACCCTGACATTGCGCCAGAAGGGCAACCCAAATAGCTGGACCGATGTGAAAGCCCGGCTACCGCTGCTGAGCCAGAAGAATTATTACAGTAAGCTTACCTATGGCTATGCCCGTGGGCACGAGGCTTATGCCTATGTGGAAAATATCCGCAAATATCAGATAAGCCTGGTGGGGTATTTAATGGAGAAAGAGAAGAAAGCGGCCCGGTTCGCGGAATACGCCCAGGCCTATCCAGCTGTCACTCCTGAGGAGATCCCACATTCCCATAACGAGCCTCTTGCTTTAAACGCTTTTTTTCCTGACGTCGATAGCGGAAAAAGTCACTTAGCAATGCCGCACAGATTGGTGCTAGCACCCCATCAATAACCTGCACCTGGTGGTTCATCCCCGGGTGATTTATCACATCCATTAATGATCCCACAGCCCCGGTTTTGGCGTCCTTTGCCCCATAGACCAGGGTGCCAATCCGGCTGTGAACCATGGCCCCGGCACACATTACGCAAGGCTCCAGCGTGACATAGAGGGTGGTTTCCAGCAGCCGATAGTTTCCCAGCACCAGCCCGCCCTGGCGTAGCGCCATAATCTCCGCATGGGCGGTGGGATCGTGGCGGCCAATGGAGCGGTTCCAGCCTTCGCCAATCACCTGATTGTGATGCACCAGCACGGCCCCCACTGGCACTTCCCCCTCTTCCCAGGCTCTTTTTGCCAGGCTGATGGCGTGGTTCATCCAGTATTCGTGGCTGTATTCAGCCACCGCTGGTGACGGTTGCTGCGGCTGTGGATTAGGAACTGACTGTGACAATATGGCGGCCTCCGGGGATTTATGCGCCGCGCATTATACACAGCGCACAGGGAATGCTGAATCGCCTATTCCAGCTGTTGCAGCTGCCCGGCCGGGGTAACGCGCCAGCGGTGCTGGCAGAAGAACAGCAGCGGGTTGTCCTGATTACTGTCGCTGTAGCCACTGTAGAGACGCAGCGGGGTGCCGATTTGGCTTTCCAGTTGAATCACTTTTTCGTGGCCAAGACAGCGCAAAGGCAGCACCCAGCCGCCATAACCGCGCTGCATCTGGCTGGCGATCAATTTGACCGCGGGCAGCCAGGGGGTATCGCGGTACACCTGGGTAACCAGTGAAGCCGGCGACCCGGTGATCAGCCAGACATCAGCATTCTGGCTGGCCAGATAGGTGGTTAGCCGGGCCTGTACTACCGGGAAAGCCACCACCCGCTGGCGGAACCATTCAACAAATTCCCGCTCTTTGGCCTTCATGCTTTGCTCACTGTGGCCGAAGGTGCATCCCCAGAGTAGCAGGCTCATGGGCCAGCGCGCCGCCCGGCCTTTAATCAGTAATCCTATCCCGATTACCGGCAGTAACCCGAGAACCAGCACGCTATTGAGCGGCGATCGGCGCAGTAAAAACCGTAGAAAACTACCGAACATATCCTGCTGATGTAAGGTGCCATCTAAATCGAAAAAGACCACCTGACGCTGCTCTGCCACACGCACTCCCTGTTTGCTCAATGTATCGAGCTTTAAGGTTACCAGATGGTGCAGGACTTTTCCGGTTCAGAAAACCATTGTTTAATTCAGATATGGGAAGGATTGGATTCGCCAGCTAACACTCTAGGGAATTTTTGATTGCGCGCATGAATATATAATTCATAATTAGTCATTATAATGGAATAGTTAATTCAATCCGGCGGGTAGACGATAATGGAAATAATAAAGCGCCCGCAAGTCTGGAGAAAGATGTGAACTGCCTTTTTAGAATTCGCCAACGTTACCCTAGCCTGGCACAAAGTGACCGCAAATTAGCTGAGTATCTGCTGGAAAACCCCGCCAGCGCCCTGGAGTTAAGCTCACAGCAATTGGCTGAGCAGGCCGGTGTGAGCCAGTCCAGCGTGGTGAAATTCGCCCAAAAGCTGGGTTACAAGGGCTACCCGGCATTGAAGCTGGCAGTTAGCGAGGCCCTGGCCAGCGCCCCTTCCCCCCATTCCGTGGCGGTACATAACGCCATTCTCGGCGATGATCCACTGCGGATGGTGGGTGAGAAGCTGATCAAAGAGAATATGGCATCGATGCATGCCACCCTCGATATCAATAGCGAAGAGAAGCTGCTGGAGAGTGTGAACCTAATCCGCGAGGCCCGTCGCGTACTGCTGGTGGGGATTGGCGCTTCTGGCCTGGTGGCAAAAAACCTCTCCTGGAAGTTGATGAAGATTGGTATCAATGCAGTGGCCGAACAGGATATGCACGCCCTTCTGGCGACGGTACAGGCCATGAGCAGCGACGATCTGCTGTTGGCGATTTCCTATTCCGGTGAGCGCAAAGAAATTAATCTGGCGGTGGAAGAGGCCCGCTGTGCCGGGGCCAGTATTCTGGCGATTACCGGGTTTACGCCGAATACGTTGCAGCAGCGCGCCACCCATTGTCTGTATACTATTGCCGAGGAGCAGGCCACTCGCAGCGCGGCAATTTCTTCCACCTGTGCGCAGAATATGTTGACCGATCTTCTGTTTATGGCGCTGGTGCAACAGGATCTGGAGCATGCCCCGAACCGCATTCGCCATAGTGAAGAGTTGGTCAGAAAGTTGGTGTGATGGGAACAGCAGTTGTTTGGTCAGTAAATAAGAAAGGTACGGCCCCGTGGGGGCCGTTTTTTGAAGCTGATGGTATCGGTGCGCATCATTTTCCAGACATGGACTCGGGTACTGCCGGTGTAAGTAATGCCGCGCACGATGTAAATATTGTCCCCGGCCAGGGCGCCGGGCAGCTTTTTTACCCCGCTTAGGGGTGGTCACATTATTGTTAGTCTGGCTGTGGATTTTCGAAGGTTCCCTTAGCAGCTCCTCCTTAAGCTCCCCGATCTGGATGCGATCCTGGATGAGCTGGATTGGTAGCCTGCAAAGCGCTTTAACAGCGCCATGCCGGTTTTACTGATGTTCATTGTTTTCTCCTGTCCCAGAGGCATTGCCTTTGCGATAGCGGGCCAATACCCGTAGCAGTACTGCCACCGAAACCGTAGAGGCTACCAATGCCCCCACCGCAGGCGAGACGCTAACCGTGACATGGGTATTCAGGTGATAGAGAGCCGCATTGATCAGGGCGGCGATAATTTGTGAAGCGGTGCCGGCACAGTAGATACCTCCGATAAAGGAAACCGCCCCATAGGCCGCCTGCTTCCATAAGCGAAAGCGTTGGGAAGTCAGAGCGTAGAGCAATGCACCGGCCAGGGCGCATATCATGACGGCGGGGGTAGCCTCGGGAAACCAGGCGGCAAATGTCACCCCCGCTGAATCGGCGGTAAGCCCGGCGGCTGCGATCATTGGTTCAGACATGGATTTCCCCCATAAAAAAGTTGAATATCACGCATCGTTCCCCCTGTTAGTCTGGTAAGGCCCTGAGACTGACCTGATGGATTTGCTATTACATTTTGCCTGATCAATCCATTTACGGATAGAAAATGCTCTATGCAAGTCTGTTTTGCATAAAACTATCCTAAAACGCATTGACGGGCAACCCGTTATTGGATTGCACTTCGTCACATTTTATGCAATTATGCATTAAAAGACGATTAAGGAGCTGCCCCATGGCCCCCTCAGACCTGCTACAGCAAAACATTAAATACTTGATGGACCGCGATGGTATCGCCAGCGTGACTGAGCTGGCGCGTAAGTTGCAAATGCAGCAATCTACTCTGCACCGCATGTTGACGGGTGAAGTGCGCGATCCGAAATACACCACGCTAAGTAATATCGCCGGTTTCTTCGGTGTATCCCCGGTGGATTTGATCGAGCAAGATCTTCAGCAGCCTACCGCTGGCGATGACAGCACCCAGCACACCTGGCAGTTCCACGCCAAAGGTGCGCCGGTCTTGGGCAACACCCAACTGGGCCACAGCGGCTACTGGAGCGATATGGAATACCCCGTGGGTAGCGGCGATGGCTATCTGCGTTGGCCCTCTGCCGATGAAGATGTCTATGCGCTGAAATGCGTGGGGGACTCAATGATGCCGCGCATTAAGGAGGGGGAATACGTGATTATAGAGCCAAACCACAGTTGGCACCCCGGTGATGAAGTGTTAGTGGTGACCCATAATGGCGAGGTGATGGTGAAGACCTTCCTGTTCGAGCGGGACGGCTTTTATCATTTGCTGCCGGTGAATGAAGATCATGCGCCGATCCGCATCGCCAAAACCGATGTCTCGGCAATTCAATATGTTGCCGGGATCGCCAAATCCACCCTATGGATGCCCTGAACCTTTACAGGTGAATTTACCGCCACCTGGGGGTGCCAGCCCCACCAAAAGGTGCGTATAATGCCCGCCCTGTTTCTGATGTTACTGAGAATATCCCCATGGCCTTACTGATTACTAAAAAATGCATCAATTGCGATATGTGCGAGCCAGAGTGCCCAAATGACGCGATTTCGATGGGGGATTCGATTTACGAAATTAATGCCGACCGCTGCACCCAGTGCGTGGGCCATTATGAAACGCCAACCTGCCAGAGCGTGTGCCCGATCCTTAACACCATCATTGAAGACCCGGCCCATAAAGAAAGCGAAGAGCAGCTGTGGGATAAATTCGTCCAGCTGCACCACGCCGATAAGATTTAACTTTCGATAATCACCGTGGCACAGGCATAGTGCCGCTCATCGGCCAAGGTGACGTGAATACTCACTACCCCCATTTGCTCCGCCAGTGCCTTGGCCGCCCCGTGCAATGTCAGGCGCGGCTTACCCAACTCATCGTTATAAACTTCAAACTGATTAAAGGCCAGGCCGTTACGTATCCCGGTACCCAAGGCCTTTGACGCCGCCTCTTTTACCGCAAAGCGTTTTGCCAGGAAGCGTACCGGCTGATTATGGGTACAGTAAACTTCCAGCTCCCCCGCGCTCAGCACCCGCTGCGCCAGGCGATCGCCAGAGCGGGAAATAACCGCTTCAATGCGGCCAATCTCTACGATGTCCGTCCCGAGGCCAAGGATCGCCATTAGCGGCGGGCTTCCAGCATCAGGCGTTTCATTTCAGCTACCGCTTCTTTCAGGCCGCTCATCACAGCGCGCCCGATGATGGCATGGCCGATATTCAACTCGTGCATTTCTGGCAGTGCGGCAATGGCCGCCACATTGTGGTAAGTCAGCCCGTGCCCGGCATTCACTTTTAACCCCAGGCTGGCTGCATAGCGGGCGGCTTCAGCAATACGCGCCAGCTCCTGGGCCTGGGTGGCATCGTCTTTGGCATCGGCATAGCAACCGGTATGGATTTCAATATAAGACGCACCTACGGCCACAGCGGCATCAATTTGCTTAGGGTCGGCATCAATAAACAGTGAAACCAGAATGCCCGCTTCCGCCAGACGCTGGCAGGCGCTACGCATTTTATCCAGCTGACCGGCCACATCCAAGCCACCTTCAGTAGTCACTTCCTGGCGTTTTTCTGGCACCAGGCAGCAGAAGTGAGGCCGGGTTTCACAGGCGATAGCCACCATCTCTTCGGTCACGGCCATTTCAAGGTTCATGCGAGTGTCGAGGGTCTGGCGCAGTACCCGCACGTCACGGTCGGTTATGTGGCGGCGGTCTTCACGCAGGTGAACGGTGATGCCGTCTGCCCCAGCCTGCTCAGCAATAAACGCAGCCTGTACCGGGTCCGGATAAGCGGTACCGCGGGCATTACGCAGGGTGGCGATGTGGTCGATGTTAACGCCTAACAGTAATTCAGCCATGACAATCCTCGGTAGTAATCAGCAATGACCCGAAGTTTACACTGAGAGGGGAAAGCGTGGCTACGGCAGCTTGGCCGGAGGGATCTTTTTCGGGGTAAACTGGCGAAATAATTCGCGGCTTTTAAGCGGCTTGCCCCCCAGATAAGGCTTCAGGGCGATACGGGTAAAGCGCTTAGCGGCCCGCAGCACATCAGCATCGGGAAATTCCCGCTGGTATAGCGCCCGAAGCTGGCGGCCAGTAAAGCTGCTGTAATCCACCACCAGGCTGGCAATGAAACCTTTCTCCTCCCGGTAGCGATAGGTCATCTCATCGCTGACTTCATCCCCACTCCCGGCGCAGTGGAGAAAATCTACCCCATAGCCGAGGTGGCCGAGTAGCGAAAGTTCGAAGCGGCGTAAGGCCGGTTCTGGCGTGCCATTAGTGCTGGCAAGTGCCTGGATACAATTCAGATAATCGAAGAACAGTTCAGCAAAGCGGATTTCCTGCTCCAGCACCCGGGACAACAATTCATTGACGTAGAGACCGCTGTACAGAGAAATACCGGTGAGGGGTAAGGCAAGAGAGGCTGCTTCGGCGTTACGTAGGGTTTTGACTTCCCCACGACCGCCCCAGCGAACTAACAGGGGGGTGAAAGGCTGTAACGTACCTTTCAAAACAGAACGTTTAGAACGGGCGCCTTTGGCAATAAGCCGAACACGCCCGGAACCTTCGGTAAAAAGATCGAGCAGGAGGCTGGTTTCACTCCAGGGGCGACTATGCAGGACGAATGCCCGCTCCCAGCCTTCCATTGGTTACCCGTCAGAGATCGTCGGTATAGCCCAGGCTACGCAGCGCACGCTCGTCGTCAGCCCAGCCGGACTTCACTTTTACCCACAGTTCGAGGTGCACTTTGGCTTCGAACATCTCTTCCATATCTTTACGGGCTTCAATACCGATAGTTTTGATTTTGCTGCCTTTATTACCGATAACCATCTTCTTCTGGCCTTCACGCTCAACCAGAATCAGACCGTTGATATCGTAACCACCACGATCATTAGAGACGAATTGCTCGATCTCTACCGTTACGGAATACGGCAGTTCTGCCCCCAGGAAACGCATCAGCTTTTCACGAATGATTTCGGAGGCCATAAAGCGCTGGGAGCGGTCAGTAATGTGATCTTCCGGGAAGTGGTGGATAGCTTCCGGCAGGTGCTTGCGCACGATTTTGGCAATGGTATCAATGTTAGTGCCGGTTTCAGCAGAGATCGGCACGATATCGAGGAAGTCCATCTGGCTGCCCAGGAACTGTAGGTGCGGCAGCAGGTCAGCTTTATCGGTAACGTTATCAACTTTATTGATCGCCAAAATCACTGGGGCTTTGCCGCCACGCAGCTTGTTCAGCACCATTTCGTCGTCAGCGGTCCAGCGAGTACCTTCGACCACGAAAATAATCAGTTCCACATCACCAATGGAGCTGCTAGCCGCGCGGTTCATCAGGCGGTTAATCGCGCGCTTTTCTTCCATGTGCAGCCCGGGGGTATCCACATAGATAGCCTGATAGGCCCCATCGGTATCGATACCCATGATGCGGTGACGGGTGGTCTGCGCTTTGCGTGAAGTGATGGAGACTTTTTGCCCCAGCAACTTATTCAGCAACGTGGACTTACCCACGTTCGGGCGACCAACAATGGCGATGAAGCCGCAGTAAGTGGTGGTATCTGTCATTCTAACTCCAGCTTCTTCAACGCCTGCTCAGCGGCAGCCTGCTCCGCTTTACGGCGGCTGGAACCCGTCCCTACGACTGGCTCACTCAGACCACTTACCTGGCAGTGGATAGTAAATTCCTGATCGTGCGCTTCACCCCTAACCTGCACCACCAGATAGGTTGGCAGCGGGAGGTGGCGGCCCTGCAGAAACTCCTGCAAGCGCGTTTTGGGATCTTTTTGCTTGTCGCCCGGGCTAATTTCGTCCAGACGGGTTTGATACCAGGAAAGGATCAAACGTTCGATATTCTGAATATCGCTATCAAGGAATATCCCGCCAATCAATGCTTCTACGGTGTCCGCCAGAATGGATTCCCGACGGAAGCCGCCACTTTTAAGCTCACCCGGCCCAAGGCGTAAACATTCGCCAAGTTCAAATTCACGGGCAATTTCAGCGAGTGTGTTGCCACGAACTAACGTAGCGCGCATGCGGCTCATGTCACCTTCGTCAACCCGAGGGAAACGGTGGTAAAGCGCATTGGCGATGACGTAGCTCAGAATGGAGTCACCCAAAAACTCCAGACGTTCGTTGTGTTTGCTGCTGGCGCTGCGGTGCGTCAACGCTTGCTGCAACAGATCCTGATGTTGAAAAGTGTAGCCCAGCTTTCGTTGAAGCCGGTTAATGACTATGGGGTTCATGCGATACCAATATAAGAATGCGTCGAAAAATCAGCATACGGAACAGAGCTGAAAACCTGCAAAATGGTTAAATCAATGCTGTTTCGTGTGCCGTGGCTCCCTTGCGGGAGCCAACCGTAACTTAAGGGGGATTATTCTATACGCAACAGCCGGGGATGTCGTTAGCTGTTTGACGTTATTATCAATGAATACCGCCAATTCGGCCTAAACGAACGCCCGTTGGCCATTCACCTTCTTGCTTTTCAAAACTCATCCAGATAATCGTGGCTTTACCTACCAGATTGGCTTCAGGAACAAAGCCCCAGTAACGGCTGTCGGCGCTGTTATCCCGGTTATCACCCATCATGAAATAATGGCCCGGCGGCACGATCCAGGTATTGGTTTTATTGCTGTAATTGCCCACATTATCCTGGGCAATGGGTACCATCAGGATGCGGTGAGTCACCTCACCCAAGGTTTCATTGCGGCCCAAAAGGCGAATGCCGTTTTCTTTGGTTTCGCCCTGGGGCAGCTGCCAGAAACCGCTGTTGGATTCCATGCCATTGCGGTTAGAGAAGGTCTGGACAAAATCACTGTTTTGAATATCAGAATAAGTGATCGGCAGCGCGCTGTCACAAGCTTGGCCAGAACTGCAATTTGGCTGAACGGTAACTTGCTTGGCGATTGGGTCGTAAGTCACGCGGTCACCCGGCAAACCTACTACGCGCTTGATGTAATCCACGGTTGGATTCAGCGGGTATTTGAATACCGCGATATCGCCGCGCTTAGGATGGCCGGTTTCAATCAGCGTTTTTTGATACAGCGGATCTTTAATCCCATAGGCGAATTTCTCCACCAGAATAAAGTCACCGATTAGCAGCGTTGGCATCATAGAGCCTGACGGGATCTGGAAAGGCTCATAAATAAATGAGCGCACAATCAGCACCACGGCCAGCACCGGGAAGATAGATCCCCCGGTTTCCAGCCAGCCGGCTTTCGGTGGCAGTGTGTTACCGATGGAAGGATCGATATCCCCACCGGTCACCATCGGCTCCATTTTTGCCCGGCGCTTCGGTGCAAAAACAAATTTATCAACGCACCACAGCAGCCCGGTGACTAATGTGGCGATAACTAAAATCAGGGCAAACGTGTTCGCCATGACAGCTCCTTAGGGTTTATTTACTGTCTTTACCGACGTGCAGAATCGCCAGGAACGCTTCTTGTGGCAGCTCCACGTTACCGATCTGCTTCATGCGTTTCTTACCTTCTTTCTGTTTTTGCAGCAGCTTTTTCTTACGGCTGATATCGCCACCGTAGCATTTCGCCAGAACGTTTTTACGTAGCTGTTTCACAGTAGAACGGGCAATGATGTGGTTACCGATGGCCGCCTGGATAGCAATATCAAACTGCTGGCGCGGGATCAGCTCTTTCATTTTCTCAACCAACTCACGGCCACGATACGGCGCGTTGTCGTTATGGGTGATCAGTGCCAGGGCATCCACGCGTTCACTGTTGATCAATACATCCACCCGCACCATGTTAGAAACCTGGAAGCGTTTGAAGTTGTAATCCAGCGAGGCGTAACCACGGGAAGTGGACTTCAGGCGGTCGAAGAAATCGAGCACCACTTCGGCCATCGGGATTTCATAGGTCAGCGCCACTTGTTTACCGTGGTAAACCATGTTGGTCTGTACACCGCGCTTTTCGATACACAGGGTGATGACGTTACCGAGGTATTCCTGCGGCAGCAGCATGTGACATTCGGCAATCGGCTCACGCAGTTCCTGAATATTGTTCAGCGGCGGCAGCTTGGACGGGCTATCCACATAAACCACTTCACCGTTGGTCTTCTCAACTTCATACACTACTGTTGGCGCGGTGGTGATCAGGTCAAGATCGTACTCACGCTCCAAACGTTCCTGGATGATCTCCATGTGCAGCAGGCCGAGGAAGCCACAGCGGAAACCAAAGCCCAAGGCGGTGGAGCTTTCTGGTTCATAGAACAGGGAAGCATCATTCAGGCTCAGTTTGCCCAGCGCATCACGGAAGTTCTCGTAATCGTCAGAGCTAACCGGGAACAGGCCGGCATACACCTGAGGTTTAACTTTTTTGAAGCCTGGCAAGGCTTTGTCTGCCGGGTTACGAGCAGCGGTCAGGGTATCCCCCACCGGGGCGCCGAGGATGTCTTTAATAGCACAAACCAGCCAGCCTACTTCGCCGCATTTCAATTCAGTACGGTCAACCTGTTTAGGCGTGAAGATACCCAGACGGTCTGCGTTGTAGACCTGGCCGGTACTCATTACCTTGATTTTGTCGCCTTTACGCATGGTGCCGTTTTTAATCCGCACCAGGGAAACCACACCCAAATAGTTATCAAACCAGGAGTCAATAATCAGCGCCTGTAATGGGCCATCAGCATCGCCTTCCGGGGCCGGGATGTCGCGCACCAGACGTTCTAGTACATCCTGGACACCGACACCGGTTTTGGCCGAGCAACGTACCGCATCGTGGGCATCAATCCCGACGATGTCTTCAATTTCTTCCGCCACACGTTCAGGATCGGCAGCTGGCAGGTCAATCTTGTTGAGAACCGGAACAACTTCCAGATCCATTTCCATCGCGGTGTAGCAGTTTGCCAGGGTCTGGGCTTCTACGCCCTGCCCGGCATCAACCACCAGCAGTGCGCCTTCACAGGCGGCCAGGGAGCGGGATACTTCATAGGAGAAGTCCACGTGGCCTGGGGTGTCGATAAAGTTTAGCTGATAGGTTTCGCCATCGGCGGCTTTGAAATCCAGCGTTACGCTTTGAGCTTTAATGGTAATACCGCGTTCACGCTCAAGATCCATGGAATCGAGAACCTGGGCTTCCATTTCACGGTCGGACAAACCGCCGCAAAGCTGGATGATACGGTCAGACAGCGTCGACTTACCGTGGTCAATGTGGGCAATGATGGAAAAGTTACGTATGTTCTTCATATAGTGTAATTTTATGCCTTACAAATCCTGAGGGGCCAGCCGCGGCATGCGCACCCGGCCTGTATCTTTGGCTGTCTTCTGCCTGAAACGGTGCATTCTACACTACAACCAGAAAGCGTGGAAACTGCTCATCTGGCAAGCATTGCGAGCATTAAGCGCCAAAAGTGGAAATAACAGCAATCCGCCAGCCAGAGGCTAGCGGTCTTCGGCTGGGGATGCGGGAATAACGTTGAGAGCACCCGGCTCCAGGCCGACGCTAAGGATCGTGGGTTGCCAGGCTTGGCGCTGGCTGAAGCGCGGGGCCAGATTTTTTGCTACCAAGAAGCCACCTACGCCACCCAGCAGCGCACCGGCTAATGCCGCTAAATCTGAACCAAACAACCCCTGAAAGAATGCGGAAAAGGCAAATAATCCCACCAATGGCGACATATACACCAATAACGCGGAACCAAGGAGGCTGGATTCACCAATCCCCAGCTCTACTTTCTGCCCTGCCACCAGCGGTTGCTCGCTAGGGACAGCGATCAGATGGACATTATCAGGCCCAAGTTTATTTAACACCCGGGTGCCACAGGTTGAACGGGAGGCACAACCGCTACAGGAGGATTTAACGTCACAACGCACCTGTGCAATCCCCTGTTGCCAGGAAACCACGGTAGCCCATTCTTTAATCATTAATTTGCCTTGAATTTAATACTGTCAGCGATGCGTTTGGCGGTAGCAGGCGGTACCTCACCCACCACGGTAATCTCCCGATTATCGCGCACTTCACTGCTAACGGTACGGCGACCGGTGCGGATAAGGTTCTCGGCAGCGCCGGCTGCGGCCTGATTCACGTTGATGGAGAAGCTAAACAACCCATCGGAATAAAGCCGGGATTCTATCGGGGAATCCATGCCAGGAAGAGGCCGACGGCTGCTGGAGACTTCCGATACCCCTTGGGGTAACCAGGAAGGTGCCCAGCTAAAGCGTGTTTTATCGGTGCCTGGCACAGATAATAGCGGCGGCAAACTGGTTTTCACTAACCCCGACATCTGCATACCTATTTGGTCGGTAACCGCGAAGGAAACTACCCGGAACTGCTCCAGAGTTTCACCGTCCCGATCTAGCAGGTCTACCCGCAGTGGAAGTTTGGAGTCGGAATCCATCCAAACGATGTAGCTGTAGCGGGTGCCATCACGGGCCACGATACGAATCACTTCACATAGCCGGTCGGCAATACGCGTCCGGCCTACACTAATGAAATCGTAATAGGCGGATAACCGTTTGAAATCGGTGTACACAATGGAAGGCAGCGAATCAACAATATAGTCCCCGGTGAGGGTAAACGGCTCCAGACCCGGTTCAAAATAGCTGATTTCACCGCCCCGCTGCACCACTTCACGGCGCGGCCCGTCCATCTGCAATAACTGCGCATAGGCTTTATTGTCCAAGCGGGCATGGCGGTAACGAAGTGATTCAACACCGATTTTATTGATGTTGATAAAAGAGAATTCGTAATCCAGTGACTGGCTTGCCGCATTCATCTGCTGCAACAAAGCCCCGGACGTGATCGAGTCAGCCGAGGCATTGGAAGTGATGAACAGGCTGCCAGCCACTAAGGACAAGGCGCACCAAAGTTGCTTCATTACTGCGATTGGGTCCCTAAGGTTTGATTGCCTGGTACCTGTACTGCGGCCTGCTGCGTTTGTTCAGTTTGCAGCTGATCGGCATGAAGGCGACGCTGTAATTCGTAATCCTGCAACATAGCATTGATGCGACGACGCTGTTCCTGAATTTGCTGCTGCCCGCTGGTGCTAGTGGTAGTCGCTTCGCTTTCAGAAGGAACGCCCAAGCTAACCGGGCTGGCTTTACCCATCATCGGCAGCGTATTAAATGCCGGAGCATCGGATTGGGTTGCATTAGCGCCCGGGGCGGCATTGTAATGCTGAACGCCCACGATAACCGCCAATGAAACGCATGCAGCCATACCAACCTGCGTAATCTGTGCTGCCCATGGGCGAACCTTGCTCCAGAAAGGCATACGTTGCCACTGATGCGGCGCTGGCTGCTGTTCTGTAATGATTGGGCTAACCTGAGGCGCTGCCTCATTTGCGATAGCTGCCATCACATTGGAGGCAATATCCACATGGATAACATCGCTGGTATCGCCGCGCAGGGTATCGCGGATCAGGTGGTAGCTCGACCAGGATTGCTGCAAAGACTCATCACGAATCAATTCGCCCAGCAATTCTTTATCGAGCGATTCTCCATCCATAAAAGCGGAAAGTTTTTCTTTCTGCATACCTAATACCTTTTCGAGTATCCCGCTATCGTCAACGCCGGATAAGCGGTTGAACTTTATTATCGATAGCTTCCCGCGCCCGGAAAATGCGGGAACGCACGGTTCCAACCGGGCAGTTCATTATTTCAGCTATCTCTTCATAACTTAATCCATCAAGCTCTCGCAGGGTAATTGCCATGCGTAAATCTTCCGGGAGAGACTCAATAGTGCGAAAGACAATTTGTCTCAGCTCATCTGACAACATTAAGTTCTCAGGGTTCGAAATTTCTTTTAACGCCCCGCCACTTTCATAGTTTTCAGCCTCATTGGCATCAACATCTGAAGACGGTGGGCGGCGGCCCTGAGCCACAAGGTAGTTCTTCGCCGTATTCACAGCGATACGGTACAGCCACGTATAAAACGCGCTATCACCGCGAAACGAATCCAGAGCGCGATACGCCTTAATGAATGATTCCTGAACAACATCAGGGACATCACCCGACGGCACATAGCGGGAAACCAGGCTCGCGACTTTGTTCTGGTAACGCACCACCAGTAAATTGAACGCCTTCTGATCCCCTTTCTGGACCCGTTCAACCAGAACTTGATCCGTTAACTGCTCGCTCATCCGAGGTAAATTCTCCCCAAAACAATTCCCATGAGTAATCGAAATGCCACCCGAACTCTGCAAAACATGAGCAAGCACGAGTTTGAGTTCAGGTTCATTGATAAGTTCCTTAACAGAAAGATCTTTTGTAATGATTAGCGGATTGATCGTTTTCTATCATTATAGTTCCACGCGTTTCAAGGCTACCTTGATCATCAAACCATAGGTAGCAAAACGTGTGAGCAGAGTAACCCATCACCCTGGCTTTTTCATCACCATTTCCGTTCCACCTCACATAACCCAGCTTTTTATTAAAATTCATGAACCTGCATTGCCTGTCTCTGCGTTACGCTGTTTAGTGGGTGTAACAATAGGCAAAATATTAATGGGGAATGATGAAAATTGGTGCTATGTTGCGGTCACATTGTTTAGTAAATTAAACATACAATATGACAAACATATCCCAACTCTCCTGCGACGTATTAGTTATTGGTAGCGGTGCTGCCGGCTTATCCCTGGCTTTACGGCTGGCAAAAAACCATAGCGTAATTGTGTTAAGCAAAGGCCCAATTAGCGAAGGCTCGACCTATTATGCTCAAGGCGGTATCGCGGCAGTCTTCGACGAAGCTGACAGCATTGAAGCCCACGTGGCGGATACTCTGATTGCCGGTGCCGGTATCTGCGAGCCGCATGCCGTGGAATTTGTAGCACGCCACGCCCGGGATTGCGTGCAGTGGCTAATTGACGGTGGCGTTGATTTTGATACCGATGCCCAATCTACTGGCACCTCCGGCTATCACCTTACCCGTGAAGGGGGGCACAGCCATCGCCGCATCCTGCATGCTGCCGATACCACGGGGAAAGCGGTAGAAACCACCTTGGTGGATCAGGCTATGCAGCATCCCAACATTCAGGTGCTGGAACGCTACAACGCTGTGGATGTGATTTTGTCCGATAAAATTGGATTACCTGGCCCCCGGCGGGCGCTGGGTGCCTGGGTGTGGAACCGTAATAAAGAGCAGGTGGAAACCTGCCGGGCTAACGTGGTTGCCCTGGCGACCGGGGGCGCATCTCGGGTGTATCAGTATTCCACTAATCCGGACATTGCCTCCGGCGACGGTATCGCCATGGCCTGGCGCGCAGGATGCCGGGTGGCCAATATGGAATTCAACCAATTTCACCCCACCGCGTTGTATCACCCGGAAGCGCGTAACTTCCTGCTGACGGAAGCACTACGGGGTGAAGGGGCATACCTTCAGCGCCCGGACGGCACCCGCTTTATGCCCGCTTGTGACAACCGCGCCGACTTAGCTCCAAGGGATATTGTGGCCCGGGCTATCGACCATGAGATGAAACGCCTGGGCGTGGATTGCATGTATCTGGATATTAGCCATCAGCCGCCGGAATTTGTGCGCCAGCATTTCCCGATGATCTATGAAAAGCTATTGGGGCTGGGTATCGATCTCACTCGTGATCCGGTGCCGATTGTTCCGGCTGCCCACTATACCTGCGGTGGGGTGATGGTGAACGATGATGGGCAAACGGACGTTCCGGGGTTGTATGCGCTGGGTGAAGTCACTTATACCGGCTTGCATGGGGCCAACCGTATGGCGTCGAACTCTTTACTCGAGTGCCTGGTGTATGGCTGGTCGGCTTCAGTAAGCATCCACCAGCACCTGGCAGAATTCGATGCCCTGGGAGTACTGCCCGACTGGGATGAGAGCCAGGTTAGCTCCCCGGACGAACGGGTAATCATCGCCCATAATTGGCACGAACTTAGGCTGTTTATGTGGGATTACGTGGGCATCGTTCGTACCACCCGCCGCCTTGAGCGGGCAATGCGACGCATTAATCTGCTAAAAGCTGAAATCCATGAATACTATGCCAATGTGCGGGTTTCCAGCGATCTTCTGGAGCTGCGTAATCTGGTGCAAGTGGCGGAGCTGATCGTGCGCTGTGCCCTGGAACGCAAGGAGAGCCGCGGGCTGCATTACACCCTCGACTACCCAGAATTAAGCGAAGAAAGTGGGCCAACCATTCTGGACCCGGCCACTACATAAACAGATAGAAATCCTGAGTCAGGCTGCAAAAATCCGCGGAGTAATTATTATCTTCTCCGCGGATCACCAGCCGCTCATAGAATAACTCCCCGGCCTTAGGCGATAGTGCCAAAAGCACCCGATGGGCTGGCCGATTCTTGGTTTCCGTCACATCCGTGCGCATCCGCAAATGCCAACCCATCTGTTGAGCCAAGACAATCAATTGCTCACCCTGCTCCTGGGGGAGCACCACGCACAAAAACCCTTCTTCTGTGATCAGTAATGAAGCACTGGTTAACAACGCCTGATGATCCAGGCTATCCGTGTATCTGGCAGTATCCCGCTCCCTGGAGGCACAAGCCACCCCTTGTTCAAAATAAGGGGGATTACTGATGATCAGCTGATAGCGCCCGGTTTGTTGCGCTGACCAACTATTGATATCGGCCTGATGAATGTGTACCCGCTCAGCCCAGGGCGATGCAGCCACGTTTTCCTGCGCTTGCTGCGCGGCACCCGGTTCAATCTCCACCCCATCAATCCGCACATCAGCCCCGGTACGTTGGGCCACCATTAGCGCCAGCAGGCCGCTACCGGTGCCGATATCCAGCGCCCGCTGCACCTGTGCAACCGGTGCCCAAGCCCCCAGTAAAACACCGTCTGTGCCGACTTTCATCGCGCACTTGTCATGGGCCACGAAAAATTGTTTGAAGGTAAAACCATTGCGCGGTAATACTTTTTTTTGCAGGGACATTGAGGGCAACCTTTATAATGTACCGGGCTAGCATAGGTGAAAGTAGTGGCGTGGAAAAGGCCATCCCACGACAAAGAGATGAAGATCACCGCCATTCCGTCTATAATCGGCGCCCCACACAGAGGTAGATCATGACTGTAACCACTTTTTCCGAACTCGAACTTAATGAAGCACTTCTGGATGCCCTCCAGGATAAAGGCTTCACCCGCCCGACAGCTATCCAGGCTGCCGCCATTCCGCCAGCGCTCGAAGGGCGTGATGTATTAGGTTCGGCCCCAACGGGGACCGGTAAATCGGCTGCCTTTTTGCTGCCGGCGTTACAGCACCTGATTGACTTCCCGCGTAAAAAATCCGGGCCGCCGCGTATTTTAATCGTTACGCCGACCCGTGAGCTGGCGATGCAGGTTGCTGACCACGCCCGCGAACTGGCCAAGCACACCCATCTGGATATCGCCACGATTACAGGCGGCGTGGCCTATATGAACCACGCTGAAGTCTTTAGCGAAAACCAGGATATTGTGGTCGCCACTACTGGCCGTCTGCTGCAATATATCAAAGAAGAAAACTTCGACTGCCGGGCGGTTGAAACCTTAATTCTTGATGAAGCCGACCGCATGCTCGATATGGGCTTTGCCCAGGATATCGAAACTATCGCGGCGGAAACCCGCTGGCGTAAGCAAACCATGCTGTTCTCCGCCACCCTGGAAGGGGAAGCGATCAAGAGCTTCGCCGAGCGTCTGCTGGAAGATCCGGTAGAAGTGAGTGCAACGCCCTCTACCCGCGAACGTAAAAAGATCCACCAGTGGTATTACCGTGCCGATAACCTGGAGCACAAAACTGCCCTGCTGGTCCATATGTTGAAGCAGCCAGAAACTACTCGTGCCATCGTGTTTGTGCGTAAGCGTGAGCGTGTGCATGAGCTGGCAACCGCCCTGCGTGAACAAGGGATCCAGACCTGCTGGCTGGAAGGGGAAATGGTTCAGGCTAAACGTACTGAAGCCATCAAGCGCTTGACCGATGGCCGCGTTAACGTGCTGATCGCCACCGATGTTGCCGCCCGTGGTATTGATATCCCGGATGTGAGCCACGTGTTTAACTTTGATATGCCTCGCGGCGCGGATACCTATCTGCACCGTATCGGGCGTACTGGCCGTGCGGGCCGTAAGGGCACCGCTATTTCCCTGGTTGAGGCGCACGACCACCTGCTGTTGGGTAAAATTGGCCGCTACGTGGAAGAAGCGATTAAAGCTCGCGTAATCGAAGAGCTACGCCCTACCAGCCGTGCGCCAAGCGAAAAGCTCACCGGTAAGCCTTCCAAGAAGGTGCTGGCCAAGCGTGCTGAGCTGAAAGAAAAAGAGAAAGAAAAACCGCGTGTTAAGCAGCGTCATCGTGATACCAAAAAC
>CBIFWW010000003.1:0-57763 GCA_966186435.1 uncultured Enterobacteriaceae bacterium
GTATTAAGTTGCTTAAGGCTGACCCAAACCCGGCCCACCCTGAGCTAAGGACAAAAAAGCGAGCCACCCGGCTCGCTTTTAATATCAGAAACTTATTTTAAGTAGGCACCGCTACGCAGGGCTTCAATACGTTTATCGAGCGGCGGGTGAGTCATAAACATTTCGCTTAACGATTTAGACTTACCATTGATGCAGAAGGCCATCATGCTGCTGGCTTCCTGCGGCTCATAGCTGGTTTTCAGACGCTGCAACGCGGCGATCATTTTCTCGCGGCCAACCAGTTTGGCTGACCCGGCATCGGCATGAAATTCACGGTGGCGAGAGAACCACATGGTCACGATGCTCGCCAGGATACCAAATACCAGCTCCAGCACGGTTGCCACGGCAAAATAGATCAGTGGATTACCGTTGGATTGCTCGCCCTCATCCCGGTTGCCGGATAAAAAGCCAGAGGCGATCTGGGCAATAATCCGTGAAATAAAGATAACGAAGGTGTTCACTACACCCTGGATCAGCGTCATGGTGACCATATCACCATTGGCAATATGACTGATCTCGTGGGCGATAACCGCTTCAGCTTCGTCCTGGCTCATGTTCTGCAACAGGCCGGTACTTACCGCCACCAGAGAGGCATCGCGACGGGCGCCGGTGGCAAAGGCGTTGATATCCGGGGCGTGATAAATCGCTACTTGGGGCATAGCAATCCCGGCCTGCTGAGCTTGGCGTGCCACGGTATTCATCAGCCATGCTTCCGTATCATTACGCGGTTGCTCAATCACTTCCCCACCCACTGATTTCAGCGCCATCCATTTCGACATCAGCAGAGAGATAATGGAACCACCAAAACCGAATAGCAGCGCCATAATCAATAGGCCCTGAACACTGCTCGACTGAATTCCTGTCAGGCTTAGCACCAGCCCAAACACAACCATTACGGCCAGGTTGGTTAGCAGGAAAATCCCGATACGCATCATAATTGTTTATTACCTCGGTTGAAAAAATTGCGTCAAGCGACATCCACATCGTAGGGGCCAGCGTGTCATTTTCAAGCACATAACGTCTACAGGCGCCTAAAAAGACAGAACTTTACACTTTGTTTTGTCAGGTTTACGGGAGCACACAATGATAAAAGAAACGGGCACAATATCTTGTGCCCGTTGGGGGAGTTATTTTGTTGCGGCCGGAGAGACAGCCGGGGTGTCTTTTTCCAGGTGCGCCAGGTCAATGGCAATATGGACAGTCTCGTCCAGGTACGGATCTGGCTCTTGGTAATCCTTTGGCAGATCTTCCAGTTTCTTCAGCAGAGGCTTACCTGCACGCTGATAACGGTCGTTTATCCGCGCCAGACGGGTGGCATCGTCTTCCTGATTTTCCTTTTCACGCTGAGCCAGGTTAAGCGAAATAATATTGCGCTTGTCCTTGATAGCGTTGAAATGGGCAATATCTTTAGCGATGTACTGGAACTCTGGATCCTTCGCGATACGTTCATCATGAAGTTTCAGCAGCTCCGGTCCGAATGGCTTAATATCCCCGGACTTCACAAAAGTGGCAGCATTGATGCTATCCCACGGCAATGCGTTGTCTTCGTATTTCTCACCAGTCTCGATATCCTGATTGCCGGTTGGCATTATGATATCCGGTGTCACACCTTTACGCTGAGTACTACCGCCGTTGATGCGGTAAAACTTTTGAATGGTGTACTGGACAGAGCCAAGTGCCGGCCATTCAGGGCGCAGCATCTGATCATAAATCCGGTTAAGCGAACGGTATTGCTGAACCGTCCCTTTACCAAAGGTTGGCTCACCAACAATCAGCGCACGGCCATAGTCCTGCATCGCAGCGGCAAAGATTTCAGAGGCAGAGGCACTGAAGCGGTCAACCAGCACCACTAGCGGGCCTTTGTAATACACCACGCCATCGGTATCGCTATCTTCACGAACCTTGCCGTTATTATCACGCACCTGAACAACCGGGCCACCGGGAATAAACAGACCAGAAAGTGATACCGCTTCGGTCAGCGCCCCGCCGCCGTTGGTACGCAGATCGATGATCACACTGCTGACATTCTGCTTTTGCAGTTTTTGCAGCTGTACTTTCACATCATCTGTCAGGCCAACATAGAAGCCAGGGATATCCAGCACCGCGACTTTTTCTTTGCCGACGGTTTTGATGGTCATCTTCACCGCGCGGTCTTCCAGACGGATACGTTCACGGGTCAATGTCACAATGCGGGTTTTGGCCCCTTTACCGGCAGGCAGAACTTCAAGGCGAACTTTGCTGCCCTTAGGCCCTTTAATTAGTGCCACTACATCATCCAGACGCCAGCCGATCACATCGGTCATGGTTTTACCTGGCTGGGCGACACCGACAATTTTATCGCCCACGCTGATGGCTTTACTCTTCGCTGCCGGGCCACCTGCCACCAGTGAGTTAATCACGGTGTAATCATCATCCATCTGCAATACCGCACCAATCCCTTCCAGAGACAGGCTCATCTCGGTATTGAATTGCTCGGTGTTACGTGGGGATAAATAGTTGGTGTGGGGATCGATTTCGTGGGCAAAGGCTGTCATCGCCAGTGAGAACACATCCTCACTGTTGGTTTGGGTCAACCGACGAATGGCAAATTTGTAGCGCTTGGATAAGGTTTCACGGATTTCTTTGTCGGTTTTGCCAGTCAGCTTAAGACTTAGTTCGTCAAATTTAACTTTACTATCCCACAGCTTGTTGAGTTCATCTTCGCTTTGCGGCCACGGAGATTTGCTGCGGTCGATGTTATAGCTGTCATTGCCGGAGAAATCCATCGGGCGGTCCAGCACCTTCAACGCATATTGGTAGCGTTCAAAGCGGCGCTTTTGGGCCAGATTGTATAAATCATAAAATACGTCCAGCTTACCGGAACGGAACTCGTTCCCTAATTCACCTTTACGGCTGGCGTATTGCGCCACATCACTGGCTAACAGCACATTGTGGCTGTAATCCAGTAAGTTGAGGTAGCGATCGAAAATTTTGGCAGAGAATGCCTGATCCAGATTGAACTGGCGATAGTGTGAACGGGTGAAACGTGAAGTAACGCGCTCACTTACCGTTGCATGCTGCGGCTCTTCCTTCAGTACCGGCAGCTGATCGGCGCGGGTGATATTCACGTCGGCCGCAAAACTGCTCCCGACTATTGCCAGCAAGCTGGCAATAGCGGTGAGCTTAAGGTATTTGTTCATGCCCAGGTTGACCTCCGTTTCAGAACAAGAGATGTTCTGCGCGTACTATCATCGACATACCAGAAGCCAGCTGTACACGGACGCCATCTTTGGTAATTTCCTGTACGGTGGCGTCCATCGCGTTGTTACCTGCTTTTACTTTCAGCGCCTGGCCAACGGACAGGGCAGAAATATCGGTAACTGGCGTGTGGCGCTGTTCTTTTACAGGGCGCGGCGCTTTATTGTTTGTGGCTTTTTCTACGCGAGGCTTACGCTCGGCTGTGTCGTTACGGCGAGGTGCCGGGCGCGGTTTACGCTCACGACGAGGTGCGTCGGTAGTACCACCTTCGGCAGCAGCAGCACGCTTCTTAGCCTGTTGCTCGGCACGTTGTGCCTGAACGCGGGCTTTTGCTTCTTCCAACTGCGTACGCGCATGTTCTACGTGTTGTTCTTCCAGTACACCACAGTCATTCCCATCCAGGTCGACACGAATGGCACCGGTCTTCACGCCATGCAGATAACGCCAGCTTGAAGTATAAAGACGTAAGGCAGAACGCAGCTGGGTTTTACTGAGATTTTGCTCACCCTCCACACGTTCAACTAAATCCTGAAAAATGCCAATTTTCAGCGGACGTGCTTCGCCTTCAACACTGAAGCAGAGCGGGAAACGCTCGGACAGAAAGGCGATAACTTCTTTACTGCTATTCAACTTAGGTTGATTTTCCATGAAATTTCCTGATTACAACGGGATTGCCAACAAGCCACAGGCATGAACAGGCGTCATTATAATGACGCTATCGGCAAATGCTACGTAATCCGCTGCTTATCCTGCATCAGACACAAAGAATTTTCGAAAATCGGTCTTTTCCAAGACCGCTTCGAGTTGAAGAGCAATCTGACGTAGACCCTGCTCATCCTCTGGGGTGAAGCGCGCATATTCTGGGCTGTCGATATCCAGAACCCCGACGATTTGGCCATCGAGCCGCAGCGGGAAAACAATTTCAGAATTGCTGGCGGCATCACAAGCGATGTGGCCGTCAAAAGCATGAACGTCTTCAACACGTTGAACTTTACCGGTAGAAACCGCCGTGCCGCACACCCCGGTACCCACTGGGATACGCACACAGGCAAGCTTGCCCTGAAACGGCCCAAGCACCAGTTGATTATTTTCGAGGAGATAAAATCCGGCCCAATTCACTGCTGCCAGACGTTCGAACAGCAATGCGCTGGTATTGGAGAGTGTTGCGAGGAAGCTGGTTTCACCTGCCATTAATGCACCAAAATCACGGTTTAAATCCGTGTATAGCTCTTGCTTGTTCATTATTTAATCACTTATTGTCTTACTTGAAATCCTGCCCTAATAAAATAAGCATTAAATGCGCTTTTGCTCAAGATCAATCATTTAATGCGATAATATTCATCTATTCAGATAAAAACCTACGGGCGCTATGGCGAAGAAACCTTTATTTGTACCCTGCGGCAAACCGCTCGCCATTTATGGCATTGGAGAGGCATTACCACGGCCACGTTATCAGCGTTGCCCGCAATGCGATACCCTTTTTCTGTTGCCACCGGTTAAGTCCTATCAAGATGCCTGGTGTCCTTGTTGTCACGCCAAAGTTCATAATGGGCGGGACTGGTCGCTAAGACGCCTGGCGGCAATGGCCGTAACGATGCTTGTTCTGATGCCGCTAGCCTATTCGGAGCCATTACTGCGGATTTACCTGCTGGGAACCCATATTGACGCCAGCGTTTTTGAAGGGATCTGGCAGATGGCGAACCAAGGCGATGTTATCACCGCCTCTATGGTTTTGTTTTGTGCCATAGGTGCGCCTGTGACTCTAGTGGCGGCTATTGCCTACCTATGGTTAGGCAATATTCTCGGCATGAACTTGCGCCCGGTACTGCTGATGCTGCACCGGCTGAAAGAGTGGGTGATGCTGGATGTTTACCTGGTGGGTATTGGCGTGGCCTCTATAAAAGTACAGGATTACGCTTTCTTACAGCCGGGCATTGGACTGTATGCCTTTGTCACCCTGACGTTGCTCAGCATTCTTACGTTAATCCACTTAAACGTGGAGCAACTATGGGAGCGATTTTATCCGCAAAAAGCGGCCTATTACCCGGCGAAAGGGCTAATGGTTTGCCTTGTCTGCCAGTATACCGGTATTCCGGATGAGCGTGGCCGTTGCCCCCGTTGCCACATTCCCCTGCGCCGTCGCCGTAATCAAAGCTTACAGAAATCCTGGGCGGCACTCATTGCTTCAATGGTGCTACTGCTGCCCGCCAACCTGCTACCGATTTCCATTATCTACCTGAATGGCACCCGGCAGGAGGACACGATTTTATCCGGCATACTTTCATTGGCAGATGATAATATCGCAGTGGCCGCCGTGGTGTTCTTTGCCAGTATTCTGGTGCCGTTCACTAAAATTCTGGTTATGCTCACCTTGCTCATCAGCGTACATTTTAAATGTTGCCAAGGCCTGAAAACCCGCATTTTGTTACTGCGCTTTATTACCTGGATTGGGCGATGGTCGATGCTCGATTTATTTGTGATTGGGTTAACCATGTCCCTGGTCGATCGTGACCAAATTCTGGCATTTACGATGGGTCCCGCTGCGTTTTACTTCGGCTCGGCGGTGATTTTGACTATTCTTTCAGTGGAATGGCTGGATAGCCGCTTACTTTGGGATGCACATGAGTCAGGAAACGCCGGCTTCACCGACTGAAGCGACGATAAAAACAAAACGCCGTATCTCCCCTTTCTGGTTGCTGCCCGTCATCGCGCTGTTTATCGCGCTATGGCTAATCTGGACCACTTACGAAGATAGAGGCACTACGATTACCATCGATTTTATGTCTGCGGACGGCATTGTGGCTGGGCGTACTCCTCTCCGCTATCAGGGGGTGGAAGTTGGCACGGTTCAGGGTATCCATCTCACCAATGATTTAGGCAAGATTGAAGTCACCGCCAGCGTTAAAGGGGATATGAAAGATGCCCTGCGGGAGGAGACCCAGTTCTGGCTGGTTACACCAAAGGCTTCACTGGCTGGGGTATCCGGCCTTGATGCGCTGGTGGGCGGGAACTATATCGGCATGATGCCCGGTAAAGGTAAAAAGCAGGACCATTTTGCCGCCCTGGATACTCAGCCTAAATATCGCCTGAATAATGGCGAACTAATGGTCCACCTACGGGCGCCGGATCTCGGCTCCCTCAATACCGGCTCGTTAGTCTATTTCCGCAAGATCCCGGTAGGCAGGGTCTACGATTACTCGATAAATGCCAATGATCAGGGCGTCACCATTGATGTGCTGATCGAGCGCCGCTTCACCAACTTGGTGAAGAAAGGCAGCCGCTTCTGGAATGTCTCCGGGGTGAAGGCTGATGTTGGCTTAAGCGGTGCCCATGTGAAGCTGGAAAGCCTGGCTGCTCTGGTGAACGGGGCCATCGCTTTCGACTCCCCCGGTGATTCTGAAGCAGCCAAAGCCGAAGACACATTTGGCCTGTATGAAGATTTGGCGCACAGCCAGCGCGGGGTGATCATCAAGCTGGCCCTACCAGGCGGTGCCGGGCTAAGGGCTGACTCCACCCCGCTGATGTATCAGGGGCTGGAAGTGGGCACGCTAACCAAACTCGATCTCAACCCTGGGGGGGCCGTTACTGGCGAAATGACTGTAGACCCAAGCGTAGTCAATCTGCTACGTGAGGGTACCCGGATTGAATTGCGCAGCCCGAAACTGTCACTTGATAACCCGCAGATCAGCAGCCTGCTGACGGGCAGCACCTTCGAACTGGTGCCGGGGGAAGGCCAGCCGCGCAATCAATTCACCGTGCTGCCGTCAAATAAGACCCCGCTCCAGCAGCCGAATGTGATGACATTATCTCTTACCGCCCCGGAAAGTTACGGGATTGATGCCGGGCAGCCCCTGGTGCTGCACGGGATTAAAATCGGCCAGGTGATTGACCGTAAGCTGGATGCTAAAGGTATTACCTTCTCGGTGGCTATCGACCCGCAATACCGGGATATGATCAAAGGCGACAGCAAATTCGTGGTCAACAGCCGGGTGGACGTTAAAGTCGGCCTGGATGGCGTTGAATTTGTGGGTGCCAGTGCCAGTGAGTGGCTTAATGGCGGGGTGCGTATTCTGCCGGGCGAAAAAGGGCCGATGAAAGCCAGCTATCCGCTATATGGTAACGTGGCTAAGGCCATCGAAAACAATATTGGCGATCTGCCGACCACCACCCTGACCCTGACTGCCGATACACTGCCGGACGTGCAGGCTGGGTCGGTAGTGCTGTACCGTAAGTTCGAAGTCGGTGAAATCATCACCGTGCGCCCTAGGGCAAACTCGTTTGATATTGATGTCCATATCAAGCCGGAATATCGCAATTTGTTGACGCCAACCAGCGTATTTTGGGCTGAAGGCGGTGCCAAAGTGCAGCTTAATGGCAGCGGATTAACGGTGCAAGCTTCTCCCCTGGCCCGGGCCATTAAGGGTGCTATCAGTTTTGATAACTTGACTGGGGCCAACGCCGGGGCGGCCAAGGGGGATAAACGCCACCTGTATGCTTCCGAAACCGCTGCCCGGGCAGTAGGGAGCCAGATCACCCTGCATATGTTTGATGCCGGTAAAGTCTCCGCCGGGATGCCCATCCGCTATCTGGGTATTAATATCGGCCAGATAGAATCCCTGAAGCTATTGACCAAGCGTAATGAAGTCCAGGCTTCTGCGGTGCTGTACCCGGAATATGTCACCACCTTTGCCAGGGCCGGGACGCGGTTCTCAGTGATCACCCCGCAAATCTCTGCCGCCGGGGTGGAGCATCTCGACACCATTCTGCAACCCTATATCAACGTGGAGCCAGGCAAAGGCCAGGCGCGCCGCGATTTTGAATTGCAAGAAGCCACCATTTCAGACTCCCGTTATCTCGATGGCCTGAGCCTTGTGGTGGAAGTGCCGGACACAGGCTCCCTGAACATTGGCACCCCGGTGCTGTTCCGTGGGCTGGAAGTGGGTACCGTCACCGGTATGCGTTTAGGCACCTTGTCGGACCGAGTGATGGTATCGCTGCGCATTAGTAAGCGTTATCAGGATCTGGTGCGGGATAACTCGGTATTCTGGCTGGCCTCCGGCTACAGTCTGGACTTCGGGCTAATTGGCGGAGTAGTGAAAACGGGGACTTTCAACCAGTTTATTCGCGGCGGTATTGCCTTTGCTACCCCACCAGGTACGCCACTGGCACCGAAAGCGCAGCCGGAAAAACACTTCCTGCTGCTGGATAATGAACCGAAAGACTGGCGTACCTGGGGCACCGCCTTGCCGCGCTAACCGTCTGGGGTTCCGGTGCCATACCGGAACCCCTTATGCTACACTCCGCTTCTTTATTTTCCGGATAACCCCGTGGCAAATTCCTCCGCTTATCTTCCCGACGCCTTCCTGGCCGTCATGCGCGATGCCATGCCTGCGCATCTTAACCTTGATGATTTTATTGATGCCTGCCAGCGCCCTTTACGCCGCAGTATTCGCGTCAATACGCTGAAAATCAGCGTGGCTGACTTCCTGGAACGGGTGGCCCCTTATCACTGGAACCTGGCCCCTATTCCGTGGTGTGCCGAAGGCTTCTGGATCACCCGCCCGGATGAAGAAAACCTGCCTTTGGGCAGTGAATCTGAGCATTTAAGTGGGCTGTTTTATATTCAGGAAGCCAGCTCCATGCTGCCGGTAAGCGCCCTGTTCAGCGCAGGGGACATGCCGGAAAAGGTGATGGATGTGGCTGCGGCGCCGGGTTCCAAAACCACTCAAATCGCCGCCCATATGGGCAACCAGGGTATGATCCTGGCAAACGAATACTCCGCCAGCCGGGTGAAAGTGCTGCACGCCAATATTAGCCGTTGTGGGATCAGTAACGTCGCTCTAACCCATTTTGATGGCCGGGTATTTGGTGCTGCACTGCCGGAAACTTTTGACGCCATCCTGCTGGATGCCCCTTGTTCCGGCGAAGGTGTGATCCGCAAAGATCCAGATGCACTGCGCAACTGGACACCGGACAGTACCACTGAGATCGCCAATACCCAGCGCGAACTGATCGACAGTGCCTTCCACGCCCTGAAGCCCGGCGGTACCCTGGTGTACTCCACTTGCACCCTCAACCAACAAGAAAATCAGCAAATTTGCCAATGGTTATTGGACCAGTACCCGGAAGCTGTCGAAGTACTGCCGCTTGCCGAACTGTTTGCCAATGCCACACAAGCCCTGACCCAGGAAGGCTTCTTGCACGTCTTCCCGCAGATCTACGACTGTGAGGGGTTCTTTGTGGCACGGCTACGTAAAACAGCGTCGATCCCGGCGTTACCAGCCCCGGGCTATAAAGTCGGTAAGTTCCCCTTCATCCCAATCACTGGCCGGGATGCTTATGCCGTGAAAGACGCCGCCGAGCGCGTCGGGTTACAGTGGCATGATGATTTGCGTTTGTGGAAGCGGGATAAAGAAGTGTGGCTGTTTCCGGTAGCCTCAGAGCCGCTGATGGGTAAAGTTCGGTTTTCGCGCATCGGTATGCGCTTGGCGGAAACCTACAATAAAGGGTACCGCTGGCAGCATGAAGCAGTGATCGCCTTGACTAACGGCAAGTCGCCGCTGGCTTTCGAATTAACCCGCCAAGAGGCTGGAGAATGGTACCGCGGCCGCGACATCTTCCCGGATACTGCTCCCGCTAGCGATGATGTGCTGGTAACATATCAGTCCCAACCGTTAGGGCTGGCGAAGAAAATTGGCTCCCGCATCAAGAACAGTTACCCCCGTGAATTAGTGAGAGACGGCAAATTATTTTCTGATGTCACTTAATTCAGGAAAAAAATAAACGACTTTTATTTGGCACTTTTTGCAAAAGCATCCACGCTTAAGGGTACGGCCTTACTGGTCGTACCACCCTGAGCAAAAAACGGAGCGAAATCATGGCAAAAACCAATGTAAAAATCGGCGCGTTTGAAATTGACGACGCCGAACTGTCGGGCGAGCAACCAGGCCACCGCACGTTAAGTATCCCCTGCAAATCTGATCCTGACCTGTGTATGCAGCTCGATGCCTGGGATAAATCCACCAGCGTCCCTGCCGTACTCAATGGCGAGCATTCTGTCTTATTCCTTCACGCTTACGATAGCAAGTCAGATGCCTGGGTTATGCGCTTTGCATAACTTCTCGAACCCGTCGCATGAGGCGGGTTGTTTATTTGGAGAGTTTGCCTTTAGTACCCTACACTTTCCCTGAGCTTTTATGGATTGGGG
The DNA here is from genome assembly GCA_966186435.1 of uncultured Enterobacteriaceae bacterium. Classification (GTDB taxonomy): domain Bacteria; phylum Pseudomonadota; class Gammaproteobacteria; order Enterobacterales; family Enterobacteriaceae; genus CBIFWW01. The sequence goes on from CBIFWW010000003.1 coordinate 10,484, forward strand.
ACGGCATGTACGCATTGGTTCTTTTTGTTTGTTATCTGGATGCAGGCTGTGAAAACCTGCCGATTGAAGTGTTTAAAACCGAATATGGCTGTCTTTCTGCCATGAAAGATCAGCGTATTCGCCAGGGCGGTTGCCTACCCGCCGAAGACTACATCGACCCTCATTGGCAACCGGCACAAGAATCCAGTGACTTTTTTAGTTACTAAATCTGCGCCCGATTCTGCCCCCTCTACGGCTACTTTTCACTTATCAGATCTTGCGATTAGCCCTGTGGCTGACGAATCAACGTACACACCGGTTTACCGTGGTAGTTGGCCATATGGCTAAGGTGGAACCCGCAGCGGGCGGCTAAAGCCAGTGATTTGGGGTTATCCTCGTTGATGATACAGCACAGAGGGCCAGGTTGATGGCTATCAATCCACGCCAACATCCCCTTCAGCGCCTCTTGGGCGTAGCCTTTACCCTGCGCTGCCGGGATTAGGCTCCACCCCGCCTCTGGGTATTCCAGCGCCGGGGTTATATCCCGATGGGCCTGCTGGATGCCAAAACTGCCGACAAGCTTGCCACTTTGTTTTTCTTCCACCGCCCAATAGCCATAGCCCATTAACTGCCAATGGCCCACGTGACGGGTCATCCTGGCCCAGGACATCTCGGCACTCTGGGGCTGTCCGTCACCAATATGGCGCACCATTTCTGGGTCCTGCCAGCAGGCCACCAGCGGGGCAAAATCATCCAACCGATATTGGCGTAAAATCAGGCGTGGCGTTTCGATCAATGGGGCCTGTGTAAGCATGGGTTTTCCTGTTGAAATTGCCATAACAGGGATTACTGTTTTGTGAACGTGAAAGCATACACTACGCAGAGACTGTTACGGCTGGGTGTAAAGGGGTACCAGAGATTCCGGCATCCAAACATTTAGCATGGTAATGATTTATCACCAAACAATCACTTAAAATATTGGAATAGACATTGGCAATCCACTGAAATTTATCAGTTTTAGGGCACAATTTGTAGGATCTAAACATTGAAAACCGTGACCAAAAGAATGCTTATCATTTGCAGGTGAAATAGACATGTATTTTTGCTTAATCTGAAACATCCGGACATATCCCGCTGCCTTAAACTGTCCCCCTGGAGCGGTACCGACAGCCCCAATATTGCAGGCAAGGGTGAAGACCTGAATGCCAAACATCATAATTTATCTAAAACCAAAGTGGTAAGTTAACCCTCCGGCACACATTTATTGATACAATTGTTTAACATTTCGGTTAAAAAGTGCTGGACACCTTCGGCGGAAGATAGGTATGGTTTAGTACAGGCCCGGTGATAGCGGAAGCCGCCGCGCCTCCCCTGTAGTAATCGTCTGTGTGAGTCACTCAGGCAAATTGCAGATAAAAAAAAGACCGAACACGATTCCTGTATTCGGTCCAGGGAAATGGCTCTTGGGAGAGAGCCGTGCGCTAAAAGTTGGCATTAATACAGGCTCAATCGCCTTGCTTATTAAGAATAGATGACCCGTACAGGTTTGCCAGTCCATCACTGGTTTGGATAAAAAAAAACGAATAATACGGGCGATAAATAATAAAAAACCGCGGTGCCTGATTCGGGCAGCCGCGGTTTTTTATTATGAATCAATTACTTTTTAGGGCATAGCGCTTGCGCACGGTCAATAAACGGCGCCAGGCTCATTTTCTGCCCCGGATGGGAAGGATCGTCCACCTGGATTACCGAGATAGGCTGGCCCCGGCTCTTACCGCTGGCAATTTGCTGCTCCGCTGCGTCGTTCAAAGGATATTGCATCAGGGTGCTGGGGTTAATGGCATACAGCGCCCCTTCGCTACGGCAGCTGAGCATCACCTCTTCCCGATTAAACGCCCACTTATCCTTGCCCACTTCAAAACGGCTAACGGTAATAATTTGTGGGGCTGCCAGCGCCGCCCCACTGCAAGCCAGCAGCGCCAGCGCGACCAGTTTTTTCATCATTGTAAAGTTCCAGTTCATTTAAAAGGGTTCCCAGGTAGCAAACAGGCTGACCAGCCCTAACACCCCTGCCGCCAGTATCACCTCTATCCAGGTCATGGCAACAAAGGCCCCCACCGCACCGGTATTTTGACGGTTAAATCGGGGCACCAACACATAGCGATTAAACAAGGCGATAAGGGTCATCATCGCCACCAGTCCCACCTTAATCAGTAGTAACTGTAGATAATGTGAATCAAAGGGTAGCGGCCAACCCACGATCAATAGGGTGTTGGCCACCCCCGTCAGAATCACCAGTGCCACAGCCAGATGCCCATAACGGGAGAAGCGCATCATGGCAACGATGGCGCTTTCCCGCCAGCGTAAGCGCGCCGCCAATTGCATACATACCAGCAACGGCAACAGGCCGCCGGCCCACCAGGCAGCGCTCAACAAATGCAGGGCATAGTTTATACGGGCAATCACGCCCAGCACACCTTCATGCATGGCGCTGTGCCCAGTCCAGCCGAGGGTAATCAAAAGGGCGGAGCCGAAAATCGATAATAAGGGCGCTAACCGCCGCGGGTGAATCAACACTACCGCGCAGGTTATCAGCGCCAGCATCATTTGCCAGATCCAGATCCCACCAAAGCGAGTACCGGACAAAGCCTGCCAGGTGACGGGATTGAGCACATCGGCCCAGCCATTACCCATCAAGCCACTCTGGAGCGCCCAAAGCAGCATGGCGCTGATCAGCGCCCAGATCCCGGCGGGTTGCCAATAACATTGCAAGCGCCTTGCCAGCACCGGTTGAAACTGCCCTGGCGCTAACCAGGCCGCTGCCAGACCACAGCCTAACAGCAGCATCAGCGCCATAAAATGGCTGAAGCGCAGGATGACGAAACTGGCCGCCAGCATGGTTTACTTCACGCTAAAGTGATAGCTACCCTGGGTTTTATGGCCGTCAACGGATACCACATGCCACTGCACTTGATACTGGCCGGATGCCAGCGGTGCCGCTAAAGGGGCCACCAATTGACGATCGTTATCCTTTGCCACGGACACGGTGCCGACTTCTACCGGTTTTTTGCCCGTGCCAGTCACGGCCACACCGCTAAAGCCTGGCTCAACACCTTCACTAAAATTTAATGTAATTTGGCTAGGTGCCGACACTTGGCTATCTGCGGCAGGTTGCTGCTGTTGAAGATGGGCATGGGCGAAAACAGAAGGGGAAATCATCAGTGCGGCAATCATTGCCACGGGGCGGATAAAGCGCAAAGTCATCATTCATTCCTTTTTGTTATGGTACTGTTGCAAGAATACCTGCGCATTATTAACAAGTCGAGTAAAGGCGCACAGGGTGCTTGTCATTCTGGCCGTCAACGTTTACCTTTCCCCCGCTATGTTTGAGGAGGTAATGATGAAACACAATCTGGCAGAAATCCCCCAGCAAGAAATGGACAAAATTAATGTCGATTTAGCCGCCGCCGGGGTGGCATTTAAAGAGCGTTATAACATGCCGGTGGTTGCTGAAGTGGTTGAACGGGAACAACCCGAAGCTCTGCGAACCTGGTTCCGCGAACGATTAATCGCCCATCGCCTGGCTTCTGTTAACTTATCGCGCCTGCCTTACGAACCTAAATCAAAATAATATGTGATTGGCCTACACATACTGACTCTAGTGCTGCTAAGATTTTGCTTATATACAACCTCTGAATGCTAACAAGATCTGCACAATGCGGGTAAAGTGCAGATCGGTTGATAAGGAAATTCTTATGTCACAATGGAATGTGGCGGCAGCGCAATACGGTCTTCATAGCAGTGATCTATGGGCCAACATTCATCATCACCTGACGTTTATCGAACGTGCTGCCAATGAAAATGTTGATTTACTGGTCTTCCCTGAACTCTCGCTCACTGGTACTAAGCTGCTTAATACTAGCGCCTTACCCCTGGATGCTCCCCAGCTCGACCCTTTGCAACGTGCGGCGGTAATACATCAGTTGACCATCGTGGTGGGCCTGCCTTTGCTGTGCCCACAAGGTAATGTGATGGTGGGTGCAGTGGGTTTTATGCCTGACGGGATGCGCATCGCTTGTTATCGCTCCAGTATGCCTGAGCTGGATGTTGAACCCGCTGAGAGCAGCGCCAGTACCCCGGTTCTGGGCCAAAGCGGCCGCAGCTTTGCCCTTGGGCTGAGCACCGGCAGCGATGAGGAATCTCTCCCCCGTAGCGCCGCCTGGATGGGTGCCGATCTCTATGCCACCGGAAAATTGGTTTCTGATATTAGCTGGCAGCATGAAGTCTCCCATCTGCAACGCTGGGCCCATAAGTACCACCTCCCGGTATTAATGGCTAATCACACCTGCCAACACAACGGCTATCACAGCGCCGGGCGCAGCGCCTGCTGGGATGAAAAAGGCCAGTTAGTGGTGCGAGCCGATGCCGGTGAGCTGCTGGTTATCGGGCGACGGAGCGCTCAGGGTTGGCAGGGCGAGGTAATTCCTTTAGGCTGATGGCTTTTACTGGCGGAGAGTCCCATGCTACGCATCATTGACACCGAAACCTGCGGCCTACAAGGTGGGGTGGTGGAAGTGGCATCCGTTGATATTATTGACGGCAACATTGTTAACCCCATGAGCGATTTAGTCCGCCCGGACAGGCCTATCGGCCATCAGGCAATGGCTATTCATAAGATTACCGAAGCCATGGTAGCTGATAAACCCTGGATTGAGGATGTGATCCCACGCTATCAGGGCAGCCAATGGTATGTGGCGCATAATGCCAGCTTTGACCGCCGGGTACTGCCAGAGATGAACGGGGAGTGGATTTGCACCGTTAAACTGGCGCGCCGTCTATGGCCGGGGATCCGATACAGTAATATGGGGCTGTACCATTCACTGAATTTAAAAGTGGACACCCCCGAAGGGCTGCACCACCACCGGGCGCTGTTTGACTGCTACATTACCGCAGCACTGTTATTGCGGATCATGGAGGAGTCAGGCTGGACGCCGGAAGAGATGCTGACTATTACCGGGCGCCCGGGGCTGATAGCTACCCTGCCCTTCGGTAAATATAAAGGCCAGCCCTTCATCACCATCGCGGAACGTGACCCAGGCTATCTGCGCTGGATGCAGAACAACCTGACCAATATGACCCCGGAACTGCGGCTGACTCTGCAACACTACCTCGAAAAAGAATAATCAGACCTTGGCCCGCCCTGGCAAGGTTCGCTGCGCCAGGGCGATTAAAAAAGCGAACTCCAGCGCCACCCCTTCATAGGATTTAAAGCGCCCGGATTTGCCCCCATGGCCGGAATCCATATCAGTACATAATAAAAGCAACGACTCATCGCGCTTTAGCTCCCGTAGCTTTGCCACCCACTTGGCTGGCTCCCAGTATTGCACCTGGGAATCATGCAACCCGGTGGTCACCAACATGTGGGGGTAGTGCTGCGCCCGGACGTTATCATAGGGGCTGTACTGCTTCATATAGCGGTAATAAGTTTCATCCGCCGGATTCCCCCACTCTTCAAACTCCCCGATAGTGAGCGGAATAGACTCATCAAGCATGGTGGTCACCACATCGACAAATGGCACCTGGGCGACAATCCCGTGGAACAACTCAGGCCGCATATTGACCGCTGCTCCCATTAACATACCGCCTGCGCTCCCCCCCATCCCGTAGATCAGTGACGGGTCGCCATACCCCCGGGCGATTAGCCCATCACAGACATCCAGATAATCGGTGAAGGTATTCATCTTTTTGAGGAATTTACCGTCTTCATACCACGCTTGCCCCAGCTCTCCACCGCCGCGTACATGGGCAATGGCATAAACGAAGCCCCGGTCCAATAAGCTCAGGCGGCTACCACTGAAATCCGCATCCATACTGCTGCCATAGGAGCCGTAGCCATAGACCAGCAATGGGTTTCTGCCCTTCTGATAATGCCGACGGTTGTAAACCAGCGATACTGGCACCGCAGTGCCATCGCGGGCGGTGATCCACAGATGCTCACTGATGTAATTCTGGTTATTAAATCCCGTCACTTGGGTCTGCTTCAGCACCCGACGTTCTCCGGTATCCATATTCAATTCAAACAGCGTGTCCGGCGTGGTCATGGACGAGTAACCGTAGCGTAGTAGGTTGGTATCCGGTTCAGGATTTACCGCCACCCAGGTCACATAAGCCGGGTCGTCAAAGGCAATACCAAATGATTCACGGGTTTGCCGGTGGATATGGCGCAGGCTGGTTAAGCCTTGCTGGCGTTCTTCCACCACCAGCCAATCGAGGAACAGGGTAAAACTCTCCAGCATGACTTGTGGGCGGGCGGGGATAAGCGTTTCCCAATCGGCTTCACCGGGGGTTGGGGTGCGGTACAATCCGAAGTTTTTGCCATCCCGATTTGATCGGACATAGAATCGGCCCTGGAAGTGGTCAAGGCTATATTCGTGGTCTTTACGGCGGAACAGCCACGGCTCCGGGCGGGCATCGTTCTGGCTGGCATCCAGAATTTGTACTTCACTGGTGGTGGCGCTGTTGAGATAGATAAATACCCACTCTTTCGAGGAGCTTTTCCCCAACGATACGTAAAAGGTTTCATCTTTTTCGGTGTACACCAGGGTATCCCGCCGCATGGGGGAGCCTACTTGATGGCGCCATACCTGATAAGGCAGCAGCGTTTTCGGGTGCTTACGCACGTAATAAAGATGGTTGGAATCATTGGCCCAGACAAAATCCGCATCCACGTTCAATAGCGTTTCCGGGTACCAGTTGCCGGTTTGCAGATTACGCAGGCGCAGGCCGTACTGGCGGCGGGATACATAGTCTTCGGCAATCGCCAGAATGGTGTTATCTGGGGAAACGCCCATCCCACCCAGGCTGTAAAACTCGCATTTATCTGCCCGCTGGTTGCCGTCGATTAATAAGGTCCAGTCGTCGGGGGTGGCGGTATCCACTGGCTGGCGTTGGTAGATAGCGTACTCATTACCGGTGCGATAAATATGACGGTAGCGGTAACCGTTTTTCACCCATGGGGCAGAGCTATCCTGCTGGGGGATACGGCCAATCATCTCTTCCTGCAACCGATCCTGAAGCGCTCGTTGGGAGGCCATAACCCGCTGCCCGTACTGGTTCTCCTGGTTCAGGTAAGTCAGAACGTCAGGCTGGCTGCGAGAGTCATCCCGCAGCCAGTAGTAGTTATCGGTGCGCTTATCGCCGTGGGTTTCAATGATATGCGGAATTTGTTTTGCTTTTGGTGGCATCAGGCTTTGGCTAAATAGCTTGTCATACCTTTAAGGGTGGCACGACCGCCAGAGGATGCAAGCAAATCTATTACCGGGGTTTAAACCTGTGCGTCAGATTTCTCCTGGGCCACGTCTTGCTGGATACCTATCCGTACTTCTTCCGGGATATTCAACGCCGAGCCAAGGGCATCCAGATAGCTACGTTCCATAAAGTGGTCGACGTCAATGGCAGCACAGCTGAGGGCATAAATCTCCAATGCTTCAGATCCATTTGTCACCCCCTGAGCAAGAGAGTCAGGATCTAGAGGGCGGTCAATCGCCTGCTGGATCATGGCCTGGCCTTCCGGCCCAACGCCCGCCGCCTGAAGCTGCTGTTCGATATGCTGGCGCTCACTGGCATCGATATGCCCATCACTCTTGGCGGCAAACACTAAGGCGGTAATTAACCGACGAGCACGCTCATCGTTGGCCGCAGGCAGAAACTCCCCTTGTTGTACAGGCTGAGACTGGGCATAAGCCGGGGCGGGCTGTGGCATTGCTGCCTGCGGCTGAGCTGGTGCCTGCCCCATGCGCTCTTTGTATTTATTCCACAACACGCTACCGGCTAACGCCCCGCCGCCCACCAATAGTACGCTCCCCCCTACTGAAGTGAGCCATTTACGGGCGGTTTTATTACCTAATAGTAAACCGGCCAGACCGCCGATAGCACCTGGCACCAGCATTTGATTTAGCCCATTGCCGGGCGCGCTTGAGGAAGAGGATGGAGAAGAAGAATCGGTTTTTGTCGCCTGACCCAGTAGACCTTGTAATTGATTCAACCAACTGGACATGTTCAACGCTCCTGGATGGGGTGAAAAAGTCCACCTTACCGGGCATGGTGTCAGGAAGTGTGTTTCGCACTAAAAGATGTGAAAATGGCCGGGGAACCGGCCATTAAAAGATTAAGCGACTTTCTTACTGCCGGGATGCGGGGTGACATTGTTTGCATCAGCATCTGTATCGACAGGTTCAGCAGGCAGCTGGCCGGTCTTCAGGACACCAGAAAGAATGTCTTTACGCTCTGCCAGCCACATCCCCATGGCCTCAAACTGGGCGGGATCTAACTCAACCGGCGACTGCTGTAACCAATCACCGAGCACTTCGGCGAGGTCGAGCATTTTATCGTAGGCGTCAGCATCCTTTTTATTGGCAAAAGACATCTTTTCTTCACCCTCCCGTACTACCACGTATTTGATTTCTACCGCCATGTGCAGCCCCTCTTTATACTGTATTTATATACAGTATATCAAAGATACGCTCATCTCTCAAGTCCGTAAATCGATGGCAACGCAAACGTTTCCGTATATAATGCGTGGGACTTTTTAGCTGCGCAGGGTATGACCAATATGTCGATGTTAGGAACAGCGCTACGCCCATCAGCCACTTAAGTGATGCTGCTGGGTTCCGGTGAACTAGGTAAAGAAGTGGCCATCGAGTGCCAGCGTCTGGGTGTGGAAGTGATTGCCGTAGATCGTTACGCCAACGCGCCGGCGATGCATGTGGCCCATCGCCACTATGTGATCGATATGCTGAATGGCGAACAACTGGCCGCCTTGATCCATAACGAGCAGCCGGATTACGTTGTCCCCGAAATTGAAGCCATCGCCACCGATACCTTACTGGCTCTGGAATCTGACGGCCAGAAAGTGGTGCCCTGCGCCAGCGCGGCCCGCATCACCATGAATCGGGAAGGCATTCGCCGTTTGGCGGCTGAAACCTTAGCCATCCCTACCTCCAGCTACCGCTTTGCCGCCGATGAAACAGCCTTTACCCAAGCCGTTAATCACATTGGCCTGCCCTGCTTCGTAAAGCCGGTGATGAGTTCCTCCGGTAAAGGCCAGAGCTTCATCCGCCATGTTGATGATATTGCCGCAGCCTGGGCCTACGCCCAACAGGGAGGCCGTGCCGGGGCAGGTAAAGTGATCGTCGAAGGCCTGGTGAAGTTCGACTTCGAAATCACCCTGCTGACCATCAATGCCGTAGACGGGGTGCATTTCTGCGATCCTATCGGCCACCGCCAGCAGGATGGTGACTACCGTGAATCCTGGCAGCCACAGCAGATGAGTGCGCTGGCGCTTGAGCGCGCTCAGGCAATGGCGGAAAAAATCGTTAAAGCCCTGGGCGGCTATGGCCTGTTCGGAGTGGAGCTGTTTGTCTGCGGTGATGAAGTGATCTTTAGCGAGGTTTCCCCGCGCCCTCATGATACCGGCATGGTCACCCTTGCCTCTCAGGACTTATCAGAGTTTGCCCTCCATGTACGGGCGTTCCTCGGCCTGCCGATTGGGTCTATCCGCCAGTACGGGGCCTTTGCTTCCGCGGTGATTTTACCCTCCCTCACCAGCCAGGATATCCGCTATCACGGGCTAGGCCAGGCGTTGGGGGCCGGTATTCAGGTGCGGCTGTTCGCCAAGCCGGAAATCGACGGCAGCCGCAGGCTGGGGGTGGCATTAGCCAGTGGGGAAACCACGGAGGATGCGGTACAGCGGGCCATTAGTGCCGCCCGGGCAGTCCAGGTTAAAGCATAAAAAAGCACCCCTTTGAGTGCTTTTCTATCTTGTGCCTGAGGGGCAAAGATTACAGTTTTGCGCCTTCAACCGCTTCGCGCGCCAGGGTGGTGATACGGTCGTAGTCACCAGATTCCAGGGCGTCAGCAGGCACCAACCAAGAGCCACCGATACAGAGAACGCTTTTCAGCGCCAGGTAGTTACGGTAGTTAGCCGGGGAGATACCGCCAGTTGGGCAGAAACGGATGTGTGCAAATGGGCCAGCAATAGCTTGCAGGGCTTTAACGCCACCGTTCGCTTCAGCTGGGAAGAATTTGAACTCTTTCAGGCCATAGCTCATACCCAGCATCAGTTCGGAAACGGTGCTGATACCTGGGATCAATGGGATAGCGCCTTCGGTTGCGGCTTTCAGCAGATCGGCAGTCAGACCTGGGCTGATGGCAAACTGGGCGCCAGCGGCAGTCACTTCGGCCAACTGCTGTGGGTTGGTAACGGTACCGGCACCGACGATAGCATCAGGGACTTCTTTCGCGATTTGGCGGATAGCTTCCATGGCACATTCGGTACGCAGGGTCACTTCCAGCACGCGAACACCACCGGCTACCAGGGCTTTCGCCATCGGTACCGCGTATTCAATTTTTTTAACAACGATGACAGGAACAACTGGCCCGGTTTTCAGAATCTGTTCTGCGCTTGTTTTCCAGTTTTTCATTAAAAACTCTCTCCTGTAGATGGTAATCCGATTAGTCGCGGCGGTTGCTATCATCGCCGCAGCTGATACTTAAAATTTGATGCAGGTTGCGCCTTGCTCAGCACCGTTGAAGTTTTCACGCAGTGCGCTAAACAGCTCACGGCCGGTGCCCACACGCTGGGCGCTGAGATCCGGGTGGAATTCAGCACGGGCAGCAAGGACGGCTTCATCAACCAGCAAGATTAACTCGCCGGTCTGGCCGTTTACGCGGATCATGTCGCCTTCACACACTTTAGACAACAGGCCGCCGTCATAGGCTTCCGGGGTGACATGGATCGCGGACGGTACTTTACCGGAGGCGCCAGACAGGCGGCCATCGGTAACCAACGCAATTTTGAAACAGCGGTCCAATAATACACCAAGCGGCGGCATCAGTTTATGTAATTCTGGCATACCGTTGGCTTTAGGCCCCTGGTGGCGCACGACAACCACGCAATCTTTATCCAGTAAACCGGCGTCAAAGGCAGGCAGAACGTCATGCTGGCTTTCAAAAATAACGGCAGGTGCTTCAATAACCTGGTTTTCAACCGGCACTGCGGAGGTCTTCATTACCGCACGGCCAAGGTTACCGCTCAGCACTTTAGTGCCGCCATGTTGGGAGAACGGTTTTTCGATGGTAGCGATGATGGCGTTGTCCAGGGAGGCTTCCGCCCCTTCGCGCCATGCCAGTTTGCCATTGTCCACCCAAGGTTCCATGGTGTAATGCTTCAGACCGTGACCGGCTACAGTTTCCACGTCTTCATGCAGCAAGCCGCCTTTCAGCAGCTCGCGGATCATTACTGGCACGCCACCGGCAGCCTGGAAGTGATTAATGTCAGCGGGGCCATTTGGATACAGGCGGGCCATCAACGGTACGATGGCAGAAAGATCGGAGAAGTCATCCCAGTTGATGATGATGCCAGCCGCACGAGCCATCGCCACCAGGTGCATGGTATGGTTGGTAGAACCACCGGTTGCCAGCAGGGCAACGATACCGTTCACCACCGCTTTTTCATCCATTATCTTACCGATTGGCATCCACTCGTTGCCGTTGCCAGTAAAGCGGGTTACCTGGCGAGCGGCCGCAGCGGTCAGCTCTTTACGCAGCAGCGCATCTGGCTGAATGAAGGAAGAGCCTGGCAGCTGCATGCCCATAAACTCAATCACCATCTGGTTGGTGTTAGCAGTACCGTAGAAAGTACAGGTACCTGGCGCATGGTAGGAGGCAGCTTCTGCATCCAACAGCGCATCACGGCCAACTTTACCTTCCGCATACAGCTGGCGAACACGTACTTTTTCTTTATTTGGCAAGCCGCTGGCCATTGGGCCTGACGGGATAAAAATAGATGGCAGATGGCCGAAGGAGAGTGCCGCCATTACCAGCCCTGGGACGATCTTGTCACAAACGCCGAGGTACAGAGCACCGTCAAACATATTGTGAGAAAGGCCGATAGCCGCAGACATGGCAATTACTTCGCGGCTCAGCAGGGAAAGCTCCATCCCGTCCTGGCCCTGAGTCACACCATCACACATGGCCGGAACCCCGCCCGCTACCTGAGCAATGGCACCCACTTCGTGCAGGGCTGCGCGGATTTGTTCCGGGTAGTTTTCGTAGGGCTGGTGAGCAGACAACATATCGTTGTAGGCGGTAATGATCCCGATGTTGTTGCGCAACATGCTTTTTAAGGACGCTTTGTCATCAGGCTGGCAGGCAGCAAATCCGTGGGCCAGGTTGCCACAGGCTAACTGGGAGCGTTGTACTTTGCTGGATTTAGCATTCTCGATGCGCGCCAGGTAGGCTTTACGGGTTGGTCGAGAGCGTTCGATAACGCGCCGTGTTACGCGTAACAAATCAGGGTTCATAAAAGATCCTTATATTTTGCTGCCGGAGCAGTTGGCCAACGGAGCGTCGCTTCTCACACTATTTTTATGCCAGCGCGTGGCGTCGTGGGCTTCTAGGGCAAAATCACTACGGCTAGTGTAATGAAAAAAGCCCTGCTGGTGAATCCAGATCAGGGCTTTTGCGCAAAATATTTTCAGCTTGACTGTGTTAGATCATGTTACCGGTAAAATCAAAGCGGCCATTATTATAGGTTTACTCAAATTCGTTCCAGGAACGGCCATCACGGGTAATCATTGCCACCGAGGCAACCGGCCCCCAAGTGCCTGCCTGATAAGGCTTAGGTGCATCGTTATCTGCGGCCCAGGCCTCAGTGATGGAGTCCACCCACTTCCATGCGGCCTCTACTTCATCACGGCGTACAAACAGTGCCTGGATCCCACGCATGGTTTCCAGTAACAGGCGTTCATAGGCATCGGCCAGGTGAGTTTGATTAAAGGTTTCTGAGTAGCTCAGATCCAGTTTGGTGGTTTGCAGGTTGTGCTTGTGATCCAGGCCTGGGACTTTATTCAGGATCTGGATATCCACCCCTTCATCGGGCTGCAGACGAATGGTCAGTTTGTTATTCGGCAGTTCCGCCCAAGATTCCTGGAACAGGTTCAGACCCGGCGTTTTAAAGTAAACCACCACTTCTGAGGTTTTGGCTGGCAGACGTTTACCGGTGCGCAGGTAGAATGGCACACCCGCCCAACGCCAGTTGTCGATATCCACACGGATAGCCACGAAGGTTTCGGTGCTACTGGATTTGTTGGCCCCCTCTTCCTCCAGGTAACCCGGCACTTTCTTACCCTGAGCAAAGCCAGCGGTGTACTGGCCGCGCACGGTTTTTTCACGCACATTGGAGCGGTCAATACGGCGCAGGGATTGCAGCACTTTCACTTTTTCATCACGGATGTGGTCAGCGGTGAGATCCGATGGCGGAGCCATGGCAATCATACACAGAATTTGCAGCAGATGGTTTTGCACCATGTCGCGCATTTGTCCCGCCTGGTCGAAATAACCCCAGCGCCCTTCGATACCCACTTCTTCCGCCACAGTGATTTCCACGTGGTCGATGGTTTTGTTATCCCAATTATTCACGAACAGGGCGTTAGCGAAGCGTAGGGCTAACAGGTTAAGAACGGTTTCTTTACCCAAGTAGTGGTCGATACGGTATACCTGACACTCTTCAAAGTACTCACCAACCTGATCGTTAATTTCCTGAGAGGTTTCAAGAGAGGTGCCCAGCGGTTTTTCCATCACTACACGAGCAGGTTTGGCGTTAAGTTTCGCGGCACCCAGCCCTTTGCAGATAGCGCCAAAGGTACTAGGCGGCATCGCAAAGTAGTTAATGGTGCTACGGTTCTTTTGATCGAGCATTTTACCCAGACGTTTGAAACCTTCGGCATCATTAACATCCAGATTGCAGAAGTCCAGACGAGCACTCAATTTGCCCCATAGCTTCTCATCAATCTTCTCGTTCATGAAGGTTTCCAGCGCTTCGCGCACTACGCCGGTATAGGCTTTCTTATCCCACTCGGCACGGCCCACGCCAATGATACGGGTGTCATCATTGATCTGACCTGCTTTCTCCAGTTGATACAGAGAAGGCAATAATTTACGCCGTGCCAGGTCGCCCTTCGCGCCGAAGATAACCAGATCGCATGCCTGAGCTGTTTGGGTTACTGCCATGTCACTCTCCTCATCTTGGTGCCCGGTAATGAATCAGGCCCATTTTGTAATTTTATTACACTGCACTGTACTTGTTTTAGATGTATAGCGGAACTACCCGCCCTGGTTTAAGGGCCACTATTGCCCAGGATACCGCTTTTCCACTAGTGATTAACCTTTCACCAGCGGGCATCCTCCTGAAATGAAGCCGCTTCCATGGCGTCAGGAAATTTCATTCAAAAAATCCGACCGTGATCATGTAATGAAAAAAAACAACATGTTATTTCTCGTAATGAGCATCATTGACCGGCAGTGAAGGGTATATTCTTGCACTAATTGAATCGCGATTGCTGAAATAAGTGTAATCGTTAGAACCTGTGAGTGCCCTGTATCATGAATATGCTGGAAAAGGTCCAGACCCAGCTGGAGCACCTGAGCAAATCAGAACGTAAAGTCGCCGAAACTATTCTGGCGGCGCCTCAGGTCGCCATCCACCAAAGTATTGCTACTCTGGCCGGTGAGGCCGGTGTCAGCGAGCCGACGGTAAACCGTTTTTGCCGCCGCATGGAAACCCGCGGGTTCCCGGATTTCAAACTCCATCTGGCCCAAAGCCTGGCCAGTGGCATCCCTTATGTAAACCGCAACGTCGATGAAGATGACAGCGTTGAGGCCTATACCGGTAAAATCTTTGAATCCACGATGGCGAGCCTGGATAATGTGCGCCATACCCTGGATTTAACCGCCATCAACCGCGCCGTGGATTTACTCACCCAGGCAAAAAAAATTGCCTTCTTCGGTTTGGGTTCGTCGGCCGCCGTGGCCCACGACGCCATGAACAAGTTCTTCCGCTTTAATGTTCCAGTTATTTACTCAGATGATATCGTATTACAACGAATGAGTTGTATGAATAGTGGCGACGGCGATGTGGTGGTGTTGATTTCCCACTCTGGCCGTACTAAGCATATGGTCGAACTGGCCCAGCTGGCCCGGGAAAACGATGCTATGGTGATAGCCATTACTTCGAACGGTACGCCGCTGTCATTTGAAGCAAATCTGGCCATTGGAATTGATGTCCCTGAAGACACCGATATCTTTATGCCGATGGTTTCCCGGCTGGCCCAACTCACGTTGATCGATGTCCTGGCAACCGGCTTTACACTGCGCCGTGGGGCTAAATTCCGAGATAACTTGAAGCGGGTCAAGGACGCATTGAAAGAATCACGTTTTGATAAGACGCTATTCGTTCCTGGCAATAAGCGTTAAATACCCACAAAAGCGATAACCAGGTCGTTCGGCAGTGCTCCGGATGGGTTTCATTTGGGCTGCCGTGTTTATTTTATTCAACACCAATGTTGTTTCAGTCAACGGAGTCTTACATGTCTAGACGGCTACGCAGAACCAAAATCGTTACCACTTTAGGCCCGGCAACCGACCGCGATAATAATCTGGAAAAGGTTATTGCCGCAGGGGCCA
The DNA here is from genome assembly GCA_966186435.1 of uncultured Enterobacteriaceae bacterium. Taxonomy (GTDB): domain Bacteria; phylum Pseudomonadota; class Gammaproteobacteria; order Enterobacterales; family Enterobacteriaceae; genus CBIFWW01. Next base: position 25,985 of record CBIFWW010000003.1, read on the forward strand.
ACGTGGTACGAATGAACTTCTCCCACGGCACCCCGGAAGACCACCAGATCCGCGCAAACAAAGTACGTGAAATTGCGGCAAAACTCGGGCGTCATGTGGCTATTCTTGGCGACCTTCAAGGCCCCAAAATCCGCGTTTCCACCTTCAAAGAAGGCAAAGTTTTCCTCAATATCGGTGACAAATTCCTGCTCGACGCCAATCTGGGTAAAGGGGAAGGCGACAAAGAGCGCGTGGGTATCGACTATAAAGGTCTGCCCGCTGACGTGGTTTCCGGCGATATTCTGCTGCTGGATGATGGCCGCGTACAGCTGAAGGTGTTGGAAGTTCAGGGGATGAAAGTGTTCACCGAAGTGACCGTGGGTGGCCCACTCTCCAACAATAAAGGCATCAATAAGCTCGGCGGCGGTCTCTCTGCCGAAGCCCTGACCGACAAAGATAAAGCCGATATCATCACCGCCGCTCAAATTGGCGTGGATTTCCTGGCGGTCTCCTTCCCACGCTGTGGTGAGGATTTAAATTATGCCCGCCGCCTGGCCCGCGATGCTGGCTGTGAAGCGAAGATCGTTGCCAAAGTGGAACGTGCTGAAGCCGTGTGCAGCGAAGAAGCCATGGATGACGTGATCCTGGCCGCTGACGTGGTGATGGTTGCCCGTGGTGACCTGGGCGTTGAAATCGGTGACCCGGAACTGGTAGGCATCCAAAAGACCCTGATCCGCCGCGCTCGCAAGCTGAACCGTGCGGTGATCACTGCCACCCAGATGATGGAATCGATGATTACCAACCCTATGCCAACCCGTGCTGAAGTCATGGACGTGGCCAACGCCGTGCTGGATGGTACTGATGCGGTGATGCTGTCTGCGGAAACTGCCGCCGGCCAGTACCCGGCTGAAACCGTTGAGGCTATGGCCCGCGTCTGCGTGGGTGCTGAAAAGATCCCTAGCATCAACGTCTCTAAGCACCGTCTGGATGTACAGTTTGATAACGTCGAGGAAGCCATCGCCATGTCCGCGATGTATGCCGCCAACCATTTGAAAGGGGTGAGCGCCATTATCTCCATGACCGAATCAGGCAGAACCCCGCTGATGCTTTCCCGTATCAGCTCTGGCTTGCCAATCTTCGCCATGTCCCGCCATGAGCGCACCCTGAACCTGACGGCCCTGTATCGCGGCGTAACCCCGGTGCTGTTCGATAGCGCCAATGACGGCGTAGCTGCGGCGCAAGATGCAGTAAACCTGCTGCGCGATAAAGGCTACCTGGTTTCCGGTGACCTGGTTATCGTGACCCAGGGCGATGTTATGGGGTCTATTGGCTCCACTAACACCACCCGTATTCTGACGGTACAATAATCCCCGCCATTAAAAAGCTCCGGCATGCCGGGGCTTTATTATTTGGAAGACGGTTACTTGTTCTTAGGATAAATATCCTTGCGCTTATAGGGTTCCATCTCCCCTTCCTTACGGGTTTTTAGCAGCTTAAGAATCCAGGTGTACTGTTCCGGATGAGGGCCGACAAATATTTCCACTTCTTCATTCATCCGCCGTGCAATGGTATGGTCGTCCACTTCCAGCAGGTCGTCCATTGGCGGACGCACCAGAATATCTAACTGGTGAGTCTCAGCGTTATAAACCGGGAACAGCGGCACCACTCTGGCACGGCATACCTTCATCAGACGCCCGATGGCGGGTAAGGTGGCTTTGTAGGTGGCAAAGAAGTCGACAAACTCGCTGTGTTCTGCACCATGATCCTGATCCGGCAGGTAATAACCCCAGTAGCCCTGACGAACGGACTGAATAAACGGCTTGATGCCGTCATTGCGGGCATGCATCCGCCCACCGAAGCGGCGACGGATAGTATTCCAGATGTAATCGAACAGCTGGTTACCCTGGTTATGGAACATGGCTGCCATTTTCTGGCCATTGGCCGCCATCAGCATCGCCGGGATATCCACCCCCCAGCCGTGTGGCACCAGGAAGATGACTTTCTCACCGTTGGCCTGCATTTCATCAATAATTTCTTTACCGTGCCAGTTCACCCGCTCAAGGACTTTTTCTGGCTTACGCAGCCCCAGCTCCGCCATTAGCACCATGGCCTGAGGAGCAGTGGCAAACATCTGGTCGATAATCTCTTCCCTACGGGCTTCCGCCAATTCAGGGAAACAGTAAAACAAGTTGATTTGTGCGCGGCGGCGGGCACTTTTCGCCAACCGCCCTGCCAGTTTACCTACTGCACCTAATAGCGGGTCACGCATTTTCGGCGGCATCAGTGCCAGCCCGGCAAAGGCCGCGACGCCCAACCATGAGCCCCAGTATTTTGGATGTAAAAAAGCCCGCTGGAATTCGGGAATAAATTCGTTAGTAGATTTTTGTTTTATTTCCATGCCTGATCTCTGGGCCTTTACTGATAAAAATGCCAAAACTACCGCATATTTTAGCGGTACTCTGCCATCGAAACAAAATCAATTCCCTTGATTGGGGAATGACAAGGATAAAAAAAACCGGCGAATTTCGCCGGCTTTCATTAATACAGTCAATATTTCAAACGCCTTAAGGTTCAAACCGGGACAAGCAACACTCTTGCTGTTGGAGGCCCATATTTACCCTAAATAATTCGGGCTGCAGGTAGGCGGCAACGCAACGAGCCCCCGGGAGCTTACACAAGTAAGTGACCGGGGCGAGTGAGGAAAGCCAACGCCCCTGCAGTTTGAAGTATGACGGGTAAATTAGTCAATTTGCAATTGAGGACGCACCTGCTTCACCTGCGCCAGATACTCACGGCGATCGCTACCGGACAAACCTTCGCTGCGCGGCAGTTTAGCCGTCAATGGATTTACCGCCTGCTGATTGATCCATACTTCAAAGTGAAGGTGTGGCCCGGTAGAGCGCCCGGTGTTACCGGAGAGCGCAATACGCTCACCACGTTTCACTTTCTGGCCTGGTTTAACCAGCAGCTTTTTTAGATGCATATAACGAGTGGTGTAGGTGCGACCGTGACGAATGGCAACGAAGTTACCCGCCGCACCGCTGCGCTTAGCCACAACCACTTCCCCATCCCCAACAGCTAATACCGGCGTACCCTGCGGCAGTGCAAAATCCACGCCTTTGTGTGGGGCAATACGGCCGGTGACCGGGTTTAGACGGCGCGGGTTAAAGTTAGAGGAGATACGGAATTGTTTCGCCGTTGGGAAGCGCATAAAGCCTTTTGCCAGCCCCATCCCGTTCTGATCGTAAAACTTACCGTCATCGGCCCGGAAGCCGAAGTAATCCTTACCGGCAACCCGCAGACGGACACCCTGTACCTGGCTTTGCTCACGTTTACCGTTAAGCATTTCCCGGGACATCATTACGGAAAACTCATCCCCTTTACGCAGCTTGCGGAAGTCCATCTGCCACTGCATGGCGCGGATAACGGCGCTGACTTCGTTACTGCTTAACCCGGCATTACGGGCGCTGGCAACAAAGCTACCGCTAACGGTGCCTTTAATGACGTTATTGACCCAGTCGCCCTGTTGGACTTCCTTGGACATGGTAAAGCCCTTCGGCGTGCGCTCGTAGGTGCGAGTTTCGCGGCGGGACATATCCCAGGTTAAGGTCTGGATATCACCGGCGGCATTCAAAGTCCAGGCAAGTTGCTGGCCCACTTTCATGCTACGCAGGTCTTTGTCGGCGGCGGCAATTTGGGTGATATCACCCATATCGATACCATACTGGTTCAGGATGCTGCTGAGGGTATCCCCACTGGACACAACATATTCATGAGGCGTATCAGCCCCGGTGGTCTTATCGTCAAGCTCATCCTGAGGAATGGCGTCGTCAGCGTCATCACTGACGGAAGATTGATCGATAGGTTCACTGGCATCGGGTAATAAGGCGCGAACTTCTTTTTTATCCTGGTCAATGACTTTTACCAACGGCGAGGAATGATCGTGGTAAACATAGGGCCGCCATACGGCGACCGCCAGGGTAAGAACAGTAAGAGACCCCAGTATAACGCGATGGGGTCGGGGCAAATTATTAAACGCCAGGGCGACAGAGCGGGCTATCTGTTGCACGTATTCACTTCCTCGTTATTCTCCTTTCAGGCAGCGACTGTATTGGTTGGCTAACTGGGCTATAAATTGCGAATAGCTGTTTTTACCCAGTTTGATGGCGGTGCCCAGGGGATCAAGTGTGCCCATGCGGACCTGTGTTCCTCTGGCGACTGCCTCAATAACGGCCGGCCTGAATTGTGGTTCAGCAAAAACGCAGGTTGCTTTTTGCTCAACCAACTGTGTTCTGATTTCATGTAAACGCTGCGCACCGGGCTGAATTTCAGGGTTAACGGTGAAATGGCCGAGCGGCGTCAGACCATAGTGTTTTTCGTAATAGCCATAGGCGTCATGAAAAACGAAATACCCTTTCCCCTTGAGCGGTGCGAGCTCGTTACCTACCTGCTTATCGGTTGCGGCTAATTGTGCCTCAAAATCCTTCAGGTTGGCGTCAAGTTTGGCTCGACTTTGCGGCATAAGTTCCACTAATTTTTCATGGATTGCAACTGCGGCCAGGCGCGCCACCACGGGGGATAACCAGATGTGCATATTGTATTCACCGTGATGGTGATCCGTGTCACGGTTTTCCGTACCCTGATCATGGCCTTCATCAACATGGTCGTCGTCATCTGTACCACGCATGAGCAACGGTTTCACATCAGGCAACGCCGCCAGGGACAATTGTTTCTGTGCCGGCACACGTTCCACTGACTTCTGCATAAAAGCTTCCATCTCAGGACCAACCCACACAACTAAGTCCGCAGACTGTAAGCGTTTTACGTCAGATGGGCGCAATGCATAGTCATGTTCTGAGGCACCGTCCGGCAGCAGAACGTCGGTATCAGTGACACCATCTGTAATGGCTGAAGCGATAAAGCCCAAGGGTTTCATTGAGGTAACAACGGCAGATTGAGCGCTAGTTGAAGCCCCTGCCCAAAGTGCAGCAGCCATGGCCGCGCAAAGAAGCGTAGATTTATGTAACATAATGCGACTTATCATCATGAGGATTGTAAAGGATGTGATATTATAACATCCGCCAACACTTGCAACGTTAAATTGTCATGACAAATCTGGTTACTTTGGAAAAAATTTCCGTCTCATTTGGGCAGCGCCGCGTCCTAAATGATATCTCTCTCGCCCTTAAACCGGGGAAAATACTCACGCTACTCGGCCCTAACGGGGCAGGTAAATCTACGCTGGTACGTATTGTTCTTGGGCTAATTGATCCCGATGAAGGGGTAATCCACCGTGACCGTAAACTGCGCATCGGCTATGTACCACAAAAGCTACATCTCGATGCCACCCTGCCCCTCACCGTCAGCCGTTTTATGCAATTGCGCCTCGGCGTAAAGAAAGCCGACATTTTACCGGCGCTGAAACGCGTTCAGGCCACCCATTTGCTGGAAGCCCCGATGCAAAAACTCTCCGGTGGTGAGAACCAACGGGTGTTGTTGGCGCGGGCGTTGCTCAATCGCCCCCAGCTGTTAGTGTTGGATGAGCCAACTCAGGGGGTGGACGTCAATGGCCAACTGGCGCTGTACGATCTGATTGATAAGTTACGCCAGGAGCTGAACTGTGCGGTGCTGATGGTTTCACACGACCTGCACCTGGTGATGGCCAAGACTGACGAGGTATTGTGCCTGAACCACCATATTTGCTGCTCCGGCACCCCGGATGTGGTGAGCCATCATCCTGAATTTATCTCAATGTTTGGCTCCCGCGGGGCGGAACAGCTTGGCATTTATCGCCATAACCACAACCATCGCCACGACTTCCAGGGCCGCATCGTATTACGTAAAGGAAATGGTCAGTCATGATTGAATTACTGTTCCCCGGCTGGCTAGCTGGGGTTTTATTGGCTTGTGCCGCAGGCCCGTTGGGTTCTTTCGTGGTTTGGCGTCGGATGTCCTACTTTGGCGATACCCTGGCCCACGCCTCGTTACTCGGGGTGGCCTTTGGTCTACTACTGAACGTGAACCCGTTCTATGCGGTCATTGCGGTTACCTTGCTGCTGGCCCTGGGGTTGGTATGGCTGGAGAAACGCCCTCACCTGGCAATTGATACCCTACTGGGTATTATGGCCCACAGCGCCCTGTCTCTGGGCCTGGTGGTAGTCAGTTTGATGTCTAACGTGCGCGTTGATCTGATGGCCTATTTGTTCGGAGATTTGTTGGCGGTTACGCCGCAGGATTTGATCGCGATTGCCATTGGCGTAGCGGTGGTTATTGGGGTGCTGTGGTGGCAATGGCGTAATTTGCTATCCATGACCATCAGCCCGGATCTGGCCCATGTGGATGGAGTGAATTTACAGCGGGTAAAAATGCTACTGATGCTAGTGACCGCTCTGACCATCGGCGTGGCCATGAAGTTTGTCGGCGCGTTAATCATCACCTCTTTGCTGATCATCCCCGCCGCCACCGCCCGCCGCTTTGCCCGGACACCGGAGCAGATGGCCGGGATTGCGGTGCTTATCGGCATGATTTCTGTCACTGGTGGGATGACCCTCTCCGCCTTCTATGACACCCCGGCGGGGCCTTCGGTGGTGCTGTGCTCTGCGGCATTATTTATGCTCAGCATGGCAGTCAAACCTAAGCAGGCCTAAGCCATAAGGCCGGGGCTTTATACCCGGCGCTATGCTTAATCTTCGCTACCTGGGGGAATGATCCCAAAGTGGGTCCAGGCTCTTGGGGTCGCCATACGCCCTCGTGGGGTGCGCTGTAAATAGCCCTGCTGGATTAGATACGGCTCCAGCACATCTTCGATGGTTTCCCGCTCTTCACCGATGGCGGCCGCCAGGTTATCTAACCCCACCGGGCCGCCCATAAATTTATCCAGCACCGCCAGCAGCAGCTTGCGGTCCATAAAGTCAAAGCCCTCGGCATCCACGTTTAGCATGTCCAGCGCCAGGGCAGCAACCTCATGGCTTATCACCCCATCGTGGCGCACTTCGGCATAATCACGTACCCGGCGTAACAGGCGGTTGGCGATGCGCGGTGTGCCACGGGCGCGGCGGGCCACTTCCAGTGCGCCTTCTTCGCTCATCTCAAGGCCCAAGCAGCTGGCGCTCCGGCCCACGATATATTGCAAATCGGCCACCTGGTAGAACTCCAGACGTTGGACGATCCCGAAGCGGTCACGCAGCGGCGAGGTCAGGGAGCCTGCGCGGGTGGTGGCCCCAATTAGGGTAAAGGGTGGCAAATCGATTTTGATCGATCGCGCGGCCGGGCCTTCACCGATCATAATATCCAGCTGGTAGTCTTCCATCGCCGGATACAATACCTCTTCCACCACCGGAGAAAGGCGGTGAATCTCATCGATAAACAGCACATCATGAGGCTCGAGGTTGGTCAGCATTGCCGCCAGATCGCCGGCTTTTTCCAGTACCGGGCCGGACGTAGTGCGCAGATTAACACCCATTTCATTAGCCACGATATTGGCGAGGGTAGTTTTACCCAGCCCCGGCGGCCCGAAGATTAGCAAATGATCGAGGGCTTCCCCGCGCAGTTTCGCCGCCTGAATGAAGATTTCCATCTGCGAGCGAACCTGTGGTTGGCCCACGTACTCCGCCAGCAGTTTAGGACGGATAGCGCGGTCAATATTGTCATCGACTTGCAGCGTGTCGGCAGAGACCAGGCGGTCGGCTTCAATCATCCTTTACCTCACAGTGCGGCGCGGAGCGCTTCGCGGATTAAGGTTTCGCTATCGGCATTTGGACGGACGATTTTACTGATCATCCGGCTGGCTTCCTGTGGTTTGTAACCCAGGGAGACCAGTGCCGCTACAGCTTCGGACTCGGCATCATCTTCAGTGCCGCTGGCCGGTGACGTCAGCACCAGCTCAGAAGCCGGGGTAAACAGATCGCCGTGCAAGCCTTTGAAACGGTCTTTCATTTCTACTACCAGACGTTCAGCGGTTTTCTTACCGACACCAGGTAATTTGACCAGCGCGGCAGGCTCTTCACGCTCGACGGCATTGACGAACTGCTGTGCCGACATACCGGAGAGGATAGCCAGCGCCAGCTTCGGCCCAACGCCGTTAACTTTAACCAGCTCACGGAACAGGGTACGTTCCTGCTTATTATTAAAGCCGAACAATAGCTGCGCGTCTTCCCGCACCACAAAATGGGTGAAGATAATAGTCTCCCGGCCCACCTCCGGCAGTTCATAAAAACAGGTCATTGGCATATGTACTTCATAGCCCACGCCCCCCGCCTCCAGCAATACTAAAGGGGGTTGCTTTTCAATAATAAGGCCTCTGAGTCTACCAATCACGTTGTGCTCCTGCGTTCAGGCTAAATAAGAGGGTATCATATAAAAAATACTGGATACCTATCCAGCATTTTTTAACGTAAGCGCCCGCGGGCCAGATTTAACCGCGAATCACTAATTTGTAATGTGTTCTGGCTCACGTGGCAGTGGGTAATGGCGATAGCTAAGGCATCGGCTGCATCCGCCTGTGGGTTGGCAGGAAGTTTAAGCAGGTTACGCACCATGTGCTGTACCTGGCTTTTCTCGGCGCTCCCAATGCCCACCACCGTCTGTTTTACCTGCCTGGCCGCGTATTCAAAGACCGGTAATTCCTGGTTTACCGCGGCGACAATCGCAGCCCCCCGGGCCTGGCCGAGCTTTAAGGCTGAATCGGCGTTTTTCGCCATAAACACTTGTTCGATAGCGAAATAGTCAGGCTGGAATTGGGTAATGATTTCCGTTACCCCGGCGTAAATACGTTTCAGACGGGTGGGTAAGTCATCCACCTGGGTGCGAATACACCCGCTACCCAGGTAGGTGAGTTGCCGGCCGGTCTGGCGGATCACACCATAACCGGTAATACGTGAACCCGGGTCAATACCGAGAATAATCGCCATCAAAAGGCTCCGCCGGCTGAAGTGAGTGCGTGGGCTGGAGGTAACATCATTCCAGCGTTGCAGCCACCTCGTCAGAGATTTCACCGTTATGGTAAACCTCTTGCACATCATCACAGTCTTCCAGCATGTCGATCAGGCGCAGCAGTTTCGGCGCAGTTTCGGCATCCATGTCAGCTTTGGTAGAAGGCAGCATAGTAACTTCCGCGCTATCCGCTTTCAGGCCAGCCGCTTCTAGTGCATCACGCACCGCACCCATTTCTTCCCAGGCGGTGTACACATCGATGGTGCCATCGTCAAAGGTCACGACGTCCTCAGCACCGGCTTCCAGGGCGGCTTCCATGATCACACCTTCATCACCAGCATCGAAGGAGATAATCCCTTTCTTGCTGAACAGGTAAGCCACGGAACCATCGGTACCCAGGTTGCCACCGGTTTTGGTGAAGGCGTGGCGCACGTCTGCCACGGTACGGTTACGGTTGTCACTCAAACATTCAATCATGACCGCCGTGCCGCCAGGGCCGTAACCTTCATAGATGATGGTTTCCATGTTGGTATCATCATCGCCGCCCACACCACGGGCGATGGCACGGTTCAGAGTGTCACGGGTCATGTTGTTTGCCAGCGCTTTGTCCACCGCAGCACGGAGGCGCGGGTTAGCGGCTGCATCACCACCGCCCAGACGGGCTGCGGTAACTAATTCACGGATGATTTTGGTGAAAATTTTGCCCCGCTTGGCGTCTTGAGCCGCTTTGCGGTGCTTAGTGTTGGCCCATTTACTGTGACCTGCCATAACTCTCTCCAAAAATGCCCTTCCCTGCGGGTGGCCCCCGCGGGAGATCAGGCAGTAGTCATTACAAACTCTTCAATCGCCTGCCGGTTGCTCCAGGATTTGGTGAATGCCGCCGCTGCCGGGGCATCCATCCACACCGAAGCCAGGTGCTCCGATATCACAACCGGGCGCTCCTGGGGTAGCCCAAGACAGAACCAGTATTCTGTATTATGAGTAACCCCCGGCGCATAGCGATGACGCAAATGAGTAAATATCTCAAACTCTACGCGGCGCTGGCAGTCTGTTAAGGTCAGCCGTTCATTGGCGACATTAATCGCAACCTCTTCGTTTACTTCGCGCAACGCAGCCTGCAGGGCGGTTTCCCCTTCTTCTATGCTACCGGTTACCGATTGCCAGAAATCCGGGTCATCCCGCCGCTGCAACATCAGCACCCGGCCAGTATCCAGGGCGTGGATCACCACCAGTACCGACACGGGCCGCTTATAGGCCATATCAGTTTTTCTCTTCCTTTTTCACCACATTAAGGCTCAGCTCAGTCAGAGCAGCCTGGTTAGCGAAGCTAGGGGCTTCGGTCATCAGATCCGCCGCAGCAGTGGTTTTAGGGAAGGCAATAACATCACGAATATTGTCGGTACCGGTCAGCAGCATCACCAGACGGTCAAGACCGAAAGCCAGACCTGCATGTGGCGGGGTACCGTACTTCAGGGCGTCCAGCAGGAAGCCAAACTTCTCACGCTGTTCCTGGTCTTCAATACCCAGGATGCTGAATACCGTCTGCTGCATATCACCACGGTGAATACGCACCGAGCCACCGCCCACTTCATAGCCGTTGATAACCATATCGTAGGCGTTAGCGATAGCGGTTTCTGGCGCAGCTTTCAGTTCTTCGGCTGTCATATCGCGCGGAGAAGTGAACGGGTGGTGCATTGCGGTCAGGCCGCCTTCGCCGTTGTCTTCAAACATTGGGAAGTCGATAACCCACAGTGGCGCCCATTTGGCTTCGTCTGTCAGGTTCAGATCTTTACCCACTTTCAGGCGCAGCGCGCCCAGGGCATCAGCCACCACACGTTTGCTGTCGGCACCGAAGAAGATAATGTCGTTATCCTGTGCACCGGTACGCGCCAGGATGGCTTCCACGATGTCAGCATTGAGGAACTTAGCCACCGGGCTTGAGATCCCTTCAATACCTTTGGCGCGTTCGGATACCTTCATGTACGCCAGACCTTTAGCGCCATAGATTTCAACGAACTTGCCGTAATCGTCGATGTTCTTGCGGCTAATGGCGGCACCACCCGGCACGCGCAGGGCGGCAACGCGGCCTTTGGCATCGTTAGCCGGGCCGGAGAACACCTTGAATTCAACGTCTTTGAGCAGGTCAGCAACGTCCACTAGCTCCAGTGGGTTACGCAGGTCTGGTTTGTCAGAGCCATAGCGGCTTTCCGCTTCAGCAAAGGTCATGATTGGGAAATCACCCAGATCCACGCCTTTCACGTCCAGCCACAGGTTACGCACCATTTCTTCCATAATTTCGCGCACTTGCGGTGCGGTCATAAAGGAAGTTTCCACATCGATCTGGGTAAATTCAGGCTGACGGTCAGCGCGCAAGTCTTCATCGCGGAAGCACTTCACGATCTGATAGTAGCGGTCAAAGCCAGACATCATCAGCAGCTGTTTGAACAGCTGAGGGGATTGCGGCAGGGCGTAGAATTTGCCTTTATGGACACGGCTTGGTACCAGGTAGTCACGGGCACCTTCCGGGGTGGCTTTGGTCAACATCGGGGTTTCGATGTCGAGGAAGCCGTGGTCATCCATAAAGCGACGAACGAAGCTGGTGACTTTAGCGCGGGTTTTTAGGCGCTGGGCCATTTCCGGGCGGCGCAGATCCAGGTAGCGGTATTTCAGACGCGCTTCTTCAGTATTGACCTGGTTGGAATCCAGCGGCAGTGGCTCGGAACGGTTGATGATAACCAAATCGGTGGCGAAGACTTCCACTTCACCGGTAGCCATATCGCGGTTGATATTACGTTCATCGCGGGCGCGTACCGTACCGGTTACCTGAATACAGAACTCATTACGCAGTTCAGAGGCTTGCTGAAACGCTGCCTGGCGATCCGGGTCGAAGAACACCTGCAAGATGCCTTCACGGTCGCGCATATCAATAAAGATAAGGCTACCCAGATCACGACGACGGTTGACCCAACCACACAGCGTCACTTGCTGCCCAACATGGGACAGGTTGAGCTGCCCACAGTAATTTGTACGCATGAGATATCCCTTAAATTAGCCGCAGGCCGCATGTTACTCATGGCGAGTAACCCTGTCGCAGCTATTTCGAAAGTCACAACGGAATGAAAATAGGCGGCGATTATACTGGAAATTCCCGGTCTATACCCAAAATAATTCGAGTTGCAGGAAGGCGGCGACGCAGAGAATCCTCAGGAGCTTACATAAGTAAGTGACTGGGGTGAACGAGGAAAGCCAACACACCTGCAGCTTGAAGTATGACGGGTTAGATAAGTCCGGTACCACCATCCTGCGCGTTACTTATGCGCGATTTTGTCTATTCTCACAAAAACTAACAAAAATAGTAAACCCTTCCTTTAGATTTACCCATTAAGGTAATAATGAAACCCTTGATGAATCCCGGAGATATGATGTTAACACTCAAGCCTGCTTCCACTGCCCTGGTGGTCATTGACCTTCAGGAAGGCATTTTGCCCTTCGCCGGTGGCCCTCACAGCGCCGACGAGGTGGTTTCACGTGCCGCCCTGCTGGCAGAGAAATTCCGCGCGAATGGCTCACCGGTGGTGATGGTGCGCGTTGGCTGGTCTGCGGATTTTGCTGAAGCCTTAAAACAGCCGGTAGATGCCGTGACCCCGGCCCATGCCTTGCCGGATAACTGGTGGACTTACCCGCTCTCCCTTGGCAAGCGTGACAGCGACATCGAAGTGACTAAACGCCAGTGGGGTGCGTTCTATGGTACCGACCTGGAAATGCAGCTGCGCCGCCGTGGTATCGACACCATCGTTCTGTGCGGGATCTCCACCAATATTGGGGTGGAATCCACCGCCCGCAACGCCTGGGAGCTGGGATTCAATCTGGTGATTGCCGAAGACGCCTGTAGCGCGGCCAGCAGCGACCAGCACCAGGGCAGCATGACCCATATCTTCCCGCGTATCAGCCTGGTGCGCAGTAGCGACCAGATCCTGGCGGCACTGTAAGGATGGCGGCGTGATCTATATTGGCCTGCCCCAATGGTCACACCCTGGTTGGGTGCGGCTGGGTATTGCAACCCTCGAAGATTACGCCCGCCATTTTAATTGCGTCGAGGGCAATACCACCCTGTATGCCCTGCCCTCAGCGGAGACCGTGTTGCGCTGGCGTGCCATGACCGACGATCATTTCCGCTTCTGTTTTAAATTCCCGGCCACCATCAGCCATCAGGCGGCCCTACGCCATTGCGATGATCTCACCGGTGAATTCTTCGAGCGTCTGGAGCCGTTAAGCCACCGTATTGGTCAGTTTTGGCTCCAACTCCCCGCCACCTTTGGCCCCCGAGATCTTCCCGCACTGTGGGCGTTTCTTGATGGGCTACCGAAAGCATTTCGCTATGGGGTGGAGGTGCGCCATCCGCAGTTTTTCGCCAAAGGGGCAGAAGAACAGGCTCTTAACCGCGGCCTCCACCAGCGCGGCGTCAATCGAGTGATCCTCGACAGCCGCCCGGTGCACAGCGCCCGCCCCCACAGTGAGGCTATTCGCGAGGCCCAACGCAAGAAACCGGTGGTGCCGGTGCATGCGGTCAACACCGGCGGCCAGCCGATGGTACGTTTTATCGGCAGTGATGATATGGCACAAAACCAGGCTTTATTCACGGCCTGGCATCAGCCCTTAACCCGCTGGGCCAGTGAGGGAACCCCCTGGCTGTTTCTGCACACCCCGGATATTCGCCAGGCCCCGGAGCTGGTTCATACCCTGTGGCCGACCCTGCACAGCCTGTTCCCAGGCCTGCCCGCCGTGCCTTCCATCCCGCTCCAGGAAACGCTGTTTTAATTACAGGTTATCGTTACAAGTTACTGTATATATTAGAATAACCAGTAATATGTTCGGGCAAAATTTGTTCACCCGACGCTTCAATTTCAGTACACTTCTCAATCAATGTTCCATTTGGCTTAAGAGTAAAAACTCCCGTAGGTGAAAGGATGAGGACAACGAATAGTCTTGCCGCAGTCATCGCTCGTTACGTACCATGGATTGATTGGATTGGTTTGGTAAACTCGCTTTACCAGGTTTCACAGAGGACACAGAGCAAGTACAACCTCATTGCTCGACCGAAAGATCGTATTCAATGGACTTCATTCTAATGAGTAATATTCAGCTTAAGGTGTTGGATATGTTTCAGGATGAAATCTCTCGGGAGTTAGACCGGAACGGGAAAGAAATCCTATTAGAATTCGATTCTGATCTATTCAATGCGCCAGGTGATGATCTTCATTACGCCCTTGATCGATACCAAAGGGAGTTCGGCGTTGATCTGTCCAATGTTAACTGGAGCAATTACTTCCCATGGGAGAACATCCCCCGTTTGGCCCGATGGTTTGGTAAGGTCAAACGGGAAGTCATTGAATCATCAAGATTACCGCTTACGGTCAGGATGTTTGCTGAATCAGCAGCAGCAGGCAAATGGCTTTATGATTGACTCCAAAGCGCCCTTTTGTGGCGCTTTATTTATGCTTATTAATGTCCTTACTTAACTCCCATCTTGAACCATCCGCTGTGGCCCTCCCCGAATTATCCTCTACGCCGCCAATACCGTTACAGAAATCCGTATTTTAAGTTAACGACAGTCGTAACTGAGCAAGCTATGATGGATAAAGCCATCCAACGGATTTACACGGAGTTTCTATGGTAAGCGCGCTTTATGCCGTGCTGGGTGCCTTGTTAGTGATTAAGTTTTCCTTCGACGTGGTGCGGTTACGGATGCAATACCGGGTTTCTTACGGCGACGGTGGCTTTAGCGAATTACAAAGTGCCATCCGCATTCACGGAAATGCGGTGGAATATGTGCCGATTGCGATTTTACTGCTGCTGCTGATGGAGATGAACGGCGCAGAGACCTGGATGGTCCATATTTGCGGCCTGCTGCTGGTCGTTGGCCGGATAATGCACTACTACGGGTTTCACCACCGTTTGATTCGCTGGCGTCGTTCCGGGATGTCGGCCACCTGGTGCAGCCTGCTGCTTATGGCAGCAGCCAATCTGTGGTATATGCCCTGGGAGTTGGTTTTCGCCCTGCATTAACGCACAATACCCGTTCTTGTTTTCCCCGGAACTGAACTATGTCTGACCGCGATACCCTATTTTCCGCCCCCATCGACAAACTGGGCGACTGGACTTTTGATGAACGAGTTGCCGAAGTCTTCCCGGATATGATCCAGCGTTCGGTACCTGGCTATTCCAATATTATTTCGATGATTGGCATGTTGGCAGAACGTTTTGTCACCCCGGGTAGCCAGGTGTATGACCTGGGTTGCTCTTTGGGTGCCGCCACCTTATCGGTGCGCCGCAACATTCATTATGAAGGCTGTAAAATTATCGCGGTCGATAATTCCCCGGCCATGGTAGAACGCTGCCGTCGCCACATTACCGCGTTTAAAGCCACCACCCCGGTGGAGGTGATCGAAGCGGATATTCGCGATATCGATATTGAGAACGCCTCTATGGTGGTGCTCAATTTCACTATTCAGTTCCTCAACCCGGACGACCGTTTGGCGCTGCTGAAAAAGGTCTATCAGGGCCTGAAACCCGGCGGTGCGCTGGTGCTATCGGAAAAATTCAGCTTTGAAGATAACCAAATGGGTGAACTCCTGTTCAACATGCACCATGACTTTAAGCGGGCCAATGGCTATAGCGAACTGGAAATTAGCCAAAAGCGCAGCATGCTGGAAAACGTGATGCTGACAGATTCCGTTGAAGCCCATAAAGCCCGGCTCCATGAGGCGGGTTTTGAACACAGCGAGCTGTGGTTCCAGTGCTTTAACTTCGGCTCCCTGGTGGCGTTGAAAGAGGGTTCCGTATGATTGATTTCGGTAACTTCTACAGCTTAATTGCTAAAAACCATCTTTCCCACTGGCTGGAAACCCTACCGGCGCAGATTGGTGCCTGGCAAAAATCCTCCCACCACGGTCAGTTTAAGCAGTGGAATAATGCGGTTGAGTTCCTGCCGGAAATCAAACCACACCGCCTGGATTTGCTGCGTTCGGTGACTGCGGAATCCGAGATCCCCTTGAGTGAAGGCCAGCGTAAAGGGATTGAAACCCTGTTGCGTAATTTAATGCCGTGGCGTAAAGGGCCTTACTCGTTATATGGCGTGGATATCGACACCGAATGGCGCTCAGATATGAAATGGGAGCGGCTGCTGCCCCATATCTCCCCGCTGGCGGGGCGCACTATCCTCGATGTGGGCTGCGGCAGTGGCTACCACATGTGGCGCATGATTGGCGCCGGTGCCCATCTGGCGGTAGGTATTGATCCTACCCAGCTGTTCTTATGCCAGTTTGAAGCGGTGCGTAAGCTGCTGGGTAATGACCAGCGTGCGCATCTGCTGCCGCTGGGGATTGAGCAGCTACCGGAGCTGGCCGCCTTTGACACCGTGTTCTCGATGGGTGTCTTATATCACCGCCGTTCCCCGCTGGATCACCTGTGGCAGTTGAAGAATCAACTGGTCAGCGGGGGTGAACTGGTGTTGGAAACCCTGGTAGTGGATGGCGATGAGAACACCGTGCTGGTGCCCGGCGATCGCTATGCCCAGATGCGCAATGTCTATTTTATCCCTTCGGCATTGGCATTAAAAAACTGGCTGAAGAAATGCGGCTTTGTAGATGTGCGTATTGTCGATCACAGTTACACCACCAGCGCAGAACAGCGCCGCACTGACTGGATGATCACCGAGTCCCTGGCGGACTTCCTCAATCCTAATGACCTGACCAAAACCGTGGAAGGTTACCCTGCCCCACTGCGGGCGGTGGTGATTGCCAATCGGCCTTAATCTTAACGCGCTAACCATAAAAAAAGCCCCGGCAAAAGACCGGGGCCTGGTACATGCTAACATCACATTGGGCGACATGATGCGCGGCAAAAAACGGGTATTATATGTACCGCTTGCTACATAGCGGACAGCGCGGCTTTCATCGCCGCGACCGTGTGCCCATCCACACCATAGCGGCTATACTCATCAGTTCCGGCGTCGGATGACATTGACACCCCGGCCTTGCGATAACGCATGGGGGATGCAGTATAACTCCCCGCAGAACTGTGCAGTTCATCAACTCCCTGTTCGATAAATGCCGCCAGGTTACTGAGGCGCACCCCAGCACCGGCCATAATTTTTGGACAACGGCCCTGTTTAATAAGTTCCACAATTAATTTCAAACCCGACTCTGCCGTGGCCGCCTGGCCGGAGGTTAACACCCGGGCTACACCTAATTGGTCAAGCTTTTCAAGGGCCTCATACGGGTCCCGGCACATGTCGAAGGCGCGATGAAAAGTCACATTCATCCCCTGGCACAGGGTCATAACCTGCCCCATACGCGGCATATCCACACCGCCCTCTTGATCAAGCATGCCAATCACCAGGCCAGGGAAGCCAAGTTGTTTCACAAAAGCAATATCCTCGAGCATGGTGGCAAATTCATGGTCGGAATAGCAAAAATCCCCACCGCGCGGGCGGATGATCGGATGCACTGGAATAGCCACGGCCTCGCGCACCTGTTTTAGCACCCCGGCGGAAGGGGTTAAGCCACCCTCAGCCGGTGCAGCACAGAGTTCAATACGGTCGGCACCCGCCTGCGCAGCGGTTAAAGCTGAATCCAGGCCGTAACAACAAATTTCAAGCAAAGCCACTGATTTCTCCTCATTTTCTGGCATTTACCTTTGCCCCCAGCATGCTAATCTGGGTGTCCATTTCTGGAAGGCGAGATATCATGACATTCAATTTTGATGAAAGGATCGACCGGCATCACAGCGACAGCGCGAAATGGAATAAATATCCTGAAAACGTGTTACCGATGTGGGTGGCGGATACCGATTTCCGTTCCCCGCCCTGTGTGATTGATGCCTTAATCAACCGGGTACAGCACGGGATATTTGGCTATAGCAGCGCGCCGGATTCGCTGGCACAGGTTATCGTTAACCATCTGAAAAATGCCTACGGCTGGGAAATCAAAACCGAATGGATTGTCTTCCTGCCGGGTATTGTCAGCGGCCTTAATTTGAGCGTCCGGGCGTTTACCGGCCCGGAACAATCCAGCATCACTCCGTTACCAATTTATCCCCCCTTCCGTAAGGCCGCCAAATTTGCCGGGCGCGCGCAGATCAATACGCCACTGAAAAATGTCGCTGGTAGATTGGTTTATAATCTCCCGGCGCTGGAAGCCAGCCTTAGCGGGCAGGAGCGGCTGCTGATGCTGTGTAATCCGCAAAACCCCGGTGGCACGGTGGCGACCCGCGATGAGTTAATAGCGCTGAATGATTTTGCCCGCCGCCATGACTTAATCGTCTGCTCCGATGAAATCCACTGCGATCTGATCCTGGAGCCGGGCCTGCGCCACATTCCCTATGCCAGCCTGAGTGAAGATGCCGCCCGGCGCTCGGTGACGTTAATGTCCACCTCCAAAACCTTTAATATCCCCGGCCTGGGGGCCTCCTGGGCGATTGTTCCCGATGCCGGGCTGCGCCAACGGTTCAACACCACCCGCCAGGGTATCGTGCCCTCGGTCAATACTCTGGCACTGGTGGCTTCAGAGGCGGCACTGCGTGAGGGGCAGAATTGGCTGGAGGCGCTGCGAGCTTATCTGAAAGGGAATCGGGATCGGCTGGCGCACGCGCTGGCGGGGATACCAGAGCTGAAGATGATTAACCCCCAGGCCACCTATCTGGCGTGGGTGGATGCCAGCGGGCTGGGGGTAGATAACCCGGCGCGCTTCTTCCAGCAGGCCGGGCTGGGGTTCTCTCCGGGGGAGGAATTTGGTCAACCGCAGTGGGTGCGAATTAATTTTGGCTGCACCCGGGAAACCCTGGAAACCGCCATCCAGCGCATTACCATTGCAGTCCAGCAGCGGGGTTAACCCGCCTGCTCGCTGGCAACGATCTCTTCAATCGAATGGGGGTGGAACTTGATGGTCACCTTGCCATCGGTCACCGCCATCGTCGGATTGGGCAAACGCTCATGTTCCCCTTTGGGGGAACTGGTTTTAACCGAAATCCCCGGCTGGCTTAAGCCCTTATCAGACAGTAGCGCCAGCGCTCTGGCATTGAGGCCAGTGGCCTCACCCGGCAGGACGATTTCCACATGCTCCCAGCCCTCATGAGGATAGCGTTTTTCACCGGGCCAGGGTAACTCCACCACCCGCAGCGCCCAGGGGCCGATCTCCAGCGGTTCATCCAGCCTGAACAGGCAGATGGGGCGGCCATTGATCAGGTTCTCGCCAAGCAGACTTGCGCACTGGCTCAGCCCCTCACGCCAGCGTTCGGCGGTGGTGTTTTGGTGGCAGCGCAGGGAAATATGGTCTGCCGATAATCCATCCAGCCCCAGCCCCAGCCGGCCAGCCAGATGGTTAAGATCGGTTTCGAAACGCGCTAAATCCTGCGCGATATCTTGTAATTGCGGCTGCTGTTGCCAGTTCATGGTTACCTCCGGGTTTGCAAGGGGCTAATTTACCCAGTTTTAACGGCTGATTCCACCGGGATTGCACCGCTGGCGGTTGCTGACGCCCCCTGCCCTTTGCTGTATACTTGCGCCCTTATTTATTTCCAGACTCCGGGCTGTTCTCTTATTGAGCAGCCAGAAACATGTAAGGTATCCCGTGAATATACAGGCGCTTCTCTCCGAAAAAGTCAGTCAGGCAATGATTGCCGCAGGTGCCCCTGCGGATTGCGAGCCGATGGTTCGCCAGTCAGCTAAAGTACAGTTTGGTGATTATCAGGCCAATGGCGTGATGGCTATCGCCAAAAAACTGGGCATGCCTCCCCGACAGTTCGCTGAGCAGGTGATTACACATCTGAGCCTCGACGGGATCGCCAGCAAAACTGAAATCGCTGGCCCGGGTTTTATCAACATCTTCCTTGAGCCAGCCTTCCTGGCAAAAGCCGTCGATGAAGCAGTGAAATCTGACCGGGTGGGTATCGCCAAAGTGGCGAATCCACAGACCATCGTCATCGACTATTCCGCCCCGAACGTGGCGAAAGAGATGCACGTGGGCCACCTGCGCTCCACCATTATCGGTGATGCCGCAGTACGTACCCAGGAGTTCCTCGGCCATAAAGTGATCCGCGCGAACCACGTGGGCGACTGGGGCACCCAGTTCGGGATGCTGATTGCCTATCTGGAAAAACAGCAGCAGGAAAACGCCGGTGAAATGGCGCTGGCCGATCTGGAAGGCTTCTACCGTGAAGCCAAACGCACCTATGACGAGGACCCGGTATTTGCCGAGCGCGCCCGTAGCTACGTGGTAAAACTGCAAGGTGGCGACGAGTACTTCCGCACCATGTGGCGTCAATTGGTGGATATCACCATGACCCAAAACCAGCTGACCTACGACCGTCTGAACGTCACCCTGACCCGCGACGATGTGATGGGTGAAAGCCTGTACAACCCAATGTTGCCGGGTATCGTGGCCGATCTGAAGGCCCAGGGCCTGGCCACTGAAAGCGAAGGCGCCACCGTGGTCTTCCTTGATGAATACAAAAACAAAGAAGGCGAACCGATGGGGGTCATCATCCAGAAGAAGGATGGCGGCTACCTGTACACCACCACGGATATCGCCTGCGCCAAATACCGTTTTGAAACGCTGCATGCCGACCGGGTGCTGTATTACATCGACTCCCGCCAGCATCAGCACCTGATGCAAGCCTGGACTATCGTGCGTAAGGCCGGTTATGTGCCGGAAAGCGTGTCTCTGGAACACCACATGTTCGGCATGATGCTGGGTAAAGACGGCAAGCCGTTTAAAACCCGCGCCGGTGGCACCGTGAAACTTGCTGACCTGATCGACGAAGCGCTGGAGCGCGCCCGCCGTCTGGTGGCAGAGAAGAACCCGGAAATGGACGAAGCAACCCTGGCATCACTGGCCAACGCCGTGGGTATCGGGGCGGTGAAATACGCCGATCTGTCCAAAAACCGCACCACCGATTACATCTTCGACTGGGATAACATGCTGGCCTTTGAAGGCAACACCGCGCCGTATATGCAATATGCCTATACCCGCGTACTGTCAGTATTCCGCAAATCCGGGGTGGATGAAGCCAGCCTCACCGCATCTGTCGTGCTGACTGAAGATCGTGAAGCCCAACTGGCTGCGCGCCTGCTGCAATTTGAAGAAACCCTGGCGGTGGTGGCCCGCGACGGCACCCCACACGTGATGTGTTCTTACCTGTACGATCTGGCTGGCCTGTTCTCTGGCTTCTACGAACATTGCCCGATCCTCAGTGCCGAAGACGACAGCGTGCGCCAGAGCCGCCTGAAGCTGGCGCTGTTGACCGCCAAGACCCTGAAGCTGGGTCTGGATACCCTGGGTATCGAAACCGTCGAACGGATGTAATTCCCGTTATCCAGTAAAAACCCGCCAATCGGCGGGTTTTTTATGCTTTACAGCGAAGTGTCTGGCTTAGCGTAGTTTGTCAGTCACCCTTAATATAGCGTTGTCATAAACCGTATTGTCTTTCTCGTTTTTAGCGGCCCGGTAATAGCGCAGCGCTTGGTTAAACTCGCCTGAGGCTTCATAAATCTTGCCAATATTGTAATTTGCACCTGCCCGTATGGTTGCAGCATTCGATCCTGAGGCCAATTCCAGCGCTTTACGGTTAGCCCAAATAGCTTCGGCGGTGCGGTTAGTTTTAATAAATGCCACCCCCAGGTTGCCGTAGGCTTTACCATTGTATGGATAAAGATTGATTGACTCAGTGAAGAAATCAATCGCTTCCTGATATCGTTTATTTTTATAGGCCGACTCACCACGAATATTTAACGCATTTGATTGGTTAATTTGTGCCTGCTCTGCAACATGTGGTTTTACAAATAAATCGTTATCGATAAACGGCAAAAGCCTCTGATCCATTTCATGGCTATGGTTCATGGTTCCGCTAACAATATTTATATCCTGAAGCGTACCATCCTGATCCATTTTAAATACCGTCCATAAATTACCGTTAATATTTTTGGGGACGTAAAATGTGCGCACCAACGATTCACCGACATAAATAAATACCTTAGCTCCGCTATTGGATAAACTCAGGGCATGAGGATTGAGTTTGTTGCTAAAATCATGAACTGCATAAACGTAAGACTGCCCATCATTTCTCTTAGTGATGGTGATGGTTTCAGGGCCATAGCTGTCAGTATCATCAACGTCGAGATTGCCACCTGTACCGGATTTATTTTCAAAGAAAAGATGATCCTTCCCATAAACCATATGAGAGTCGAGATCTCTAGGCTTCGCCCCCCAGCTCAACACCACGCGCATGCTATCCAACCCCTTCAGTACCGGGCTTAAGGCATAACTCATCCCGTCGCACGGGCATTTAGCAATCAGCGTGGAATAACCGGGTTTCTTGATGATTATCAGACTGTCATTGGTATCAGGGGAGCTATTTACAATATGCGCTTTACCGGAGGCATCACTGTTAGTGGATAGTGACTGCTCTCCCGTTCGTTGAATAACCACCTGCGCATCAGCAATTTTTTTATCTTTTACCGTGGCACTTAATACTTCCACACTGGTCTGCCCGGCATAAGCGGCACCATTTATAGCAATGGACATTAAGATTAGCCCGGTTTTTAATACTGTTTTCATACGATAACCATCCTGGTTAGAGTTCAATAAATCAGCCTGAGTTATTAAGCATTAGCAATTAATAACCTTGCTAAATAACAATCAATAAATCAAAATTATTATTAGTCACTCAGCGTTGTTTTATCCACATCTTTTATTATCCGGGCACTATTTAGTAAATTAGCCGCCGCGGTTGTACAAACAATTAATAGCCTGCAGACCTAAGGTGAGAAGGTGTTCACAATCACTTTTACCCCGCGTACTTTCCACGGGGTGGGCAACCGCCCCTGCCCCGGAATAAGCCACAAGAAACGCAGCGGTTCACTGGCGTTTACTCCGATGAAGCCCCGGGTCTGGCCGCTCATACCTTCCAACACCACACAGCGGGAAAGCGAACACAGCCGAGTTTGCATCCCCACCGGCATCGCCCCGTTGCTGTTCACCTGCCACACCACCATCCCCATCTGCCCGGAGGCCGGTTGCCTCGGTGCCAGGGGCCGTGAGGCCACCACCTCGTTACGGTTAACCAGGTTCGGCCCGGCGACGGAAGCCTGCCAGCTCCCCTGTGCACTGGCTAATGCCAGCGAAGGCAGCAAGAAAATCACCCCCACCCCAGGCCACATATTATTTGCTCCCAATCATCGCCGTCATGCGGATTTGGCGGGTGTCTGACAGTTCCAGGTTAGACAACACCGCCAGCTGGGGCAGGTTACGCCGCAGGAAGCGCGACAGCAGCGGCCTGAGTGCGTGGTTCACCAGCAGCACCGGCGGCGCCCCCAGCATTTCCTGGCGGCTAAGGGCCTCCTGGGCCTGCACCAACAGACGGTCTGCCAGGCCTGGCTCCAGGCCGCTCCCGCCCTGCAATGCCTGGAGCAGCAAGCGCTCCAGGCTGCTATCTAGCCCGATGACCTGTACCTCTTCATTACCGGGGAACCACTGCTGGGTAATGGCGCGGCCTAAGGCTACCCGCAGTACGGCGGTCAATTCCTGCGGATCGTTCTGAACCGGGGCATGTTCCGCCAGGGTTTCCAGCACGGTGCGCATATCGCGGATCGGGACTTTCTCGGCCAGCAGGTTTTGCAGCACCTTGTGCAGGATAGTCAGGGTTACCACGCCGGGCACTAAATCTTCCGTCAGTTTCGGCATATCCTGGCTCACCCGATCGAGCAATTGCTGGGCTTCCTGGCGGCCAAACAGCTCGGCGGAATACTGGCCAATCAGGTGGTTGAGATGGGTCGCCACCACAGTACTGGCTTCCACCACGGTATAGCCCTGGATTTGCGCCTGTTCTTTCAGGGCGCTGTCGATCCACACCGCCGCCAGGCCAAAGGCCGGATCGACGGTCGGCTCACCGGGTAATGCCCCGGCGGCGGTACCCGGGTTGATCGCCAGCCAGCGCCCCGGCCAGGCTTCACCACTGCCAATCTCCACGCCCTTCATCAGAATGCGGTATTTGGCCGGGGGCATATCCATATTGTCGCGGATGTGGATCACCGGCGGCAGGTAGCCCACTTCCTGGGCGAACTTTTTACGAATACTGCGGATACGCCCCAGCAGCTCGCCATTTTGCTGCACATCCACCATGGGGATCAGGCGGTAACCCACCTCCATCCCCAGGGTGTCTTCCAGTTGAACATCATGCCAGGAGGCTTCGATGGTTTGCGGGGTTTCCACCATCGGTATCTGCTCCGCCTGGGCCGGGGCCGCCATCTGGCGGCCGCGCAGCCACCAGGCCAGCCCCAACAGGCCAGCGGTAAACAGCAGGAATACAAAGTTGGGCATCCCCGGCACCAGGCCGAGCAGCCCGAGCACCCCGGCGCTGAGCATCATTACTCGCGGGTTCTGGAACAGCTGGCCCACCATCTGCTCGCCCACGTCTTGATCGGTACTCACCCGGGTGACGATAACCCCGGCGGCAGTGGAAATCACCAGCGCCGGGATTTGGGCCACCAGCCCATCACCAATGGTAAGCAGGGTATAGGTTTCCGCGGCATCGCCCACCGGCATCCCGTGTTGCAGCACCCCTACCAGCAGGCCACCCACCACGTTAATCGCCATAATCAGCAGGCCCGCCACCGCATCACCGCGCACAAATTTACTGGCCCCGTCCATGGAACCGTAAAAATCGGCTTCCTGTGTGACTTCGGCGCGGCGGCGCTTGGCTTCTTCTTCGCCAATCAACCCGGCATTCAAATCGGCATCGATTGCCATCTGTTTACCGGGCATCCCATCCAGCACAAAACGCGCCCCTACCTCGGCAATACGCCCGGCGCCTTTGGTTATCACCATAAAGTTGATAATTACCAGGATGACAAACACCACGATACCGATGGCAAAGTTGCCCCCCACCAGGAAGTGGCCGAAGGCTTCAATCACCCGGCCAGCTGCCCCCGGGCCGGTGTGGCCTTCCAGCAATACTACCCGGGTGGAGGCCACGTTAAGGGCCAGGCGCAGCAAGGTGGTAAACAGCAGGATGGTGGGGAATGCGGCAAATTCCAGGGTGCGCTGGGTGAACATCGCCACCAGCAGCACCATGATCGACAAAGCAATATTGAAGGTAAACAGCAGATCCAGCAGGAACGGCGGCAGCGGCAGTACCATCATCGAGAGGATCAGTAAAATCAGGATCGGCCCGGCGAGGATCTGCCATTGGGTGGTTTTGAAGTTGCTCGGCAGGCGCAACATTGCCAGCAGGTTAGCCATCGGATTCCTTCTCGGTCAAAAAGTCCAGCGCCTCAGGCACTGGTAAGTTATCAGGTTTTTTCGGGATCAGCCCACCGGCCACCCGCCAGCGCCGCAGCTGCCAGACCCAGGCCAATACTTCTGCCACCGCCGCATAAAGCTGGCCGGGGATCTGCTGGCCAATCTCTGCATGGCGATACAGCGCACGGGCCAGAGGCGGGGCCTCCAGAATGGGAACTTTGTGTTCATTTGCCAGCTCGCGGATGCGTAGTGCCACCAGCCCGGCCCCCTTCGCCACCACCTTCGGTGCCGCCATAGTGGTCTCCTGGTACTGGAGCGCCACCGCATAGTGAGTTGGGTTGGTGACAATCACATCGGCCTTCGGCACATCACTCATCATGCGCCGCCGTGCCGCCGCCCGCTGTTGCTGGCGGATGCGCCCCTTCACGTGGGGGTCACCCTCCTGCTGTTTAAACTCGTCGCGGATATCCTGGCGGGTCATGCGCAGCTTTTTGAAGTGGCTGTACATCTGCCAGAACACATCAAACCCCACCATCGGCACCAGACCGGCCACCACCAGCAGGGCGCACCAGGCCACCATACTGAGCGCTTTGGAGAGTGCGGTGATCGGCGGCTCGCTCATTAGATGCAGCATATCCGCCCAGTGATGCCAAACGTACAACCCCGTTACGCTCCCTACCAGGGTCGCTTTCAATCCCGCCTTAAACATCTCTGCCAGCACTTGGGCGGAGAACAGTTTTTTTAGCCCGGCGAGGGGGTTAAGTTTGCTGAAGCTGAATTGCAGCGGCTTGCCACTTAGCACCACGCCCCCCAGCAGCATCGGGGCGACAATCGCCACCAGCACCAGCCCGGTGAGCAGCGGCAGCAAGGCGAGAGCCGCCAGCTTAATCAGCTGCATTATCTGGCTAACGATAAGCCCGGGATCATTAATTACGCTGTGGTTAAAGCGCAGCCCGCTACCGAGCATGGCCGCCAGCTGCCGCGCCAGGGCTTCGCCTCCGGCCCAGATAATACCGATACCAGCTAATAGCATTAGCCAAGAGGTTAACTCCCGGGAACGGGGGATCTGCCCCTCTTCCCGCGCTTTGTCGAGGCGGTGGGGTGTGGGGGCTTCGGTTTTTTCCTGGTCGCTATCTTCAGACACCGGCACGCTCTCGGTTCAGGGCATGCCGGTATGGTGGCAGAAATTGGCAGGGCTAATAGGCGGATGAACTTAACAAAAACGCGGCAATTTGGCCGTTAACCCGCCGGCTAACGGCCAGGGTTTAAAACCCCAGGCTATCTAATAAGTCATCCACCTGGTCCTGGCTGGCCACCACCCCGGCGGCGGCGGTATTGACCTGTGGGCCATTGAGCAAGCCTTCAGTACGGCGCACGTTACTGCTGGGTTTATCGGGCATGTTTTCCAGTAGCACCATCAGCAGCTGGCGTTCAATCTCCTGGATCACGTCCATCATGCGCTTGATCACCTGCCCGGTGAGATCCTGGAAATCCTGGGCCATCATGATTTCCAGCAGCCGGGCATTGGTGAAGCTGGTGTGCCCGGGCACCTGATCGAGATAGTCCCGGGTGGCGGTCACCAGCTCGCGGGCATCCCCCAGCGGCATGGGGTTTTCAAACCAGGCATCCCAACGGTGGGTTAAGGCTTTGGCCCCGGCTTCCAGCTCCGCCTGATGGGGCTGGGAGGCCTCAACGCAGGTCAAAGCGCGTTCGGCGGCCTGGGCAGTCATCTGGACCACGTAATCCAGCCGGTCCCTGGCGTCAGGTATGGCTTCGGCCGCTTCGGCAATGGCCTGGTCGAGGCCCAGCTCCCGCAGGCTGTCGCGCAGCATCCGGGTCAGGCTGCCGATCCGGGTGATGATATCCCCGGGGTTTGGTGATGAATCAGGGATCGATGGGTGCATGGTCGCCTCCTTACATCCCGAGTTTTTCGAAGATTTTATTCAGCTTCTCTTCCAGGGTGGCGGCGGTGAAGGGCTTCACCACATAACCACTAGCCCCGGCCTGTGCCGCCGCAATAATGTTTTCCTTTTTCGCCTCTGCGGTCACCATCAGTACCGGCAGGTTGCTCATGGCCCCGTTGGCGCGAATGGTTTTGAGTAACTCCAGGCCATCCACGTTGGGCATGTTCCAGTCAGAAATCACAAACCCGTAGCCCCCGGCCTGTAGCTTGTTTAACGCATCGGCGCCGTCTTCCGCTTCCTCAACGTTGTTAAAGCCAAGCTCTTTCAGCAGGTTACGTACAATGCGGCGCATGGTTGAAAAGTCATCCACCACCAGAAATCTCAATTCTTTGTCTGCCATAAAAAGCTCCTTTATTAAATACGAATGGCCTGTCCGGCGCTGATTTTGGCCAGCATTTGCTGGCTTATCAGGTTGAGGTCGAGCACATCGCTCACCCCGCCCTGTTGAATCGCTTCCCGGGGCATGCCGAATACCACACAGCTGGCTTCGTTCTGGGCAATAGTCCAGGCCCCGGCCTGGTGCATCGCCAGCATTCCGGCGGCCCCATCGTTACCCATGCCAGTGAGGATCACCCCCACCGCATTACGTCCGGCGTGTTTTGCCACCGAATGGAACAACACATCCACCGCCGGGCGGTGGCGATTGACCGCCGGGTCGTCATTAAGCTGGATTTGATAGTTAGCCCCACTGCGCACCAAGGCCATATGGCGATCGCCGGGGGCAATATAGGCATGGCCCGGCAGCACCCTTTCGCCCTGTTCGGCCTCTTTCACCGTGATATGGCACAGCTTATTCAGCCGTTCGGCAAATGATCGGGTGAAGCCCGGCGGCATATGCTGGGTGATCAGTACCCCTGGGCACGTTAGCGGCAGCGGTTGCAGCACATGGCGAATGGCTTCGGTGCCACCGGTGGACGCGCCAATGGCGATAAGCTTTTCCGAGCCAAGCAGCGGTCCACTGTTAAGTGGGGCCACCACCGGCGCCAGGGCGCGGGCAGAGGGCCGAGCCTGGGAGGCGGTGCGGATTTTATCGGCGATGATTTCGCTGTAGGCCAGCATACCGTCGCGAATGCCCATCTGCGGTTTGGTGACAAAATCCACCGCCCCTAACTCCAGGGCGCGCAGGGTAATTTCCGATCCTTTACCGGTGAGAGAAGAGATCATTACCACCGGCATTGGCCGCAGGCGCATCAGCTTTTCAAGAAAGTCGAGACCATCCATACGCGGCATTTCCACATCCAGGGTCAATACATCCGGGTTGTATTGCTTGATCAGATCCCGCGCCACCAGCGGGTCCGGGGCGGTCGCCACCATCTCCATATCACTGTGGCTATTGATAATGTCGGTCATGATTTTGCGCATCAGCGCCGAATCATCCACCGCCAGCACTTTGATGCGGCTCATGTTGGCTCCTTTTTAAGCCCGTAAACGGTCTGGCCGTGGAGCACCAGATCCCGGGAAAGGTGGCTGAAGTTTTCTGAGTGCCCGGCAAACAGCAGGCCGCCGGGTTTCAGCAGCGGCACAAACCGGCGTAATATTTCTTGTTGGGTATTTTTATCAAAATAGATCATCACATTACGGCAGAAGATGGCGTCGAAAGGCCCCTCTATTTGATAGTGGCTATCCAGCAGGTTTAGCTGGCTAAACACCACCTGGCTGGCTAACTCCGCCCGCACCCGTACCAGCCCATCATGGGGGCCGGTGCCCTTCATGAAATAGCGCTGGCACTGTTGGGATGAGAGGGTTTTCAATTCATCCAGCCGATAGATGCCGCCCCGGGCTTTATTGATCACCTCGGTGTCGATATCACTGGCCAGCACCTTCCATTTACCCGCTGCCGTCCCGCGGATATCCGCCAACGTAATGGCGATGGACCACGGCTCCTCGCCGGTGGAGGCCGCGGCACTCCATACCCGGTACTCGCCCTTTTGGCTGGCGGCATGGCGGGCCAACAGCGGGAAGTGGTGCGCCTCACGGAAAAACGCCGTCAGGTTGGTGGTGAGGGAATTGATAAATGCCTGCCATTCCGGGCTGTCAGGATCCTGTTCCAGCCGCTGGATATAGGGGCCAAAATCCGTGATGCCCAGCAACCGCAGGCGGCGGACCAGCCGGTTGTAAACCATGTCGCGCTTATGATCCGCCAGCACAATCCCGGCTCGCTGATAAATCAGCTGGCAAATACGCCGGAAATGGCTATCAGACAGTGCCAAGCGCTGGGCCAGCGCCAGGGAGAGCGGCGGGACTTCTGGCATGGATGCAGTCATAAATCAGTGTCCTGTTGCCGGACAGCGTGGCCCGCCATTAAAAGGTTTCCCAGTTATCGTCATGGCTGGCCCCACGCCCGCTGCTGGTCGCCAGTGCCGGGCGCAGTGGCACCGCTTCGATGACGGCAACGGGGGCGGCGCTGTGGCGGCTCAGGGTGAAGGCCGATACTGCCTGGTTAAGGTGGCTGGCCTGGGCTTCGAGGGAGGCAGCGGCGGCGGCGGCCTGCTCCACCAGTGCGGCATTCTGTTGGGTCACCCGGTCCATCTGAGTAACGGCCACCGCCACCTGATCGATGCCCCGGCTTTGTTCATCAGAGGCAGAAGCAATTTCGCCCATAATGTCTGTCACCCGGGTGACCGCAGTAACGATTTCACGCATGGTGCTGCCAGCGCTTTCCACCTGCATTGAGCCGGTATTCACCCTTTTGACGGAATCCTCAATCAGCCCTTTGATCTCTTTTGCCGCCTGGGCGCTGCGGCTGGCAAGGTTACGTACCTCCCCGGCCACTACCGCAAACCCCCGGCCCTGCTCCCCGGCGCGGGCGGCTTCTACCGCCGCATTAAGCGCCAGGATATTAGTCTGGAAAGCAATACCGTCGATCACACCGGTAATATCGGCGATTTTCTTTGAACTACCGGCGATGTCATGCATGGTTTTGACTACCCCTTCCACCACATCGCCCCCCTTGCGGGCGGTGTTTGAAGCGTTTTGGGCCAATTGAGAAGCCTGCCGGGCGTTTTCAGCGTTCTGTTTCACCGTGGCGGTGAGTTGCTCCATGCTAGCGGCGGTTTCTTCCAGCGAGGCGGCCTGCTCTTCGGTGCGGGAGGAGAGATCGTTATTCCCGGCGGCTATTTCACTGGCCCCGGTGTAGATGGCATCACTGCCGCTACGCACCGCGCCCACGGTGCGGATCAGCGATTGCTGCATATGGTGGATACTGGTGCGCAGTTCGCCGATTTCATTGGTGCCGCCCTGGGGAGGCTGGCCGGTAAGATCGCCATTGGCAATGGCGCGGATATCGCCAATGGCGGCCTGCAAAGGCACCAGCAACAGGCGGCGTAGCCCCGTCCATACCAGCAGGCACAGCACCACCACGATAATGGCGAGGGCAATCAGGAAGCCAATCGCCAGCCGGTATTCACGCTGGCCGCTATCCCATGCTAGTTGATAGATATTGTCGTTTAATTGGTTATAGCGGTTGCGGCTTTGCTCAAGGGCATTTTGCATCCCCTGAGTGGGCTGATTGAAATAGGCTGGCATATTACCTTGTTCCAGGTACCCCGTAAGCTCATTGAGGCCGGCGGCGTAGTGGCGGAAATCCTGCTCCACGGTTTTATGAGACGCCGCCAGTTCAGGGGTAGGCGCGTGAGAACCCGCATAGGTTTTAAAGGCGGCATTGGCGGCGCTCAGGGTCTGGCGGGCATCATTCAGCAGATCCAGCCGCGCCTGGTTTTCCTGGCTCCCGGCCCCCTGGTTAGCCCGAGCTGCCGACCGGCTCAGGTTGATTCGGGTTTGTAAAAGCAGGTTCGAGGCCTGATTGAGGCTGGCCTGTTGAATTCGTAGCTGGCGGGCAGTTTCCGCCATATTCTGGCTGGCGTTTATCGAGGTAAAAAATAGCCCGCCGGACAACGCCTGAAGCAGTGCAAAGGCCAGCAGCACGCCCAGCAGTAGCGTCACAATACGCAGATGTTTTGCCATATCCCACCCAATTAACACACGGATTAATGGTGTTATCGGCAAGCGTTAAGCTGACTTTAGCTCTTTATAAAAAAGGTCAGAAAAGCTGGCCAACCCTTAGCATATCGGTGTTGTACCAGAACGGCAGCATAAAGAATGCCATCATAAATGCTGCTATTTTTAAATACGTATTAATAGTTATGGCCTCAGGCCAATACCTGAAATTTCTATTTCAGTGATGTCCTTGATGGATAAACTCTCACCATCAAATAAAATCAATCGTATAAGTCATCTTTTAGTATTTTCTGAGAGGATTATCATGCCGATTAATAATTTATCTGCTGGCACACTTGCTCGTGTGCTTTCATCAACGGATTTCTCAGAGAAGACAGCAGGAGATTTTAAAGCATTATGGGTTAGAAAAATTTTAGATTGCCTTATAACCCTTATGGGTTTTTCTTCGATTGAAAACAGTAAAAAAGAGAAAGCTGAAGCATTTAGCGAGGCACTGCCACAACTTATGGCCGGTTTTGATGAAACTAAAGACCCTAAACAAGGGTTCGAAATCGCACTTGATAAAAATGAAAAGTTGCATATCAAAGAAAATCCAGACGGTAATGGATTGGCTGTAATTCATCTCAAAAATAATAAAGCAATCAAAACAGTTG
>CBIFWW010000004.1:0-57359 GCA_966186435.1 uncultured Enterobacteriaceae bacterium
GGTGGCCGTACCTCCCACACCTCTATCATGGCGCGTTCTCTGGAACTGCCTGCCATCGTGGGTACCGGTAGCGTCACTGCTCAGGTGAAAAACGACGATTATCTGATTCTGGATGCCGTAAACAACCAGGTTTACGTCAACCCAACTAACGAAGAGATCGAGCAGCTGCGCGCCGTTCAGGAGCAAGTTGCAACCGAGAAAGCGGAACTCGCTAAACTGAAAGATCTGCCAGCCATTACGCTGGACGGCCATCAGGTAGAAGTGTGCGCGAACATCGGTACCGTACGCGACGTTGAAGGCGCTGAGCGCAACGGTGCGGAAGGTGTGGGTCTGTATCGTACTGAATTCCTGTTCATGGACCGTGACGCGCTGCCAACTGAAGAAGAACAGTTCGCTGCGTACAAAGCCGTGGCTGAAGCCTGTGGCTCTCAGGCGGTTATCGTCCGTACCATGGACATCGGTGGCGACAAAGAGCTGCCGTACATGAACTTCCCGAAAGAAGAGAACCCGTTCCTGGGCTGGCGTGCGGTACGTATCGCCATGGATCGTAAAGAGATCCTGCGCGACCAGGTTCGCGCCATCCTGCGTGCTTCCGCTTTCGGTAAGCTGCGCATCATGTTCCCGATGATCATCTCTGTTGAAGAAGTGCGTGCACTGAAGAAAGAGATCGAGATCTACAAACAGGAACTGCGTGACGAAGGTAAAGCGTTTGACGAGTCAATCGAAGTGGGTGTGATGGTTGAAACACCTGCAGCCGCAACAATTGCGCGTCATTTAGCCAAAGAAGTTGATTTCTTTAGTATCGGTACCAATGATTTAACGCAGTACACCCTGGCAGTTGACCGTGGTAATGATATGATTTCACACCTTTACCAGCCAATGTCGCCATCTGTGCTGACGCTGATCAAGCAAGTTATTGATGCTTCTCATGCTGAAGGCAAATGGACTGGCATGTGTGGTGAGCTTGCAGGCGACGAACGTGCTACACTTCTGTTGCTGGGTATGGGTCTGGACGAATTCTCTATGAGCGCCATTTCCATCCCGCGCATCAAGAAGATCATCCGTAACACGAACTTCGAAGATGCGAAGGTATTAGCAGAGCAGGCTCTTGCTCAACCGACAACGGACGAGTTAATGACGCTGGTTAACAAGTTCATTGAAGAAAAAACAATCTGCTAATCCACGAGATGCGGCCCAAATTACTGCTTAGGAGAGAAGGTTAATGGGGTTATTTAGTAAACTGTTCGGTGACAAAGGCAACAGTGACACCGGCATTATTGAGATTGTAGCTCCACTGTCTGGCGAAATCGTAAATATCGAAGACGTTCCTGACGTGGTGTTCGCAGAGAAAATCGTTGGCGACGGTATCGCTATCAAACCGACTGGCAACAAAATGGTTGCGCCGGTTGATGGTACCATCGGCAAAATCTTTGAAACCAACCATGCTTTCTCTATCGAATCCGATAGCGGCATTGAGCTGTTCGTCCACTTCGGTATCGATACCGTTGAACTGAAAGGCGAAGGCTTCAAGCGTATCGCTGAAGAAGGCCAGCGCGTTAAGAAAGGCGACGTGGTTATCGAATTCGATTTGCCGCTGCTAGAAGAGAAAGCCAAGTCTACCCTGACTCCGGTTGTTATCTCCAACATGGATGAAATCAAAGAGCTGATCAAACTGACTGGTAGCGTAACCGTTGGCGAAACCCCGGTTATTCGCATCAAAAAGTAATCACATTTGATGTAAAAAAGGCACTCTCGGGTGCCTTTTTTTGCTTTTAAATCCCGGAGCCGTAGTGTTGGGTCTCTTCACCAAATACCCCAGTTGAGAGATAACGGTCACCGCGATCGCAAATGATCGCCACCACCACCGCCCCAGGGTTAGCCTGCGCCACCTTTACGGCCCCAGCTACCGCACCGCCGGAACTCACCCCGCAAAACACCCCTTCCCGGCTCGCTAACAGCCGCATGGTGTGCTCCGCCTCCGCCTGGGTAATATCCAGTACTTCATCCACCAGTTCCGGCTGGTAGATCCCCGGCAAGTAAGCCTGAGGCCAGCGGCGAATACCCGGGATACTGCTGTTTTCTGCCGGTTGCAAGCCGACGATTTTCACCTCAGGTGCCTGCTCGCGCATAAAGCGGCTTACCCCGGTAATCGTGCCGGTGGTGCCCATGCTGGAGACAAAATGGGTGATCCGGCCCTGGGTCTGCTGCCAAATCTCCGGCCCGGTGGTGCGGTAATGGGCCAGCGGGTTATCCGGATTATTAAACTGGTCGAGGATGTAGCCCTCGCGGTTATCGGCCATTTGGCGGGCCAGATCCCGCGCCCCTTCCATCCCCTGCTCTTTGGTGACCAGGATCAGCTCCGCCCCGTAAGCGCGCATCGCGGCCTTACGCTCCAGGCTCATGTTATCGGGCATCAGCAACCGCATCCGGTAGCCTTTTAAAGCGGCAATCATCGCCAGCGCAATACCGGTGTTACCACTGGTGGCTTCAATCAGGGTATCCCCAGGGCAAATATCCCCGCGTTTTTCGGCTTCAACAATCATGGAGAGCGCCGCCCGATCTTTGACCGACCCTGCCGGGTTGTTGCCTTCTAACTTAATCCAAATCTCACTGCCGTTATCCAGCCCGGTGCGCTGGAGTTTGATAAGCGGGGTATTGCCAATGGTTTGTTCTAATGTGTTCATTTGTGTGTTTGCCTGGCGTAAAAAAGCGGCCCCAAGGAAGGCCGCTGCACGGGGTATTGGTATCAGGAGCCTATCTTATCAGGCGTAAATAATCTGATGAGAAAGGCTCAAAGCTATCAGGCCGACTGGGCCAAAGCAAGACTCTCAATCCGCTGCTGCCCGTGGTAAATCCGGGCATGCTGTAGGCCGACAAACAGCCGCTCGCCACGGGCAGGCTGCCGTTGCTCCTTCAACACGACGGTGAGCGGCTCGTGATACCACCCCAGGGGCTGCACCACCAGCTGCATAAAGTGGCCGCGCGGGCTGACTTCCAACACTTCCACCGGCAGCGGAGAATCCAGGCTGGTACGGCGGCTGACATCCACTTCCCACGGGCGCAGGAACAGATCCACTTCCCCCTGATGTGCCGGGGTGTAGCCCAGCGGCCAGCGGTGGGCGCCCACATGGAACTGGCCGCCGCTAATGGTGCCCTGTAGGCGGTTCACTTCACCGAGGAACTCCAGCACAAAGCGGGTAGCCGGTTCGCGCCACACTTGCTCAGGTACGTCCACCTGCTCGATATTGCCCTGGCTCATCACCACCACCTGGTTAGCCACTTCCATGGCTTCTTCCTGATCGTGGGTAACGAACACGCTGGTGAATTTCAACTCTTCATGGAGTTGGCGTAACCAGCGGCGCAGCTCTTTACGCACCTGGGCATCCAACGCACCAAAGGGTTCATCCAGCAGTAAAATCTGTGGCTCAACAGCCAGCGCACGGGCCAACGCCACCCGCTGTTTCTGGCCGCCGGAAAGCTGGGCCGGGAAGCGATCCGCCAGGTGGGCTAGCTGCACCATCTCTAACAATCGGGTGACCTTTTGCTTAATCTCGGCTGCATTCGGGCGCTCGCGCCGTGGCAGCACCGTCAGCCCAAAGGCGATGTTGTCGAACACCGTCATATGGCGGAATAGCGCATAGTGCTGGAATACAAAACCGACTTTACGGTCGCGAGCATGGATGCGGCTAACGTCAGTGCCGTGGAAGCTAATATGCCCGCTGGTTTGGTGCTCCAGCCCGGCTATTATCCGCAGTAAGGTGGTTTTACCGGAGCCGGACGGCCCCAACAATGCCACCATCTGGCCGGAAGGAATATCCAGAGAGATATCATTGAGCACCGGAGTGCGGCCAAAAGACTTGTTAATGTTCGAAATCTCAATGCTCATGATTCGCCTCCAGGTGCTGCTGCTTCGCCAGCCGCCATTGCACCGCACTCTTTAAAAACAGGGTCAGAATAGCCATCAGGGCCAGCAGCGCGGCGGCGGTAAATGCCCCCACGGTGTTGTAATCCTGCTCCAGTAACTCAATCTGTAACGGCAGAGACAAGGTTTCCCCCCGGATCGAACCCGACACCACCGACACCGCACCGAACTCACCGATGGCCCGGGCATTAGTCAGTACCACGCCATAGAGCAAGGCCCAGCGGATATTAGGCAGTGTCACCTTGCAGAACATCTGCCAACCGGAAGCACCGAGTAAAATCGCGGCTTCGTCTTCCTGGCTGCCCTGGCTTAACATCACCGGCACCAGTTCACGTACCACAAACGGACAGGTGACGAAGATAGTCGCCAGTACCATCCCCGGCCAGGCAAACATAATTTGCAGATTATGCTCATCCAGCCAGCCGCCCAATAGGCCATTGGAGCCGTAAAACAGCAGATAAACCAGCCCCGCCACCACCGGCGACACGGCAAAAGGAATATCCAGCAAGGTTAATAACAGTTGGCGCCCCGGGAAGTTGAAACGTGTCACCAGCCAGGCCAGTAGCACACCAAACACCAGGTTCACCGGCACGGTAATCAGCGCGATCATCACCGTCAGCCAGATGGCGTGGAGCATGTCGGAGTCGGCCAGGTTAGTCAGCACCGGCCCAATCCCTTTGGCAAAGGCCTGGATGAAGATATAAATCAGCGGCCCGGCAATCAGCAGCGCGGTTAACAGCACCCCGGTGCCGATTAATAGCCATTTACCCCAATTAACCCGGGGGCGAATGGCCTGCTGTAATGACGTGACGTTATTCATCAGTGGCCTACCACCCGCCGCCCGAAGCGGCTCTGCAAGGTGTTAATGCTAAACAGCAATACCAGAGAAACCGCCAGGATCACCGAGGCAATGGCGCTGGCCGCCGGATAGTCAAATTCCTGTAGGCGGATAAAGATCATCAGCGAGGTGACTTCGGTCTTCCAGGCAATGTTCCCAGCAATAAAAATCACTGCGCCAAACTCCCCTAAGCTGCGGGTGAAGGAGAGCGCCACCCCTGCCATTAATGCCGGGGAAAGCTCCGGTAATACCACACGGCGGAAGGTCTGCCAGCGGCTGGCCCCAAGGGTTTCTGCCGCCTCTTCATACTCCGGACCCAACTCTTCCAGCACCGGCTGTACGGTACGCACCACAAAGGGCACGCTGGTGAAGGCCATCGCCACGGCAATGCCCAGCCAGGTGTAGGTGACTTTAATGCCGAACTGGGCGAGGAACTCCCCGTACAGACCGTTGACGGAAAACAGTGAGGCTAGGGTCAGGCCAGCTACTGCCGTCGGCAGGGCAAAGGGCAGATCCATCAGCGCATCCAGAATCGAACGGCCCGGGAACTGATAACGGGTTAAAATCCACGCCATCAGCATGCCGAAAAACCCGTTAAACACCGAAGCCACGGCAGCGGCCAGTAAGGTCACTTTATAGGCCGCCACCACCTGCGGGTTGGTTATCACTTCCCAGTACTGCGCCCAGCTCATCTGCGCCAGCTGCATCACCAGTGCGCTTAAGGGCAGCAGCAGGATCAGGCAGACAAACAGCAGGCTAGTGCCCAGGCTGAGGGTGAACCCCGGCAGAACGCGTTTTGACGATCCGATCATTATTACTGCCGCCCTGCCGCCAGCAATTTATCCAGCTCGCCGCCATTGGCAAAGTGAGTTTTCATCGCAGTAGGCCAGCCGCCGAATGCATCTTCTACCCGGAATAGTTCAGTGTCAGGGAATTTGTCTTTCAGCTTATCCATTACCTGTGGGTTGTTCACCCGGTAGTAATAACCGGTGATGATGTTCTGGGCCGCTGGCGTATAGAGGTAATTAAGGTAAGCTTTGGCCGCTTTCTCGGTGCCATTAGCTTTGATATTTTTATCTACCCAGGCCACCGGGAACTCCGCCAGAATATTCACCTTCGGCACCACCACTTCGTAGCCTTCTTTTGGATACTGAGCGCGGATGTTATTTACTTCGGATTCAAAGCTAATCAGCACATCACCCAGGCCACGATCGGCAAAGGTGGTGGTGGCCCCACGGCCGCCGGTATCGAACACTTCCACGTTTTTCAGCAAGCGGGTCATGAATTGTTCGGTTTTGGCTTTGTCCCCGCCGTCGGCTTTATCTGCGGCACCCCAGGCGGCCAAATAGGTATAGCGGCCATTACCGGAGGTTTTCGGGTTCGGGAATACCAGTTTCACGTCCGGGCGGGCAAGGTCTGCCCAGTCGTGAATATTTTTTGGATTACCTTTACGCACCAGGAAGGCCATGGTGGAGTAAAACGGTGAGCTGTGATTGGGTAACCGGGTCTGCCAGTCCGCCGGGATCAGCTTGCCGCGATCGTGCAGGATTTGCACATCGGTCACCTGGTTATAAGTGACAACGTCTGCTTTTAAGCCCTGGAGGATCGCCAGCGCCTGTTTGGAGGAGCCACCGTGGGATTGTTTGATGGTCAGCTTGTCGCCGCCATTGTCTTTGGCCCACTGTTGTTCGAACGGCGGATTCAGTGCGCTAAACAACTCGCGGGAAACATCATATGAGCTGTTGAGCAGTTCCGTGGCCTGCGCCTGCCCGGCCAGCATAAACGCCCCGGCAACCACACCCCAGATTGGGTTTATAGACTTTATCGCCATTTTGCACCTTTCCACGTTCAGACAATCTCTTAGGATGCTGTCAGTGTATTTATAACCCAGGATAAAGCTGTAACGCTTTTATATACCGTTTGGTGCTTTGGAAGTGCGAAACAGAATAAGCGCCCTTGGGGGGCGCTTGGCAGTGCGATTACAGCGAGAGCAGACGCTCAACGGAAGGGGCAAAGTAATAGCCACCGGTTACCGGCTGGGTGAAGCGTAGGATGCCATCGCGCTTACCATCGGTGTCACCGAACATACTTAGCAGCTGTTTCTCAATATTGTACAGACGGGCGCAGTAACTACAGAAGTACAGGCCGTTCACGCCGCTGGCGGTACCGTAAGGCAGGCTCTGGCGCACAATCTTCAGGCTCTTGCCGTCTTCTTTCAGGTCAACCCGGGTCAGGTGCGAAGTGACTGGGCGGTCTTCTGGCTCCATCTCTTCGTTAGCTTCTTTGGTGCGGCCAAACAATTTTTCCTGATCCTGAATCTTCATACGATCCAGAGCCTTCATGTTGTGTTCCCAGCGCTGAACCATCACATAGCTGCCGCCATCATCCACACCGCCGTTGATGATAGCCACTTCACGGCGGAATTCATCCCCCGCCGGGTTTTCTGTGCCATCTACAAAGCCGCTGAGATCGCGGTCTTCAACCCAACGGAAGCCGTGGATTTCTTCTTCCACCTTCAAACTATCGCCAAAAGCTGCCAGGGTGGCTTTAGCCACAGAGAAGTTCACATCGTGGCGCAGGGACATAATATGGATCAGCACATCACGTTGAGTAGCCGGGGCCAGGCCCTTGCCCAACGGGGTGAAGTTTTTTAACTCTTCAGCACCCTGGCCACCGCTCAGATCGCGCCACAGGTCATTCCCGAAAGCCACGGCGGCGCCCAGATGGATATCGGGGAATTGTTGCTGTAAAGCGAGAAGCTGCTCATTGAATTTACGGCAGCTCTCACCCAGTGCGCTAATCTCGCCCTGAACAGTGGCTTCCAGCCAAATAGCGGCCCGGCAATGTTCTGGCAGAATACCGCTTTGTACCTGTGACATGATTCCTCCTCCAAAAGCCACTCAACCAAGTGGCATAACCGCAGTAGTGTACGGTGGGTCCATGCTCGCCACCTTGCGGCGGCGCAATAAGGCAGCAGATATTAGCGCTGCCAGACTATTTTCTTCAGCGTCCAGTTCTTCAGCGTGTCATCGGAAGGAATCAACCCTTCTGGCCCGCGCCATTCGCCACCAAACAGGTAGCTCAAGTGTTGGCTACCGGGGGCCTTACAGGCAACCAGCTGACTGTCATCACCGGGCGCCCGGCTGCAAGAGCCATAAGCCTTACTATAAAGCGTGTGGAATGGCGTACCGATTTCGACACCGCTGGCGCTTTCAATGCTGCTATCGCTGGTACTAATGCGAGAGGCCCCGGTTTTATCCCCTACAATAACCAGCTCGACTTTGTCATCTTTCAGGCCTTCATAGAAACGGACAATGTGGCCGTTTTCCATTTTCATCCCGCTACGCACCCGGTAGCTGCCGCCCAAAGCATCGCTGACGGTCTCTTCATCCAGCGGGCTGGTGGCGGTGATATCGCCCAGCCCCTGTTCGCTCATTTCGAGGGAGGAGCCAAACCAGTTCCATGGGTAGGCCTTACTCCATTTTACGTCGGAGAGGGATGACAAGGTAGAGCAGCCAGTCAATAGCAACGACAGGCAAAAAACCAACAAATGGCGCGTTTTCATGTGTGATTCCTTTTTCATTCAACGGCAGGTTGGATTGCCAATCTGCCAAAAAGTTGCCGTTAGTCCTCAGCGGGGGCAAAACTATCCCGCAGACGGCGGTGAGTCAGCAGCCAAACCAGCGCGACCCCATCGGCAACCAGTAGGGCCAGCGCAATACCGCCGGGCCTGTCAGTTTGCAAAATGCCCATAATCTGCCAGAGTAAAATCATCAATTGGGCGGCAATTAGCACCCAGTGCCAGCGTTGCCACAAATGCGGGAATTGGCGACGGCGGCCACTGATTAAAAATGCCAGCACCGCCGGAATACCCGGTATAAGCCCTAACCAGAAGGCATCGCGATCCGGATAGAACAGGTTAAGCAACGCTTCCCCCTGCTGCCGGGATGCGCCAGCCAGCACAAACAGCACCCACGTCCGGGCCTGTAATAACAACACGCCCCAAAGCAGTGCCGGGGTTTTGAGCTGCCCGTGATTATCGTAATCAGAGGGTAGATACATGAAATAGGTTCTGAATCTGGTTTGCGAAAGGTTAATTATGGCATTCTGACCCAGTGGGGCGGAAGTCTTTACCACATGGATACCAAAAGGAGATGGAAATGAAGAAGAAGACCCTGGTATTAACGGCCTTACTGAGCGGCCTGGCCGCAGCCCCGGTGTTTGCAGCTGAAGGTGGATTTAACGGCCCCGATAGCCAGAGCGGCGGTGGTTTCACCGGGCCAACCACGGCCACCACCAATGCCGCCCAAGCTAAAACCTTGCGTGATGACGCTTGGGTGGTGCTGGAAGGCCATATCACCGAGAAAACCGGCAAAGATCGTTACCTATTCCGTGATGCCAGCGGCACCGTGGATGTCGAGATCGATAATCACGTTTGGCAGGGTGCCACCGTCAGCCCGCAGGACAAAGTGAGGCTTGAAGGCGAAGTGGATAAAGACTGGAACTCCGTCGAGATTGACGTGAAAAATCTGAAGAAAATGCCGTAATTTTCGCCCCCTCCCACTGGAGGGGGTTATTAATATTCCTGGTCTTCGATCAGGCGCTTGCCCATTAATACCGTGTCGCTGCTTTCGTAGCCCAGGCGTTCATACATCCCGGTAACCACGTCGTTTTCTTCCCGCACCATAATGTGGATTTTGGGGCAACCTCGGGCAATCAGCTTCTTCTCCAGCCGGTTGAGTAGCGCATTAGCAATGCCCCTACCACGGAAATCCGGGTGCACCCCAAGGTAATAAGCCGAACCCCAGTGGCCGTCGTAGCCGCCCATAATCGAGCCAACGACTTCCCCGGATACCTCCGCCACCAGGAACAGATCGGCCCCGCACTGCATTTTGCGCTCGATATCCATTTCCGGATCGTTCCAGGAACGTAATAAGTCACAACGCTCCCACAGGGTAATGACTTCCTCGAAGTCCTGCTGGCGAAAAACGCGTATCTCCATGGTTTTTACCAATATGTGTGGATAAAAAAGTGATTATGACCGCCAGTGAGGAAATAGCCAATATCTGCCGCACATAAGCGTGAATGATGGCATAATGCGCCATTCATGCATTGAAATGAAAAGTTAA
Organism: uncultured Enterobacteriaceae bacterium; assembly: GCA_966186435.1. Classification (GTDB taxonomy): domain Bacteria; phylum Pseudomonadota; class Gammaproteobacteria; order Enterobacterales; family Enterobacteriaceae; genus CBIFWW01. The sequence goes on from CBIFWW010000004.1 coordinate 9,890, forward strand.
ACTTTTGGCGTAAAGCCGCATCGTTTAATGATTCTCATTACGTTATAAATGCAACTACGTGATTCATCAGATAAATTTTGGGCCGCATGAGCAAATTTAAATCCTTGTCACAACTCGCATCGCGCCGCCAGGTATTGGTCGCTGGTTTGGCTGCCCTAACATTATCCGGCATGAATAAGGCGTTAGCTAAAGAAGAAAGCAACAGTTTAAAAACCGCCAACAACCACAGTAAGCCAAAGTCTAAGAAAAGCGGGGCGCGGCGCATGGTGATGCTGGATCCGGGCCACGGCGGTATTGATACCGGGGCCATTGGCCGTAACGGCTCGAAAGAGAAGCATGTGGTATTAGCCATCGCTGAAAACGTCAAAGCCATTCTCCGTAGCCGTGGGATTGACGCTCACCTCACCCGCTCCAACGATACCTTTATTCCGTTGTACGATCGGGTGGAGATTGCCCATCAGCACGGTGCCGATCTGTTTATGTCGATCCACGCCGATGGCTTTACCAACCCCTCTGCCGCCGGGGCTTCAGTATTTGCACTGTCTAACCGTGGGGCCAGTAGCGCCATGGCAAAATACCTTTCCGATAAGGAAAATGCCGCCGATGACGTGGCCGGTGCTAAGGTAAAAAACAAAGATCATTATTTGCAGCAGGTGCTGTTCGACTTGGTGCAGACTGATACTATTAAAAACAGTTTGACCCTCGGCTCTCACGTGCTGCGCCAGATTAAGCCGGTTCATAAGTTGCACAGTAACAGCACTGAACAGGCGGCATTTGTGGTGTTGAAGTCCCCGTCAATCCCGTCGATTCTGGTGGAGACCTCGTTTATCACTAACCCCGGTGAAGAGCGCCTGCTGGGGACATCCCTATTCCGCCAGAAAATTGCTACCGCCATCGCCAGCGGCGTCATTAGCTACTTTAACTGGTTCGATAACCACAAAGCCCACGCGAAACGTTAATCATGAGCCAGCCTGACATTACCGCAGTAAAACAGTACCTACTTAGCCTGCAAGACAGTATCTGCGGGCAGCTCAGCGCCCTTGACGGGGCCAGCTTTCAGGAGGATAGCTGGCAACGGCCTGGCGGCGGCGGTGGCCGTAGCCGGGTGTTGCGGGGCGGGGCGGTGTTTGAGCAGGCTGGGGTTAACTTCTCTCACGTCCACGGCGACCAGATGCCCGCTTCGGCCACGGCACATCGGCCTGAGTTGGCCGGGCGTAGCTTTGAGGCGATGGGGGTTTCCCTGGTGGTACATCCGCTTAACCCTTACGTGCCCACCAGCCATGCCAATGTGCGCTTTTTTATTGCCGAGAAGCCCGGTGCCGAGCCGGTATGGTGGTTTGGCGGTGGCTTTGACCTCACCCCGTTTTATGGCTTTGAGGAGGACGCCCGCCACTGGCACCAGACCGCCCGGGATTTATGCCAGCCCTTTGGCGAGGGTGTCTATCCGCGCTACAAAGCGTGGTGTGATGACTATTTCCATATTAAACATCGCCAGGAGCAGCGCGGTATCGGCGGCTTGTTCTTTGACGATCTGAACACCCCGGACTTCCTCCAGGCTTTTGATTTTATGCAGGCGGTGGGCAATGGTTATCTAGCGGCCTACCTGCCGATTGTTGAACGCCGCAAGCACATAGCCTGGGGCGAGCGGGAGCGCCAGTTCCAGCTCTATCGTCGCGGGCGCTATGTGGAGTTCAATCTGGTGTGGGATCGGGGGACGCTGTTTGGTCTGCAAACCGGGGGCCGCACCGAATCCATTTTGATGTCGATGCCACCGCTGGTGCGCTGGGAGTATGATTTCCACCCCGAGCCGGGCAGCCCGGAAGCAGCCCTGGATGCATTTATCCAGGTGAGAGATTGGGTATAAAAAAGGCCGCGAATGCGGCCTTTTTAGTGGGTGAGTGTTACAGCACCGAGGTCTGTGCTTCGACCACCGCCAGTGCCACCATATTGACGATGCGGCGCACCGAGGCAATTGGCGTCAGGATATGGATAGGTTTAGCCACCCCCATCAGCACCGGCCCAACGGTCACCCCTTCGGAGCTGGAAACCCGCAACAGGTTGTAGCTGATACGTGCGGCTTCCATATTCGGCATAATCAGGATATTGGCCGCCCCTTTCAGCGGGCTGTCCGGCATACGCTCCTGGCGAATGCTTTCCACCAGTGCCGCATCCCCGTGCATCTCCCCGTCAATTTCTAGCTCCGGGGCACGTTCACGCACGATGCTCAGGGTCTGGCGCATTTTCAGGGCCGCCGGTGAATCATATGAACCGTAGTTGGAATGGGAAAGCAGGGCCACTTTTGGCTCGATACCGAAGCGGCGCACGGTTTCCGCTGCCATCAGGGTGATTTCCGCCAGCTGGTCCGGGGTTGGGTCCGGGTTAACGTAGGTGTCGGCAATGAAGGTGTTACCGCTCGGCAGCAGTAAGGCGTTCATCGCCCCCGCCGCTTTCACGCCATCACGGTAGCCAAACAGTTTTTCCACCACGTCGAAGTGCTCATGGTATTCACCAATGGTGCCGCAAATCATGGCGTCAGCCTCACCACGGTGCACCATGATGGCGGCAATCACGGTGGTATTGCTGAGAACCGCACGCTGGGCCTGCTCCTGGCTAATACCACGGCGCTTCATGATGTTGTAGTACTCGGTCCAGTAAGACTTAAAGCGCGGATCGGATTCATTGTTAACGATCTCGAAGTCTTTCCCGGCGCGGATTTGCAGACCCAGCTTCTGGATGCGCATTTCGATAACGCTCGGGCGGCCGATCAGGATCGGTTTCGCCAGGCCAAGGCTAATCAGCTCCTGGGTGGCGTGTAAGGTACGGGTGTCTTCCCCTTCCGCCAACACCACCCGCTTCGGATCTTTGCGGGCCTGGGAGAAGATGGGTTTCATAAACAGGTTGGTTTTGTAGACGAACTCCGCCAGCTTTTCACGGTAGGCGTCGAAGTCTTCGATCGGGCGGGTTGCCACGCCGGAATCCATCGCTGCTTTGGCCACGGCCGGGGCGATCTTCACAATCAGGCGCGGGTCAAAAGGCTTAGGAATGATGTAATCCGGGCCGAAGCTCAGCTCCTGATCGCCATAGGCAGAGGCCACGACTTCGCTCTGTTCGGCCAACGCCAATTCAGCAATAGCGTGTACAGCCGCCAGCTTCATCTCTTCATTAATGGCGGTCGCGCCCACGTCCAGCGCGCCACGGAAGATGAACGGGAAGCACAGCACGTTGTTAACCTGGTTCGGGAAGTCAGAACGGCCAGTACAGATAATAGCTTCCGGGCGCACTTCTTTCGCCAGCGGCGGCAGGATTTCCGGCTCCGGGTTAGCCAGCGCCAAGATCAGCGGCGCGTTACCCATCTTCTTCACCATGCTCTGGGTTAATACCCCAGGGCCGGAACAGCCGAGGAAGATATCCGCCCCTTCAATCACATCATCCAGGGTGCGTTTGCCGTTGTCGTCCACCGCATAAACGGCCTTGGTTTCGGCCATGTTTTCTTCGCGGCCTTTGTAGATAACCCCTTTGGAGTCACACACTACGATATTGTGCTTCTGCATGCCCAGCGCCACCAGTAAATTCATACAGGCGATGGCGGAGGCCCCGGCCCCGGAGACCACCAGGCGCACGTCAGAGATGTTTTTTTCTTGCACCCGCAGGCCGTTAAGCACCGCCGCAGTACAAATAATGGCCGTCCCGTGCTGGTCATCATGGAATACCGGGATATTCATGCGCTCACGCAGCTGTTTCTCAATGTAGAAGCACTCTGGCGCTTTAATGTCTTCCAGGTTTATACCGCCGAAGGTTGGCTCCAGGGCCGCCACCACATCGATCAGTTTGTCCGGATCGGTTTCGTCCACTTCAATATCGAACACGTCGATACCGGCGAATTTCTTAAACAGAACGCCTTTCCCTTCCATTACTGGCTTCCCGGCCAGCGCCCCGATGTTCCCCAGGCCCAGTACCGCCGTACCGTTAGAGATCACAGCGACCAGGTTACCCCGGGCGGTGTATTTATGGGCGGCCAGAGGATCGCGGGCTATCTCCAGGCACGGTGCTGCAACGCCAGGGGAGTAAGCCAACGCCAGATCACGCTGGGTAGCCAGAGGTTTTGTCGGAGAAACCTGAATTTTCCCTGGGATTGGAAACTCGTGGAAATCAAGGGCACTTTGTTTTAATTGGTCATCCATTGTTCTTTCCTTCGCTCATTTAGCTGAGGGACAGCAGACAGTCAGGTCAATCCCTCAAAAAGGGGCCACAGTATCGCCCCTGGTGGATTTACAAACTTTGAAGACAGCCAAAGTCTGCGCATCGTAGCGCAAATTTTGTTAGCAATTTATCACCATTATGTTACCGAAGCCTTCCGGCAATACCACACCCGTCTGCTATGCTTTTTTGTTATGCATCTCACGTTTTTGCCCCTGGGGCTTTCAGGAGCGAGTAATAAGTCTCTGTAAAATCATGGAGTATTCGAATATGAACCAACTAGAAGCCATCAAACAATTCACCACCGTTGTTGCCGACAGCGGGGATATTGAATCCATTCGTGCTTATCAGCCAGAAGACGCCACCACCAACCCCTCCCTGCTACTTAAAGCCGCTGGAATCGAACAATATCAATATCTTATTGATGACGCGCTGAAGTATGCCAAAGAAAAAGGTGGCACCCGGGAAGAACAAGTCACCGCCGCCTGTGACAAACTGGCGGTGAATTTTGGTGCCAAAATTCTTGATATCGTGCCAGGCCGGGTCTCCACTGAAGTGGACGCCCGTATCTCCTTTGATAAAGAAAAGAGCCTCGAGAAGGCCCGCCATTTGATCGCACTTTATAAAGAACAGGGTATTGATAAATCGCGCATTTTGATCAAACTGGCCTCCACTTGGGAGGGGATTCGCGCTGCCGAGGAGTTGGAGAAAGAGGGCATTAGCTGCAACCTGACCCTGCTGTTCTCCTTTGCCCAAGCCCGGGCCTGTGCAGAAGCCGGTGTTACCCTGATTTCACCTTTTGTCGGCCGCATCTTCGACTGGTATCAGGCCCAAGAGCCGCAGGATAACTACGTGGTGGAGGAAGATCCGGGCGTCAAATCCGTGCGCCGGATCTACGACTATTACAAGCAACACAATTACCCCACCATCGTAATGGGGGCCAGCTTCCGTAAGAAAGAGCAAATCCTGGCGCTGGCGGGGTGCGACCGGTTAACTATCTCCCCTGCCCTGCTGAAAGAGATGCAGGCCAGTGATGAAACCGTAGAACGTAAACTCACGCCGTTCTCACAGGGCTTTAATCGCCCGGCAAAAATGACAGAAGCGGAATTCCGTTGGGAACATAACCAGGATCCTATGGCCGTTGAGAAACTGGCGGAAGGTATCCGTCTGTTCGCTATCGACCAGCGCAAACTGGAAGATCTCCTCGCCGCCAAACTTTAATCGTTGCCATGGAGCAGAAGATGACTTCACGTAAAACCCTTGCTAATGCCATCCGTGCCTTAAGTATGGATGCGGTGCAAAAAGCCAACTCTGGTCATCCCGGTGCGCCGATGGGGATGGCGGATATCGCCGAAGTGCTGTGGAATGAGTTCCTGCATCACAACCCGAACAACCCCCACTGGTATAACCGCGACCGTTTTATTCTCTCCAACGGCCACGCCTCGATGCTGCTTTACAGCCTGCTGCACTTGACGGGCTATGACCTGCCGATGGAAGAGCTAAAAAACTTCCGCCAATTGCATTCCAAAACCCCCGGCCACCCGGAGCATGGGTTAACCCCCGGCGTGGAAACCACCACCGGGCCATTGGGCCAGGGGCTGGCAAACGCAGTGGGGATGGCCATTGCCGAGCGCACCCTGGCAGCCCAATTCAACCGCCAGGGTCATGAAATTGTCGACCACTACACCTACGTGTTTATGGGCGACGGCTGCCTGATGGAAGGGATCTCCCACGAGGCCAGTTCATTGGCGGGTACTCTGGGGCTGGGTAAACTTATTGGTTTCTATGACCATAACGGTATTTCTATCGATGGGGAAACCGAAGGCTGGTTCGCCGATGATACCGGCAAGCGTTTTGAGGCTTATCACTGGCACGTAATCCGCGACATCGACGGCCACGATGCTGCGGCGGTGAAAAAAGCCATCCAGGAAGCGCAGTCAGTGAAAGATAAGCCGACGCTGATTATGTGCCGCACGGTGATTGGTTTTGGTTCGCCTAATAAAGCCGGTAAGGAAGAGGCCCACGGCGCGGCGCTGGGTGAAGAGGAAGTGGCGCTGGCCCGTAAGCAGTTGGGCTGGGAGTACCCTCCGTTCGAAATCCCGAAAGAGATTTATCAGGCCTGGGATGCCCGCGAGCGTGGGGAATCCGCCGAACAATGCTGGAACGCCCTGTTTACCACTTATCAGCAGGCTTATCCGGATTTAGCGGCGGAATTTACCCGCCGTATGGAAGGCCGCCTGCCAGATAGCTGGCAAAATACAGTGGATGAATGGGTGGCGAAGCTCCAGGCCAACCCTGCCAGTATCGCCAGCCGTAAAGCTTCCCAGGATACCCTGAACGCCCTTGGCCCCATCCTGCCCGAATTTATGGGGGGATCTGCTGACTTAGCGCCGTCCAACCTCACTATTTGGAAAGGCTCCCACTCGATCAAAGAAGATCCCGCCGGGAACTATATCCACTATGGGGTACGTGAATTTGGGATGACGGCGATTGGTAACGGCCTGGCCATGCACGGTGGCTTTATCCCTTATACCGCCACCTTCCTGATGTTTGTGGAGTACGCCCGTAATGCTGCCCGTATGGCCTCCCTGATGAAGGCCCACCAGATTATGGTCTATACCCATGATTCAATCGGTCTTGGGGAAGATGGCCCGACCCACCAGGCAGTGGAGCAACTGGCCAGCCTGCGCCTCACCCCAGGGTTCAGCACCTGGCGGCCCTGTGACCAGGTGGAAACCGCCGTGGCCTGGAAAGCCGCGCTGGAGCGCAGCCACGGCCCTACCGCATTGATCCTCTCGCGCCAGAATCTGGCCCAGATGCCCCGTGACGAGCAGCAACTTAAGGATGTTACCCGCGGTGGTTATGTGCTGAAGGACGGTAGTGGTAAGCCGGATCTGATCATTATTGCTACCGGTTCGGAGGTGGAGATCAGTGTCAAAGCCGCCGAGCAGCTCAGCGGTGAAGGGCTACAGGTGCGGGTAGTGTCCCTGCCATCAACGGATGTGTTTGATGCCCAGGACCAGGCTTATCAGGATGCGGTGTTACCGCCGGATGTGGATGCGCGTATCGCGGTGGAAGCCGGTATCGCCGATTACTGGTACAAATATGTGGGCCGTAAGGGGGCCATCGTAGGGATGACCAGTTTCGGTGAATCCGCCCCTGCCGGGAAGCTGTTCCCGTTCTTCGGCTTCACCGTGGAAAATATCGTAAAGAAAGCCAAAGCCCTGCTGGATTAACGAGTGATCTACAGCGCTGGCCAGGTGCCAGCGCTGTTCAAGTTATCACAGCTGGCCTTCGCTGGCATAACACACAGGGCAAACCGCTGCTCATTACAGCGCCAGCGGCTGGCAACCCCACAGTCCTCTATCCCGCGCCATTTCTCAAGCTGCACCATGCGCTGGGCCGGTTCGAAGGATCCATCGCTATTATCCAGCAGCAGACGAGGCGCTTTAGGTAAAACCTGGGTCGGCCTCTCGCCCGGCCCACCGAGATCGATGCGTAAACTGTTAAGGTAAGGTGATTTGTCAGCGCATTATTCCGCGTATCTGCAACATCTGTAGCAAAATCACCGTTTTACCATCGCAAATATCCCCAGTCTGGATCATTTCCAGCGCTTGAGTGAAGGGCATTTCCAGCACATCAATGGCTTCATCTTCCACGCCGCCCCCCTTGCCGGTGTGCTGCTCATCGGTATATTGGGCCATAAAGAAATGGATTTTCTCGGTGACGCCGCCGGGGGACATATACAGCTCCAGCACTTTTTCCACCTCGCCAACCTGATAACCGGTCTCTTCCATGGCCTCTTTGCGGGCGCATATTTCCGGGGCATCGTTATCCAGCAGGCCGGCACAGGCTTCAATCAAGCTGCCCTGGGTGTTGCCATTCATCCAGGTGGCTACCCGGAACTGGCGGGTTAACACCACGGTACCTTTTTGCGGATTGTAGAGCAGGATGGTGGCCCCATTGCCACGGTCATAGACTTCGCGTTTATGACGCAGCACTTCACCCCCTGGGCGGGTTAAATCGTAGGTAACATTGTGAAGAACGAAGTAGTTTTCGGAGAGGATTTTATCTTTTAATAGGGTTATTGCAGATGACATGACGGCTCCTAAATCAAGAGTAGCCATCACTATACGCTTAAATTTAAGGGAGGCGAAAGCCTCCCTTAGGGGTTTAGAAGCCGTTTTTGACTTCACGCATATCCGGCAATTTATGGGCGATGCCTTTATGGCAATCGATACAGGTCTGGCCGTCCTGAATGGCCTGGCTGTGCATCTTCGCCGCCACGGTTTTCTGGGCGGTGAAATCCATATAATCAAAGTTATGGCAGTTGCGGCACTCTTGGGAGTTGTTATCTTTCATTCGCTGCCATTCATTTTGGGCCATGGTCAGGCGGTGTGATTCAAACTTCTGCGGGGTGTCGATAATGCCAAATATTTTGGCATACAGCTCTTTGCTGGCTTTGATTTTACGCAGCATCTTTGGCCCCCACTCGTGGGGAACGTGGCAGTCCGGGCAAGTGGCCCGCACGCCGCTACGGTTGTTATAGTGCACCGAGGACATGTATTCCTCGTAAACCGTATTACGCATTTCATGGCAGCTAATACAAAATTCTTCCGTGTTGGCTTTTTCCATACCGGTGTTAAAACCACCCCAAAAGAGGATCCCGGCGGCAAAACCGACCAATAACAGTGTACCCAGTGCCAGCCGACTCGGACGGCGCCACCACTGCCACAGCCGGCGCAGCCAGCCTGGTTTAGATTGTTGTTTCATGGGTTCCCTCATTGGCCAAAACCTTTAGATGGCTCAAAGCTATTGCCGACAATCGGGGCCGCATCGGTCTGCGTGACGTGGCATTGCAGGCAGAAATAACGGCGCGGGGCCACGTCCGCCAGCACTTTCCCCTGGCTGTCCATAAAGTGAGTAGGGCTGATACGCGGTGCCCCGGTGGTGCGATAGCTGGCCACCCCGTGGCACTGTAAACAGCGGTTGGTATTAGTGGTGACCTGGTAGCCATCCACGCTATGGGGGATCATCGGCGGCTGATTAACATAATTAAGCGCCATACGCGGCTGCTGTTTAACGGCATGCACCTGCCCCAGCGGCGTAGCGGAGACTTCCGGCGACTGGCTAAAATCAACGCCATCGGTGGCGCGGGCAACCCCAACGAAGACCAATACCAGCACTAACGCGCCCCAAAACCATCCCTTCGGTTTCATGTTTAACTCCTGAATAGGTCATTATCCTGAGCACCGCCCCGGCCTGATGACCGGGCGGGCAATTCTGTTTAGGCCTTCGCCAGCTTGACGGCACACTTCTTAAAATCGGTCTCTTTCGAGAGCGGATCGGTGGCGTCCAGGGTCAGGTTATTAACCAGCTGGGCGGCATCGAAGAACGGCATATACACCAGCCCACGGGGCGGCTTATTGCGGCCCCGGGTTTCCACAATGGAGACCACCTCCCCCCGGCGCGACATCACCTTCACCTTATCGCCACGGCGCAAACCCCGTTCTTTGGCATCCAGTGGGTGGATAAACAGCACCGCTTCCGGGAAAGCTTTGTGCAGCTCTGGCACCCGGCGGGTCATGGTGCCGGTATGCCAGTGCTCCAGCACCCGTCCGGTGGAAAGCCACAGGTCATACTCGGCATCGGGCGCTTCCGCCGCCGGTTCAAATGGCAGGGCAAAAATCACCGCTTTGCCATCGGGCTTGCCATAGAACTGGAAACCCGCCTCGGCTTTGACGTAAGGGTCGTGGCCTTCGCTGTAGCGCCACTGGGTTTCTTTGCCATTCACCACCGGCCAGCGCAGGCCAGGCACCTGGTGATAGGTATCGAAAGGTGCCAGGTCGTGGCCGTGGCCCCGGCCAAAGGCGGCATACTCTTCGAACAGCCCCTTCTGCAAGTAGAACCCGTATTCCCGGGATTCGTCATTCAACTGCCCTTCCGCCAGTTCAGATAGCGGATACTGGCTAACCTGCTGGCTGGCGAACAGCACCTCATACAGGGTTTTGCCCCGGTATTCTGGTTTCTGAGCCATTAACGCTTCCGACCACACCTCTTCGGTTTTAAAGCGTTTGGCGAAACTCACCATTTGCCACAGGTCGGATTTGGCTTCGCCGGGGGCTTTCACCTGCTGGCGCCAGAACTGGGTACGGCGCTCGGCATTGCCGTAAGCCCCTTCCTTTTCGACCCACATGGCCGTCGGCAGGATCAGATCCGCCGCCAGGGCGCTGACTGTTGGGTAAGGATCGGAAACGATCACGAAATTGCGCGCATCGCGCCAGCCCGGCAGACGCTCCTCATTGATGTTCGGCCCGGCCTGCATATTGTTGTTACACATCACCCAATAGACATTGAGGGTGCCGTCTTTCAACGCCCGGTCTTGGGCTACTGCATGGAGGCCCACTTTGGCAGGAATAGTGCCCGCCGGGAGCTGCCAGTGGTTTTCTACCGTGGTGCGGTGTTTCTCATTGGTGACCACCATATCCGCCGGTAAACGGTGGGAGAAGGTCCCTACTTCACGGGCGGTGCCACAGGCAGAAGGCTGGCCGGTAAGGGAGAACGGGCCACAGCCAGGGCGGGAGATTTTGCCGGTCAACAGGTGCAGGTTGTAGCACAGGTTATTAGCCCAGACGCCGCGGGTATGTTGGTTGAAACCCATGGTCCAGTAAGAAACCACTTTCTTATCCGGGTCCGCATAAAGCTTCGCCAGTGCCTCCAGCTGATCCGCTGGCACCCCACTCATCTCGACGGTTTTTTCGAGGGTGTACTCGGCAACAAACGCTTTGTATTCCTCAAAACTCATCGGCTCAGAGGCATCAGAACCTGGGTTTTTGGCCGCTTTCTCCAGCGGATGGGTGGCCCGCAGACCGTAGCCAATATCAGTGGCCCCCCGGCGCAGGTTAACGTGGTTTTTGAAGAAGTCTTGATTCACCGCGTTGTTTTGAATGATGTAATTGGCGATGTAATTCAGGATCGCCAGATCGCTTTGCGGGGTGAACACCATGCCGTTATCCGCCAGCTCAAAGCTACGGTGCTCGAAAGTAGAGAGCACCGCGACGGTGACGTTGTTGTTGCTTAGACGGCGGTCAGCGATGCGCGACCACAGGATCGGGTGCATCTCGGCCATGTTCGAACCCCAAAGCACGAAGGCATCGGCTTGTTCGATATCGTCATAACACCCCATCGGCTCATCCATGCCGAAGGTGCGCATAAAGCCCACCACTGCCGAGGCCATACAATGGCGGGCATTGGGATCGATGTTATTGGTACGGAAGCCAGCCTTAAACAGCTTCGAGGCGGCATAACCTTCCCACACTGTCCACTGGCCAGAGCCAAACATCCCGACAGAGTCCGGGCCTTTGGTCTTGATGGCGGTTTTAAATTTTTCTTCCATCACATCGAAGGCTTTATCCCAGCTGACCGGGGTGAACTCCCCTTCTTTGTGATACTGGCCGTCTTTCATGCGTAGCAGCGGCTGAATCAGACGATCCTTGCCATACATAATCTTCGGCAGGAAGTAGCCTTTCACACAGGTCAACCCACGGTTGCCCGGGGAAGACGGGTCCCCCTGGCTGGCCACGATGCGGCCATTTTGGGTGCCCACAAGCACGCCGCAGCCGGTGCCACAGAAGCGGCACGGGGCTTTGTCCCAAGTGATGGTGTTGGCATCTCCCACTGCGGCACGGGCCACTGCCGGCAGGCTGATACCGGCCGCCGCGGCTGCCGCAGCGACGGCGTTGGCTTTTACAAAACTACGACGACTCAGTTTCATTGGGCTTCCTCTGCTTCCTGTTCCTGCTGGTGATACACCAGCGATACCGCCAGCACGCCAGGGATCTGGCGCACGGACGCAATGTTGTCGAGTAATAAACGGGTTTCTTCGGCTTCCAACACCACCACTAACTTGCCCTGGGCCTCATCGCAGGCCGCGACTTCGCCACCGTCGAGGGCCTGGATGGCGCGGGTAATGTCGGCCAAACGTTCAGGGTGGCCCTGAACCACCAGGCTACAGACTTGCCACTGTTGGCTCATGGCGGCTCCTTATCGATAAAGCGGATACCGGGCAGGCACTCACACAGGCCCCACAGCCGGTACAGCATTGTGAATTGAGTTCAGGGCGGGCCACTTGCCCGGCTTGCAGGCGGAATTGAATGGCATTCACCTCACAGCTGTCCTGGCAACTGCGGCACATCACCTGTTGGTGGGCCAGGCAGCTGTCATTAATTGCGGCAATCAATTGCCACGGGGTGGTTTCCTGAGGAGCAAACAAAGGTTGCGGGCAGGCGCTGGCGCAGTCATAGCAAAAGGTGCATTCGCCACGGCTAAAATCCACCATGGGATAGTTACCACCGCCGGCGATGACAACCCCGGTGGGACAGGCGTCTACACAGGCCTGACAGCGGGTGCAGCCATCGGTAAAAGCAGTTTCATTGAGGGACCAGGGGGGGCGAAACGGGGTAGCATCTTTACTGCGCCATTTCCCGAAGAGCAGTCCCCGCCGGAGATGATCGGCCATTGCTATTCCTTGCAAATACGCCCCGCCAACAGTAGCGAAGCAATCTCATGATATAAATTAGGGGATTTTTATGGCTGTTAACCTTATGAGAAATGGGAGTATTACGGCATCCCTCTTTCGGGGTAATTCTTATATTTGGATCAAAAAATGCGCTGCTGCCAGAACTACTCCTAAAACGAATTACAGGTTAAATTAGCAGCGGCTGCTTAAGGTTGTTCAAAGGAGAGTGAACATGAAAGTAACGCGTAAACAGGCAAAGACGATTCACCGTGCAGTGGAGGCATGGGGCAAAGAGGGGGTAATTGATCAAGCCGAGCAGCAGCGGTTACTGGCGCATATTGAACCCCAATCTATCGACTGGCAGCGATTAAGCCGCTACGCATTTTGGCTGGCCTGCGCCTGCGTGCTCATTGCTTTGGCTACCCTGTTCAATGATTCAGCGCTGATGGCCATGCTCTCTTTATTGTTTAACTTCTCGGGCTTGGGCCGCATCATCGCCCCAGCACTTATCGCCACCGGGCTATATTATTGGGGCTTCCGCCGCCAGCGCCGTCAGGCTCACTGGCAATACAGTACGGAAGCTATCCTGTTTCTCGGGGTGGTATTCACCGCCATCAGCCTCTGGCAATTAGGTGAACGCTTAGATACCGGCAGCGGGTATATTGCCCCGCTATTTCTCGTGGGTTGCGCTATTTACGGGATTATTGGCTGGATAGCGCGATCCGGGCTGGTTTGGCTATTTTTTATTATCTCTTTAGCCTGCTGGTTTGGAGCCGAAACCGGGTACCGCGCTGGATATTATTGGTTCTCCATGGGTTACCCGCTAAGGTTTGTGTTGTTTGGCGTCGTGGTATTAGGAATTTGTATCGCCAGCCATCATTGGCTTCAGCAACGGCAGCTTTATACGGTGAGTAAAGCGATGGGGCTATTTTATCTGTTTATGGCGTTGTGGATTTTGTCGCTATTTGGCCAACATACCCTAGATGGCTGGTACGGCACTCGGCAGGCCAGACTGTTTCTGTGGGCGCTGTTATTTGCCATCGTCGCAGTGGTTTGTATTGCGATCAGCCTGAAGACCGACGACGGAATGTTGCGGGGTTTCGGTTTGACTTTCTTGGGTATTAATCTCTACACCCAATTCTTCGCATTCTTCTGGGATGGGCTAAATAAGGTAATGTTCTTCATGATTCTGGCGGCAAGTTTGGCATTACTAGGGCGCTATGCTGAAAAAATCTGGCGGCTAGGAGAATCGCCCCGGCCTGATGGCGCGGGGCGGCAGGATTAGTGCTTCATTTGATAAGGCAGGCCGAAGTAGTGCAGCATGGCGGCCTTCTGCCATCGCCGTCACCACCAGATCGGCCTCGCGCACCGCATCGCCAGCAGGAGATCTTTCCCCACTTCACAATAGAGCCTGAACTCCACGCCCATGTCGCTGAAAATTTCGCGGCGGCGGGCCAGCAGAGATTTATCCAACCTGAAGGCTGGGATGCAGAAGGCTAGTAAACCGCCAATCTCTGGGTGGCGATCGAATATCACTGGTTTCACGCCGTTGCGGGTCAGGATAATCACGCTTGAAATGGTCGGTCGTGCCCATTTGCGCACTAACTACTGCTTAGCTGTATTGAATTAATCGGAGATGAATTACTAGCATTATTTATAGGTAGCCAAATAAACAGTCGTTGCGCAACGGATTGTTACTTAATCACAGCCAATTTTTAGATTCGGAAGCTGGCACGTAAACTGACGCTGTCGCAGTTTTCGTCACTCGCATTTTCTGGTAGGTTTCGCGCCAGCAAAAAAGAGCATGAAAAAGGAGCAGTGGATGGTCAAGCAACCGGTATCCCGCAGTCTGGCGCGGGCGTTGTTCTCGATTCTGTTACTTTCGCTGTTGGCCACTGGCGCAGCGCTGCTCACCCTCTCCAGCAGCCTGCGTGATGCAGAGGCGGTGAATATTGCCGGCTCCCTGAGAATGCAAAGCTACCGGCTGGGCTACGATCTCCAAAGCAATACTGAGACCCTGGATCAGCACCGGCTACAATATGCCGCCTCCCTGGATTCACCTGTGTTCCAAAAGCTTAACCGCTTTTGGGTGCCTTGGGGTGTGCGCCAACGCTACCAGGCGCTACACCAGACCTGGGCGACCATGGACTCCCGCCTGGCAGCAGGTGATAAAGCCTGGTATCAAAACAACATCGCACATTACGTAGCCCAAATTGATGGTTTTGTGATGGCCTTGCAGCATTATGCCGAACGCAAAGTGATGCTGGCAGTTATTGTTTGTGCGCTGGGTTTTATTACCATGTTTATGCTAGTTTTTTCCATTCTGAGGCGCATTCGCCGCCAGGTGGTAACCCCACTCCATCAGCTGGCCCGTGCCAGTGAAATTATCGAACAAGGGCGCTTTGACATTCCACCACTCAATACCCACTTGCCGAATGAGTTAGGCCGCCTGGCCCGTACTTATGAGCGCATGGCTAATGAGCTGGGCAAGCAGTACCGCTCTCTGGAGGAGAGAGTCCACCAGAAAACCCTGAGCCTTCAGAACGCCAACCGCACGCTGGAAATTCTCTACACCTGCTCCCAGGCGCTGAACGTCAGCGTCATCGATCAGGGCTGCTTTGAGAAAGTGTTGCGCATTGCGCGCCAGTACGGGGCCGCACACTGCCTGGAGATGCAGGTGGGCGACTGGCAACTCCAGGAAGGCAAACCTAATCCAAATGCGCCCTGGCACAGCCTGCCGATAGTCATTCAGGATA
Organism: uncultured Enterobacteriaceae bacterium; assembly: GCA_966186435.1. Classification (GTDB taxonomy): domain Bacteria; phylum Pseudomonadota; class Gammaproteobacteria; order Enterobacterales; family Enterobacteriaceae; genus CBIFWW01. The sequence goes on from CBIFWW010000004.1 coordinate 25,361, forward strand.
ACACTATAGGGGCGTTTCGTTGGCAAAGCACCGAAGAAACCCAAACTGGTCAGCTGATGCAAAGCATCGCCAATATGCTGGGCCGGGGGCTGTTTTTTAATGAGGCCCAGAAGCACTATCAACAATTACTGTTAATGGAGGAGCGGGCCACCATCGCCCGGGAACTACATGATTCCCTGGCACAATCGCTCTCCTATCTGCGTATCCAGCTGGCGCTACTTAAGCGCGCCATCAGCCCGCAGGACCAACGGGCCACGGTGATTATTGCCGATTTTTCCGAGGCGTTAAACGGGGCCTATCGCCAATTGCGGGAGCTGCTCACCACCTTCCGCCTGACGCTACAACAGGCAGATTTATCAGCGGCGCTTCAGGAGATGCTCATCCCGCTGCGCAAGCAATCCATGGCACGGATATCACTGGATTGCCGGTTACCTACCCAAGTTTTGGATGCCGCCCGTCAGGTCCATTTACTGCAAATAATCCGCGAAGCAGTACTCAATGCAATTAAGCATGCCGATGCCAGTGAGATAACCATCCATTGCGCAACAAGCACGCATAATAACCATATCACCATTCGCGATAATGGTCGGGGGATTACTTCACTGGAAGAGCCTGACGGGCACTATGGCCTGAACATTATGCAAGAGCGCGCTCAGCGGTTGGGGGGGGAATTAACCATTTCCCGTCTGGCTGACGGTGGCACAGAAGTGAACGTAAACTTCCCGGCCAGGCCCCCCTCGGGGTCTTAACCGCTCTTCTACACTTTTACTATTTCGCTTCCAGGAGCCGCTTATGTCCGATCAAGCCAGTTATAACGTTCTTATTGTTGATGACCATCCTCTGATGCGCCGGGGTATTGGCCAAATGTTGGCTCTGGAACCCGCTTTTAATCTGGTGGGGGAAGCCAGCAATGGCAGCGAAGCACTAGATATGGTCCGCCGTCTTGAACCGGACGTGATCCTACTGGATTTAAATATGAAGGGCCTGAGTGGCCTGGATACCCTGCGCGCACTACGCCGGGATGGAGTTAGCGCCCGGGTTATTATCCTGACCGTATCCGACGCCCCCAACGATATTCAGGCGCTGGTGGATGCCGGGGCCGATGGTTATTTGTTGAAAGACAGTGACCCGGAGGCCCTGCTGGCACTCATCCTACATGGCGCCCACCACGGAGAGGCCTGGAGCGACCGGGTACGGGAGTACGTGCAAACCCGGCCTGAGCTGGCCGAGGATCCGCTTAAGTCATTGACCGAGCGGGAGCTGGATGTGTTGCAGGAAGTGGCCAGGGGGATGTCGAATAAACAGATCGCCACAGTGTTGCATATTTCCGAAGAGACAGTGAAAGTACACATCCGCAACCTGCTACGCAAAATGAATGTCCGCTCCCGGGTGGCGGCCACCGTATTATTTCTGTCCCAGCGCGGCTTTTGAGCCAGCGCTGGCAGGGCCTGGGGGAAGAAGATTTACATTATCTCCTCATTTTCTCCACGTTTAACCGTGGGGTTGCCGCTACAGTTAACTCGGTTTATCAATAATAACAACACTTACCATCCGTTTGACTGATGATTATTCAAAAATGAGGTTTTTACTGCATGGCTAATTTTTTTATTACCCGCCCAATTTTTGCCTGGGTGATAGCCATCATTCTATGTCTGACGGGCATTATGGCGATAAGCTCGCTGCCCGTTGAGCAATACCCTGATTTGGCCCCGCCAAAAGTCCGTATCACCGCCAACTACCCTGGCGCATCGGCCCAAACGCTGGAAAACACCGTAACCCAGGTTATCGAACAGAATATGACGGGCCTGGACAACATGATGTATATGTCCTCCCAGAGCAGTAACACCGGCCAGGTGAGTATTTCGCTCTCCTTTACCGCCGGGACAGACCCTGATGAAGCAGTACAACAGGTGCAAAACCAGCTGCAAACCGCCATGAAAAAACTGCCTCAGGCAGTACAGAACCAAGGTGTGACGGTACGTAAAACCGGCGACACCAACATTCTGACCATCGCCTTTGTCTCCACTGATGGCAGCATGGACAAGCAAGATATTGCGGATTATGTCTCCAGTAACATTCAGGATCCGTTAAGCCGGGTGAATGGCGTGGGGAACATTGACGCCTACGGCTCCCAATATGCCATGCGCATCTGGCTGAACCCGATCCAACTGACCAGTTATCAGCTCACCACCCAGGACGTGGTGGATGCCATTACCTCCCAGAACAGCCAGGTGGCCGTGGGCCAGTTGGGCGGTACGCCGTCGGTGGATCACCAGGCGCTTAATGCCACCATGAACGCCCAGTCTATGCTGGAGACACCGGCCCAATTTAAAGCCATCACCTTGCGCGTCAATCAGGATGGTTCCGTGGTGACGCTGGGGGATGTGGCCAAAATCGAATTAGGTGCCGAGAAATACGACTACCTGAGCCGTTATAACGGCCAGGCCGCATCCGGCCTGGGGGTGCAGTTAGCCTCTGGGGCCAACGAAATGCAAACCTCCGAGGCAGTGATTAGCCGTCTGGACGAGCTATCTCAGTACTTCCCTCACGGGCTGAAATATAAGGTGGCCTATGAGACCACCTCCTTTGTCAAAGCCTCCATCACCGACGTGGTAAAAACCCTGCTGGAAGCCATCCTGCTGGTATTCCTGGTGATGTACCTGTTCCTGCAAAACTTCCGCGCCACTCTGATCCCGACCATCGCCGTGCCGGTGGTCTTACTCGGGACCTTCGCCATCCTCTATGTATTCGGGTATAGCATCAACACCCTCACCATGTTTGCAGTGGTACTCGCCATCGGGCTGTTGGTGGATGATGCCATCGTGGTGGTGGAGAACGTAGAGCGCATTATGAGTAGCGAGGGGCTATCACCCCGGCAGGCTACCCGTAAATCCATGGGCCAAATTCAGGGGGCGCTGGTGGGGATTGCCATGGTGCTCTCAGCAGTGTTTATCCCGATGGCCTTCTTTGGCGGCACCACTGGGGCGATTTATCGCCAATTCTCCATCACTATCGTTTCCGCCATGGTGCTATCAGTACTGGTGGCGATGATCCTGACCCCGGCGCTGTGTGCCACCCTGCTTAAGCCATTAAAGAAGGGCGAGCACCACGGCCAGCGCGGGTTCTTTGGCTGGTTTAACCGCCACTTCGACCACAATGCCGACCGTTACAAGCGCGGCGTGGGCCATATCCTGCAACGCACCGCCCGCTGGATGCTGGTTTATGCCCTGCTGTTGGCGGGGATGGTGTTCCTGTTCCTGCGGCTACCAACGTCGTTTCTGCCGCTGGAAGACCGCGGGATGTTTATTACCTCGGTGCAGTTGCCGAGTGGTTCCACCCAGCAGCAGACGCTAAAAGTGGTGGAAAAGGTGGAGAAATACTTCCTGACGGAAGAAAAATCCACCGTGGTTTCAGTGTTCGCGACCGTCGGCTCCGGCCCGGGGGGCAACGGCCAGAACGTAGCCCGTATCTTTGTGCGTCTGAAAGACTGGGATTCCCGTGATACCAAAACCGGCACCTCCTTCGCCATTATCGAGCGGGCCACTAAAGCCTTTAAGAAAATCAAAGAAGCGCAGGTTATTGCCTCCAGCCCACCGGCCATCAGCGGGCTGGGGAGTGCGGCGGGCTTTGATATGGAATTGCAAGACCACGCCGGGGCGGGCCATGATGCCTTAATGCAGGCCCGTAACCAGTTGCTGGAGATGGCAGGCCAGAATAGCCTGTTAACCCGGGTGCGCCATAATGGTCTGGATGATAGCCCACAGCTGCAAATTGATATCGACCAACGTAAAGCCCGGGCGCTGGGTATTTCCATCGACGATATCAATAACACGCTGCAAACCGCCTGGGGTTCGAGCTATGTGAATGACTTTATGGATCGGGGCCGGGTGAAGAAAGTGTACGTTCAGTCTTCCGCCCGCTACCGCATGCTGCCGGGCGATGTGAACCAATGGTATGTGCGTAATAGCAGCGGGACCATGGTGCCCTTCTCCACCTTTGCCACCTCGCGCTGGGAAACCGGCTCACCGCGTCTGGAACGTTACAACGGCTACTCTGCGGTAGAGATAATCGGGGAGGCCGCGCCGGGGGTAAGTACCGGTACGGCTATGAATATCATGGAAAACCTGGTGAGCAAGCTGCCTAACGGCTTCGGGCTGGAGTGGACTGCCCTCTCGTATCAGGAACGGCTCTCCGGGGCACAAGCCCCGGCGCTGTACGCGATTTCCCTGCTGGTGGTGTTCCTGTGCCTGGCGGCCCTGTATGAGAGCTGGTCGGTGCCGTTCTCGGTGATGTTAGTGGTGCCGCTGGGGGTGGTCGGTGCGGTCGCCGCCACCTGGATGCGCGGCCTGGAAAATGACGTTTACTTCCAGGTGGGGCTGTTAACGGTGATCGGCCTGGCGGCCAAGAACGCTATATTGATCGTCGAATTCGCCAACGATCTAAATGCCAAGGGTGAAGATCTGATCAAAGCCACGCTAGATGCCTGCCGCCAGCGTCTGCGCCCGATCCTGATGACCTCCCTGGCCTTTATCTTCGGGGTGCTGCCGATGGCTATCAGCAACGGTGCTGGCTCCGGCAGCCAGCATGCCGTCGGCACCGGGGTAATGGGGGGCATGATCTCCGCCACGGTACTGGCTATTTTCTTTGTCCCGCTGTTCTTTGTGCTGATCCGCCGCCGCTTCCCGCTGCGGGAACAGCCAGAAGATTGATTCCCGGCATCATAACGACAAAAAAGGCGACCGGTTGGTCGCCTTTTTCAATGGGGTTAGCGCTTGCGCAATCCCTGGTTCACATTGCTAAAAAACTGTTATACCCGTCATACTTCAAATTGCAGCGGTGTTGGCTTTCCTCACTCACCCCGGTCACTTACTGATGTAAGCTCCCGGGGACTCGCTGCGTCGCCGCCTGGCTGCAATCCGAATTATTTAGGGTAGAGATTATCGACGAAGCATATTTTCGATGAAATCTTTCCAGTTCCCTAATTCACGATCAATCATATTTACCTCTCTTTTTTTATGGCTGTGATTGTACGAGAACGTAGTCAGGGATAAAAATACTTATTGGCTATTAGACTAATTTGCAACATCTAAAAATAAACACCATTTATGATGTCACTATGGCAGCTAATAAATAAATTTTTGTGATACACCGCACTCTCTCTTGTCATCCTCCAGGTTTATCAACACTTTCAGACTATGTCGCACAGGTAGATAAATTACGTTAATATTTGCGGTTTAATGGAAGTATACAGGCAGCAGGATACTTAAAAAATAAGCACAACACCCTAACTTACATAACATCAAAATAACACATCAGGATAATGAATGCCCTGGATAACACTCAGTGGATTTATTCGCAATATTTGAATAAATTTTCACCCTGATGCTTGTAATAGGTATTTTCTGTGGCCTATTGAAGCTACCCTTTAGAAGAAGTACTGATTACCATCACGCCTTTGGCCTCAATGCTGGCGCGAAGATCTTCATTGATACTGTCAGTAATCATCATGCTGATCTCGCTCACCTCTGCGAATTTCGCCAGGGTATCATAACCAACTTTTTGCGCGTCTATCAGCAGCAAAGTATTCGATGCACAGGCGATCATCTCTTTCTTGAGATTTGCCTGGCGCACATCCGGCGTCGTGGCACCATTTTTTAGCGTGAACCCATTGGCGCCCATGATCGCTTTATCAATGATTAACGCCGATAAACCGCTGTCGTGATTAAACGGGATAATGCAGTGCAAGTTGCGCCGCACCGCGCCGCCAATAAGAAACAGATTATCCACTCCTGGAATATCCTCAAGCACGAGCGCAATCTGCAAATCATTGGTGACAACCGTCAACCCCGTGCGGGCATGTAGTAACTTCGCCAGTTCCATGGTTGTCGAGCCTGCATCAATTAGCAGAGTATCGCCATTTTCTATCTGTTCCAGCGCGCGGTAAGCGATCGCCACTTTGGCTTCATGGTTACATGCTGCTTTTTCACTCGCCATCATCTCCAGACCGGTTTTACTGCGGAGAAGCACGCCACCGTGAGTTCGGGTCACCAGCTTTAGCTTTTCCAGTTCCCGAAGATCATTACGAATGGTGCCTGTGGACACCTCAAAGCGCAGGCATAGCTCTGCCACTGTTGCCTTTTTGTGTGTCTCGACATACGCGAGGATCGCCTGCTGCCGCTCAGGGGTAAAAAGTTTATCTTGCGAACGATCGCTCATCATCCATCCCGGTAGAAGTATCTTGCACAGAACTATAAAACAAACCCTCGCGTTAAATCATTAGCCCATTAGCCACGATGGGATCTAGCGCGCCTGCGACCTCTCACACAGTGGCCCCCTGCAAATCGCACCTGCCAGCGCTAGCCAGGAGCGGCAGTTGGAACGGACAGCATAACCCCAAAATAAAATCTGAATGATTAGTAAACACTGCTATTTGCTGTCAATAAGGATCGCTATCACAAGGAATAACAAAATAAATTGACATGAAATTGCATATAAAATAATCATATCAATAATAAACAACAGCAAATTACAAAGAATGGCATCGCTTAAATAGCAGTATCTACAATGTTGAAAGAAGTTTTTGTTGAATAATTGAAGAAGGAATTTTAATGAAAGTGCAGAAATTATGTTTAGTGACATCCCTGGCCCTGCTGGTTTCCGCCCCAGTCATGGCGAAGACCTGGGTGCTGACGGATACCCAGTCAAATACCGAGCTAGGGAACTGGAAAATAAGTAGTAGTGATTTAAATCTAAAGGGCAGCCCATTCAGTATTGAACAGAAAATCCTGCATGGGGGGAAACAAGAAGGAAGTAAAGTACTACTGATCCACAGTAAAGAAGGGCTAACCATTGCGCTTAGCCCTACGCGGGGTATGAGCCTGCTCTATGCTGAAGGGTTTGGTAGCCGCATGGGCTGGGACTCGCCAGTGAAAGAAGTGGTCAATCCGATCTACATTAATCTCGAAAGCCGTAATGGCCTGGGGTGGCTGGAAGGCTTCAACGAGATGATGGTGCGCTGTGGTTTTGAATGGACAGGCCACCCTGTCACCGCAGATGGTCAGCTATATACCCTGCATGGTAAAGCGGGTAATACCCCAGCATCCCAGGTCGAAGTAGATGTTAGCGACACCGCGCCTTATGAAATCCGCATCCGCGGTTTGATTAAAGAAAGCACCTTCAAAAAAGCCGATCTGCACACCATGACGGAGCTTCGCTATGTTCCCGGCAGCAATAGCTTTAGCTTGAATGACGTGTTAACCAATCATGGCGACTATCCGCACGATTACCAAATCATCTACCACGGGAACTTTGGCAAGCCGATCCTTGAAGAAGGCGCCCGTTTCCTCACACCGGTCGAGAGCATCAGCCCCTTCAATCAATACGCTAAAGATGGCCTAAAAGCGTGGCAGACCTACCCGGCGGAGTTAAAAGGGTTTGATGAGATGGTCTTTAATATTAAGCCGCTGGCGGATAGCAATCATCACTCCCTGGCAGCGGTGGTGAATAAAGCGGGAGACAAAGGGGCGGCCGTTCAGTTTGATACCCGCCAATTGCCGGTACTCACCCTGTGGAAGAATACCGATACCGAAAAATACGGTTATGTTACAGGTATTGAACCTGGTACTAGCTATGCTTACCCGGTCACCATTGAGCGTGAACAAAAACGTGTGAAACAAATAAACCCAGGCGAAAGCAAACATTTCGATCTGACTTACACCTTGCTGCACAACAGCAGCCAGGTTGAAGAAATAGAAAAAACTATTCAGCGCATTCAAGGTACTACAGCCGTAAAAATGGAAGAAAAACCCATAGCCATTGAGTAATGCTCAGGCGGTCAGCTAATTACAATAACTGGCCGCTTGCTTCCCCCTCCCCCGTTTCCCGTCAAAAAGCCATAACATTTATCAGCATGATTTTTCTGTTTTTTCACACGGTATTCATCCTCGGTATTCACCTGTATGCTACAACCCTGCCACACAACATACGGTAACTAAAATGACAAAATCCACCCCACCGTCGATCACCCTCTACGGTATCAAAAACTGCGATACCATCAAGAAAGCCCGCCGCTGGCTGGAAACCCACGATATCGCTTACTGCTTCCACGATTACCGGGCCGACGGCCTGGAGCCGGAGCTAATGGAACGCTTTATTGACGAACTGGGCTGGCAGCCGCTGCTTAACACTCGTGGCACCACCTGGCGCGGTCTGGATGAATCGTTAAAAGCCACTATTGTGGATGCCGACAGCGCCGCCGCACTGATGTTAGCCCATCCAGCGCTGATTAAGCGGCCATTGCTCTGGGCGCCCTTGAAGCCTATGCTGTTGGGCTTTAACGAATCCGTCTATCACCAGTTTTTCAGTGAGGTGTAGTGCTATGTCATGCCCGGTCATTGAGCTTACTCAACAACTCATTCGCCGCCCTTCCTTAAGCCCGGATGATGCCGGTTGCCAGGACATTCTCATTGAGCGGCTAAAAACCATTGGCTTTACCATCGAACCGATGAATTTTGGTGCCACCCGTAACTTCTGGGCGTGGCGCGGTCAGGGTGAAACCCTGGCCTTTGCCGGCCATACGGACATTGTGCCACCTGGTGATGCCGACCGCTGGATAAACCCGCCCTTCGACCCAACTATCCGTGACGGTATGTTGTTTGGCCGTGGCGCAGCCGATATGAAAGGCTCCCTGGCGGCCATGGTGGTGGCCGCCGAGCGTTTTGTGGCCCAGCATCCTAACCATCAGGGGCGGCTGGCTTTCCTTATCACCTCTGATGAAGAGGCCAGCGCCCACGACGGCACCGTTAAAGTGGTTGACGCGTTGATGGCCCGCAACGAGCGCCTGGATTATTGCCTGGTGGGCGAGCCTTCTAGTACTGAAATCGTTGGGGATGTGGTGAAAAATGGCCGCCGTGGGTCGATGACCTGTAACCTTACGGTGCACGGTGTGCAGGGCCACGTGGCCTATCCACATCTGGCCGATAACCCGGTACACCGGGCGGCACCGATGATCAATGAATTGGTCACCATCGAATGGGACCAGGGCAATGCCTTCTTCCCCCCTACCAGTATGCAGATTGCTAATATCCAAGCGGGTACAGGCAGTAACAATGTGATCCCCGGCGAGCTGTTCGTACAGTTCAACTTCCGCTTCAGCACCGAACTGACGGTGGAGATGATCCAGGCGCGGGTCCAGGAGATCCTCGAGCGCCACCAGTTACGCTACAGCGTCGAGTGGTGGGTGTCCGGGCAGCCTTTCCTGACCTCAACCGGTAAACTGATCGAAGCGGTGGTAAATGCGGTCGAACACTATAATGAAATTAAACCGCAACTGCTGACCACAGGCGGCACTTCAGACGGGCGCTTTATTGCCCGGATGGGGGCGCAGGTGGTGGAGCTTGGGCCGGTAAATGCCACCATCCACAAAATTAATGAATGTGTGAATGCGGCAGATTTACAGCTACTGGCCCGGATGTATCAGCGTGTCATGGAACAATTGGTTGTTTAAGGCGCATTAACAAAGGGGTCTGCATGGACTGGCTAAGCAAATACTGGTGGGTAATTATCCTGGTGATTTTACTGGGGATGTTCATCAACGTGATTAAAGACCTGAAACGGGTCGATCCTAAAAAGTACCTGGATAATAAACCTGAACTGCCTCCTCATCGTGACTTTAACGATAAGTGGGACGATGAGGACGACTGGCCGAAGAAAAAATAACGTCAGTGCAAAAAGGGAGGCTTTCGCCTCCCTTTGTTTATGCATTCACATCATCTCTATTACATCATCATCGCCCGGTTTACCGCCGCTTAATGCCTCATCAAAATAGTGGCGTGGCACGGTATTGCGCAGATGGTTAATGGCAATCTCCATGCTGCGGTTATCAATGGCATGACCGAGATTTTCAATGATATCCAGCGTGACATCACCACCTTGGGTCATTAGCGCCTCTTCTGCGGCTTGGGCATGTTTAATATGAATAACGTTATCCATATCACCATGAATAATATGTACCAGCGTATCCGTGGTGGCCTTTTCCGGCAGTGTGGCAAAGCGGCCATTAAAGGCAATTACCCGCGACGCTAGGCCCGGATGGGATTTGGTGCTTTCCAGCGCCATGATCGCCCCCTGAGAAAAGCCAATGAGCGCGGTGCCTGCGGCAGTCACGCCACTTTTTTCCTGCCAGTACTTCACCACGTCTACAAATTCTGCCATCACGGCATCAATCCGCATCTGACGGTTTTCTTCAGTAATATCTTTGACCGAGAACCATTCACGGCCATTGGCCGGGCCGCTAAGGAACGGGCCACCAATGCTCACCACCAGCGCTTCAGGGAATTCCGGGGCAAACCAGCTGCCGATTTCACCCATGTTAGCTGCCGTGTCGCCCACGCCATGGAACAGCATCAGCAATTGCTTCGCAGGTGTTGAGGGGCTTTGGACAACAAAATGGTCGTGTTTCATGGTATCTCCATGGTTGTTGCCAGAGAGTCTACGCCGCCAGTGGTAAATCACCATACTGGTTCACTGAACGTCACGTTGAAAAAATTGCAATTGCATCATGGCCTTTTCAAGCCCTGCGGCCCGCTCCGGGTCCCGCTGATGCAGGCAGGTGGCACAGGCCCCGCGTTGATAATTCAACAACGCTTTACGGCCAGACAACTTAAGGGACTGGCACAGGGCATCCACCGGCTTGCCCTGCTGAAGCTGACCACTCAGGGCGGGGATAGAATCCAGCATTAACAACCGGTTCAGGCTACCCAGGCAAGCCTCTAGCGGCCGATAGCCCCAGGCAAACCCGGCCAACTCCTGCCAGTCATCATCATTAAGGGTAGCGTCTTTTAGCGCGCTAACGGGGATAACCTCAGCCACCTGGGCCTGAAGCCACACAACGTCCCGGGCCAACCGCTGCGCCTCGCGGTGGGCCATTGCTTCGCCTGGAGCAGTTAGCGGTAACAACGCCATGGCGGTATAGCAACCGCTGCTGGCTTCGCGATGGGTGCCAAAACGCACTAGGGTAAAACCACAGCGTTGCCAGAAACGCCACAATGGGAGGGTGTAACCGAAGCTTACTGAGAGATAGTCCACCCCTACCTGTGCTTGTTCACGGCCATAGGCCACCAACTGCTGACCAATGCCCTGCCCCTGGCAATCAGGGTGTACGGCAATACGGGTGATGCGCTGGCCCCGCAAGGTGGCCGCCAGTGGGCTACCGCCATGGGCCGCCAGGGACTGGGCCACCAGATTCCCCCGGGGCCGCCGTAGCCCGGCCCACACCGCCTCACTCAAGGCCGGGGAAAGCCCCCCTTCACTTACCATCCACAGCGCACCCAGAGTTTGCTGCTGTTGGCGCGCAGCAAACAGATGCTGGCCGGGGGCATCCATCATGCGTCGTAGGTCGAGGGGGGTGGTGCGGTAGTGGGCACTGGCCAGCAGGGTATAAATAGGTTCGAGGGCGGAATTGCCCGGTTCAAGGCCGCACAGGCTAACAGGCCCTTTTAACCTGGCCGGGGGCAAGGTATCGTCGAACAAAAACAGCCGATCGATCAGTTGCTCCAACGGGCAGCCCGCCCGCCAACGAATAGGGGTATCAAGGTTAAAAGCCAGCAGGCCGGGGATATGGGCACAGAACTTGAGCATAAAGCCCCGCCCGGTGCCTTCGTAGCCCTGTACCGTGGTGGTAAGCAATACCTTGGGCCAGGCGCCAATCAGGCGGCTTAACATCGGGCCGGGGATGGCTGCGGCTTCGTCAATAATCAGCCACTCGGCCAGGGGGGCGTTGCCATTATCCAGGGCAGCAATCAGGGCATCGGGGGCGAAGAATTCAAACCTCTCCCCGGCATGGCGGGCCAGCACATCGGTGGCCGCCTTCGCCGGGGCGGTAACCAGACAGCGGCCTTGATAGCGGGCGATTAACATCCCGGCGAGGGCCGATTTCCCGCGCCCGCGCCCGGCGGTTACTGCTGCTACACCGGGTGGCATCTTCAGCAGCGCATCCAGCACCCTGGCCTGTTGCGCCTCGGGGGCACCGTTGGCCGGGTGCCAGGCCGGGCCGGTGACGGGGCTTATCAACCCCGGGGTTTGCCCCTGGGTCAGATGTAGTACATCTGGGCACTGGCACAGCACCCGCTGCATGTGGAATATAAAATGGGGGGTAGCGATGGGGGCCGGGCATTCGCTCCAACGCAGGGAATCGACATCAGGCTGGTGGGGCCAGCGCTGCCATTCGGGGGTGAGCAACACCAGCCAGCTCCCGGCTTTTAAGGTGCCCGCCACGGCCGCCACGGCCTCAGCATCCAGCCCCTGACGGGCATCAAATACCCCGTGGAGAAATTCACGGCCCAACAAGCCACGCAGCTGGCGCGGTGGGCAGCGTAGCGCACCATCAGCACCATCAGTGACCCACAGCCAGTCCCCGGCTAATGCGTGGTTGAGCGCCAGCGCCTGGCTAGCGGCCCAGCCGGCCTCCCCGCTGATAACCATCAGCCGCCGCTCACCGGCCGCTGCCATATCCCGGCTGAGATTAATCAGCCGGTGAATCACCTCCTGTGATAACGGCTCCATAGAGGATTACAGCTTGCCGCTAAAGGTGTCGCATTGGGACGGGTTGCCGCTGTCAAAGCCGCGTTTGAACCAGGTGTAGCGCTGTTCAGAGGTGCCGTGGGTGAAGCTATCCGGCACCACGCGCCCCTGGCTTTGCTGTTGCAGGCGGTCATCACCAATCGCCTGAGCCGCATCCAGGGCTTCTTTCAGATCGCCCTCTTCCAGCACGCCCTGCTGCTGCATACTGTGGCCCCACACCCCGGCGAAGCAGTCCGCCTGAAGCTCAAGCTTAACTGACAGGGCATTCACCTGAGCCTGGGAGGCATTTTGCTGTAACTGGCGTACTTTCGGTTCGATACCCAGCAGTTTCTGCACATGGTGGCCGACTTCGTGGGCAATCACATACCCTTGAGCGAAGTCACCGCCTGCGCCAAGCTTACTTTTCATCTCGTCATAGAAGGAGAGATCGATATACACCGTTTGGTCAGCGGGGCAATAGAACGGCCCCATCACCGATTGGCCGGTACCACAACCGGTACGGGTGGCTCCCCGGTACATCACCAGCTTAGGTTTTTGATAGGTTTTACCCATCTGTTGGAAAATCTGGCTCCAGGTATCTTCGGTGGTGCCAAGGATCACACTGGTGAATTTTGCGGATTCGTCATCATTCGGGCTGATGGAGCGCGGTTGCTGTACCTGTTGTTGGCCGGTGGTGTCACCGGTTAGCAGTGGGGTAAGATCCACGCCGTAATAACCCGCTACCATCACCACAACCAGCAGAATAAGCCCCCCTTTACCACGGGGAATACGGAACCCACCGCCGCCACCGCCCAAACCTGGGCCTCGAGAATCCTCACGGCGATCTTCTACGTTATCGCTTTCACGACGGCCTTGCCAACGCATGCTGCTTACTCCAGAAAGGTAAAGTTATATGATCCTGGGTTATTTATCGGTTAATTACCATAAGAAAGCAGCAATAAAAAAGCGTAACCAGTGGTAACTGATTACGCCTTAACCAGAAAGCGCACATTGGATTAGTCGAGCTGTACACCTAAACGGCGGGCGACTTCTTCATAGGCTTCGATCAGGCCGCCCAGGCTCTGACGGAAGCGGTCTTTATCCATTTTATTGAGAGTGTTTTTATCCCACAGACGGCTGCCGTCTGGGGAGAATTCATCACCCAGCACTACCTGGCCGTTAAACAGGCCAAACTCCAGCTTGAAGTCCACCAGAATCAGCCCGGCATCATCAAACAGCTTGCTCAGGACGTCATTGGCTTTATAGGAGAGTTCTTTCATACGGGCCAGATTTTCCTGGCTGACCCAGCCGAAAGTCTCACAGTAGGATTCGTTGACCATCGGGTCGTGCATGGCATCGTTTTTCAGGAACAGGTCAAACAGCGGTGGGTTGAGCGGCATCCCTTCTTCCACACCCAGGCGTTGTACCAGAGAGCCTGCGGCGCGGTTACGGATCACGCATTCTACCGGCACCATATCCAGCTTTTTCACCAGCACTTCGTTATCGGAGAGCAAGGCTTCCATTTGTGTTGGGATACCGGCGGCTTCCAGTTTCGCCATAATGAAATGGTTAAACTTGTTGTTCACCATCCCTTTGCGATCAAACTGCTCTATACGGGCGCCATCCCCGGCTGAAGTATCATTACGGAATTCGAGCACCAACAGATCCGGGTTTTCCGTGCTGTAGACGGTTTTCGCCTTGCCGCGATACAACTCAGCTTGCTTTTGCATCTTTAATTACTCCAGGTGGTGACCACTCGCGCGGCCCAAATAATATACCCGTCATACTTCAAATTGCAGCGGTGTTGGCTTCCCTTACTCACCCCGGTCACTTACTTATGTAAGCTCCCGGGGACTCGCTCGGTCGCCGCCTGGCTGCAATCCGAATTATTTAGGTTATATGTCTAAAAATACCTGCCGCGTATTCTACGCAAACGTGTGCGTCAATGAAATAAAAAAAGGCCGGTATCTACCGGCCCTTTCAGGATTAGCGCATTTTTAATGTTCCACTGCGCTATAAAAGCGTTATTAAACAATCTGTAAGGCTAAGTCCCGATGGTACCCGCCGATTACAGTTTGCTAAATGCCGCCTGGAATACCGCCACCAGCGCATCGTTCTGCGATTGGGTCAGGGTATGGCCCTTCGGATCGATAAATTGCAGGCTGCTGCGGTTATCGAGGTCACCCACCTGAAGCTTGTAATCACCGCTAGCCAGCTGCGGATCTTTCACACCCAGGGATTCCCAGTCACTGTCAGACAGCGGCTTATAAGTTACTGCCAGGCTGCCTTTAGAACGGGTAGAATCGGTAACGGTCATCCCCATTTTGCCCAAGGTTGCCGGCAGACGATTCCAAACCACGTTGAACGGGCCACGTACCACCAGCATTGGCAGGCCGGTATCATCGGCACCGCTCTGCACGTCTAAGGTGCCAGCACTGCGGTTATCAGCGGCGTTCTGACGGGCGGTCTGGGTTTTATCCAGCTCAGCAGAGATCACATTCAGCATCTGCGCGCTATAGCGTTGCAGAGAGGCCGGATCGGCCACCGGTTTGCCTTCCTGTTCCAGATTCAGCACTTTCACCACCACGGCTTGCTGATAGCCCTGCGGCTTAACAGTCACCTGGTAGCGGCCACGGTACTGGTGATCTTCATCAGCACGGTTCCACTGTACCCAATCGGTGGTCAGCGTCTGGCCAGCATCGTCGCGCTTGTCGATGGTGTAGTTTTTGGCCTGAATGATGCTCACAACCTGCGGCCACAGGGAGCCACTGCGGCTGTTTTCAACCAACAGGGTGGAAGTATCACCTGCAAACTGAGTGCGGGCGCCGGAAACCAATGCCAGCGGCTGAGCCGGTGGGCGGATATCCAGCGCTTTACCTACCTGACCACTACCGTTAGAAACCGGAATGGTGTAATCACCATTGGTTACCGGCAGGATCATCCCGGCCGGGGCATGCAGCTCCGCCAATGGGGTAGCCTTCAGGTAGGATTCATCACCACTTACCTGGCGCTTATAGCGTTGGTCGGAACTACAAGCGGCAAGCATCATGATGAGCGACAGGCCCACCACTTTTGCTACCATGGTCTTCTGAACTGAGTAAGCCATTAATTCTCCCTAAACTTAAAGCAAACCGGCGTGTTTCATTGCGCTTTCGATAGCCGGACGGCCTTGATCCGTCAGCGGCGTCATAGGCAGACGCATAGTGTCGGTCGCCACAAGCCCCAACGCTTTACAAGCCCATTTAACCGGGATTGGGTTGGGTTCAACAAACAAGTTATGATGCAACGGCATCAGGCGCTGGTTAATTTCCTCAGCAGCTGCGTAGTCCCCAGCCAGAGCCAGGTTACACATATCCGCCATCTGGCGTGCCGCTACGTTTGCGGTAACAGAAATTACCCCTACCCCACCGAGACGCATAAAGTCCAGTGCGCTGGCATCATCGCCACTCAGCAGAATAAAATCATCGTTTACCAGAGCTTTGGTCTGGCTAACGCGGCTTAAGTTCCCCGTTGCTTCCTTTACGGCCACAATATTTTTAATGGCGGAAAGGCGCGCCACGGTTTCTGGCAACATGTCACACCCGGTACGGGATGGCACGTTATACAGAATTTGCGGCAGATCGGTGGATTCAGCGATAGCGTTGAAGTGCTGGAACAGCCCGTCCTGCGTTGGACGGTTGTAGTATGGGGTCACCGTCAGGCAACCGACTACGCCAGAATCGTTAAAGCGGCGGGTTAAAGAGACAGCCTCGTGGGTCGCATTCGCGCCAGCGCCAGCAATAACCGGAATACGGCCATCTGCCAGTTCGAGAGTCATCATCACCACATCGACATGTTCATCATGTCCGAGGGTGGCTGACTCGCCGGTGGTGCCAACCGAGACAATCGCCGACGTTCCGCTAGCGACATGATAATCAATCAGTTTTTTCAGGCTCGACCGGCAGACATTACCTTTATCATCCATCGGTGTAACGAGCGCGACAATGCTTCCCGTAAACATGGGCCATCCTCTGTGCAAACAAGTGCCACAATGGTACGTTTGGAATCGTAATAAAAGCAAGCGGCGAGGGGGTGTTACAGCGGTTGTATGGCGGTTTTTTTTATGCTTTCCTTAAGATTATCCCACAAATCAGCAGGAACATTAGTTTGGCTCCCTCAACTCAACATCATCTGGTTATCACCGCGCTGGGGGCTGATCGCCCGGGTATTGTTAACACTATCACCCGGCACGTCAGTAGCTGCGGCTGCAATATTGAAGACAGCCGTCTGGCACTGTTAGGGGAAGAGTTTACCTTTATCATGCTGCTTTCCGGGAGCTGGAACGCCATTACGCTGATCGAATCCACCTTACCGCTAAAGGGCGCTGAGCTGGATTTGCTGATCGTGATGAAGCGCACCACTGCGCAGCAGCGGCCACCGATGCCGGCCTCAGTCTGGGTGCAAGTGGAGGTAGCCGACTCCCCCCATTTGATCGAACGGTTCACAGATTTGTTCGATACCCATAACATGTATATCGCTGAGCTGGTGTCCCGTACCCAGCCCGCTCAGGAAGGTACTGACGCCCAGCTGTATGTGCAGATCACCGCCCACAGCCCGGTTTCGCAAGATACGACAAATATCGAGCCTGCGTTTAAGGCCTTATGTACAGAATTGAAAGCGCAGGGCACTATTAGTGTCGTGAACTATCCACCGCATGAAGAATAAGACGGAGAGTTGTAATGAACCCACTGAAAGCCGGTGATACCGCACCGAAATTTAGCTTGCCCGACCAGGACGGCGAACAAGTAAATTTAACCGACTTCCAAGGTCAGCGCGTTCTGGTTTATTTCTACCCAAAAGCCATGACCCCGGGCTGTACCGTGCAAGCCTGCGGCCTACGTGACAACATGAATGAATTGAAAAAAGCGGGCGTTGAAGTGCTGGGTATCAGCACCGACAAGCCAGAGAAACTGTCACGCTTTGCCGAGAAAGAACTGCTTAACTTCACCCTGCTTTCTGACGAGGACCATCAGGTTTGCCAGCAGTTTGGCATCTGGGGTGAGAAATCCTTTATGGGGAAAACTTACGACGGCATCCACCGCATCAGCTTCCTGGTGGGCAGTGATGGCGTGATCGAACATGTCTTTGATGATTTCAAAACCAGCAACCACCACGACATCGTGCTGAACTGGCTCAAAGAAAGTGCCTGAGAGTAAAACGTCTGAATAGTAAAGCGCCTCCCGTCGGGAGGCGCTTTGGTTAATTAATGTCGCATTCCACCACCGGGGTTTCCGGCCAAGCATGCCACACGGCTTTGATGAGCGTTGCCAGCGGGATGGCAAAGAATACCCCCCAAAAGCCCCACAGCCCGCCGAAAATCACCACCGACAGGATTATTACCAGCGGATGCAGGTTCACCGCCTCGGAGAACAGTACCGGCACCAGCAAATTGCCATCCAGTGCCTGGATAATTAAGTAAACGGCGAAACAGGTCCAAAACTCCGGCCCGGCCCCAAACTGGAACAGCGCTACGCACACCACCGGAATAGTGACCGCGAAAGCCCCAACATAGGGGATTAGCACCGACAGCCCCACCAGCACCGCCAGCAATAGGGAGTAGTTCAGGCCAAAGCAGATAAACCCAATCCAGGTCGCCACGCCAACTACCACCATCTCCAGCACTTTGCCGCGAATATAGTTACTGATTTGCTGGTTCATTTCTTCCCATACCTGGGCCGCCAGCCCGCGATTGCGGGGCAGAATCCGGCGCACGGCGTTAATCATCTGGGCCTTATCTTTCACCAGGAAGAACACCATCAGCGGCACCAGGATCAGGTAAATGGCCAGCGTAAGTAGCCCCACCAGCGAGGCTACAGAGTACTTGACCACCGAATCGCCCATCACTGACATCCGTCCGCGCATATTTTCTGCCATGGCATCAATAATCCCGGCATCCATCAGGGCCGGATAACGGCGCGGCAGGGTGGCGGCAAAATCAGAAAGCTTGTTAAGCATCCCCGGCATATCGCGGATCAGGTTAATCCCCTGTTGCCAGGCCACCGGTGCCACCACCAGCATTAACAGCATCAGAATGCCGACAAATACCACCAGCACCAAAGAGGTAGCCCAGCGGCGTGAACAGCCGATGCGTTCCAGGCGAGCCGTGGGCCACTCTAGCAGGTAGGCAATGACGATAGCGACCAATAATGGGGCTAACAGACCCGAGAAGAAAAACAGGATACCGAAACCGGCCACCAGAATAACTAACAGCGCAATGGCCTCTGGGTCGCTAAACCGCCGCCGGTACCATTGCATTAACATCTCGAGCATAAATCCCTTCCTGGATATTGCGTGTAGTGGAAACACTGGCGCGAATTGTATCCAAATGTCACATGAAAGACTTTATTTTTCACTCACCAACAGGACAACAACTTTGATTAGCATTAAGATTTCACAGAGTTGAGAACGGAGGCTTGAACCTCCGCCGGGTTGGTATGTCGAAATCACGTTCACTTTACAGGATGAGAGTTTATGCTGAGGCAGTTGAAAAGTACCCTACTTGCCACGCTTATCGCCGCAGTTACCGTCGGCCAGGCTGCCCCGGCGTTTGCAGATTCTGCCGACCTGCTGCCAGATATGGGCACTTCCGCCGGGAACACGCTTTCCATCGGCCAGGAGCTACAAATGGGGGATTTTTATGTGCGCCAGCTTCGCGGCAGCGCCCCGTTAATCAATGACCCTCTTTTAGTGCAATATGTGAATAGCCTTGGTATGCGGCTGGTGTCCCACGCCAACTCGGTGCGTACCCCGTTCCATTTCTATCTGATTAACAACCCGGAAATAAACGCCTTCGCCTTCTTTGGCGGCAATGTGGTACTGCACTCTGCCCTGTTCCGCTATACCGATGATGAAAGCCAATTGGCCTCAGTAATGGCCCACGAAATTTCCCACGTTACTCAAAGACACCTGGCCCGCGCCATGGAAGACCAACAGCGTAATGCCCCACTCACTTGGGTGGGCGCGTTAGGTTCTATCCTACTGGCGATGGCCAGCCCCCAGGCGGGGATGGCGGCCCTGACCGGTACGCTGGCAGGTACCCAACAGGGGATGATCAGCTTTACCCGTCAGAACGAAGAAGAAGCCGACCGTATCGGGATACAGGTGCTGCAACGTTCGGGCTTCAACCCTCAAGCAATGCCGACTTTCCTTGAAAAGTTGCTGGATCAATCCCGTTACTCTTCACGGCCCCCGGAAATGCTGCTGACTCACCCCTTGCCGGAAAGCCGCCTGTCTGATACCCGTAACCGTGCCAACCAAATGCGCCCTATCGTGGTTCAGTCCTCCGAAGATTTCTACATGGCGAAGGCCCGTATCATGACCATGTACGCCACCAGCGATCTCCAGGGGCTAGCAAATGATGTGCTGGATAATTGGGCCAAGGGCAATATCCGTGAGCAGACCGCCGCCAAATATGGCCGCATCCTGCAAGCGATGGATAACAAGAACTTTGCCGGGGCCAAAGCAATGATTCAGCCGCTGCTCACCGCCCAGCCTAATAACCCCTGGTATCTGGATGCCGCCACCGATATTGACCTCGGTCTGAATAAAGCCCCGGATGCTATCAACCGGTTGAAAGGTGCTGCCGACCTGCGCAATAACCCGGTGTTGCAACTCAACCTGGCAAACGCCCTGCTGGAAGGTGGCAGGCCGGCAGAAGCCGCCACTATCCTCAACCGCTATACCTTTAACCACAGCGACGATACCAACGGCTGGGATCTGCTGGCCCAGGCTGAGGGTTCCCAGGGCAACCGCGATCAGGAATTGGCTGCCCGTGCTGAAGTAATGGCCCTGACGGGCAATCTGGATCAGGCGATTTCCCTGCTGAGCAGCGCCAGCGGCCAGGTCAAATTGGGCAGCCTGCAACAGGCCCGTTACGATGCCCGCATCGACCAACTGCGGGAATTACAAAAACGCTTCCGTCAGTACCAGAAATCTTAAGGAGAAAGGATGTCCAGCCCTGTCACGATTTACCACAACCCGCGCTGCTCCAAGAGCCGGGAAACGCTGGCCCTACTGAAAGAGCATGGGGTGGAGCCTGAAGTAGTGTTGTATCTGGAAACGCCGCCGGATATGGCCCAGTTAAAGCAACTGTTGCAACAGCTGGGGATGCACAGCGCCCGGGAGCTAATGCGTCATAAAGAAGAGATTTATAAAACTCTGGAGCTGGATAACCCGGCCCTGAGTGAAGAGCAGCTACTGGCCGCCATGGTTGAAAACCCGAAACTTGTCGAGCGCCCGATTGTGGTAAGCAAAGGCCAGGCCAAAATTGGCCGCCCCCCGGAACACGTGCTAACTATTCTGTAATCCGTTTCGCTTGGGTAATCCCTTCCCCGCAGGCGGCCAAAAATGCCTGTGAGGTCATTCCCCCCAGTTTGGGTGGAGGTTTTACGCTTGAGCGCAGATCACCCGGCGCTGGAATGTGAAGTTGGGCCTACAGATTAAGCGTGTCTTTAACGAAAGGAATGGTGAGCTTGCGTTGGGCGGTGATTGAGGCCCGGTCGAGCTGATCGAGGGTCATAAACAGGGTGCGCATTTCGCGGTCGAGGCGTTTAAGCAGGAAACGGCCTACATCCTCCGGCAGTTCAAAACCGCGCAGGCGGGCGCGCAACGCCAGGGCCTGAAGTTTATCGTCATCAGTGAGGGCCTGGAGTTTATAGATCTGCCCCCAATCAAGGCGGGATGCCAGATCTGCCAGCCCCAGATTAAGCTGGCGCGGTGGGCGATCCCCGGTGATCAGCAGGCGGGTTTTACCGGATTCAAGGATGCGGTTGTAGAGGTTAAAGATCCCCATTTCCCAGGGTTCATCCCCGGCCACACCCTCAATGTTATCAATACAAACCAGCGCCAGTTGCTCCATGCCATCCAGCACTTCCGGCACAAACCAGGTGCGCTTATCCAGCGGCACATAGCCAACGGCATCACCCCGTTGTGAAAGCTCGGCACAGGCGGCGTGCAGCAGGTGACTGCGCCCGGCCCCTTCCCGGCCCCATAAATAGATATAACCGCTGTGCTCCTGGCGCAGAACATTTTGCAATGCGGCCAGTAAAGACGCGTTATCCCCCGGCCAGAAACTCGCAAAGGTTTCGTCATCAGGCAGATAAAGTGGCAAAGAAAGCTGTGCCGGTATATTCAGAGGGACCTCAACAGACAGGGCTAAAAAACGCGGGCCAGTTTAACACACTATCCCGCGTTTCGAGAACCGGGCGCAGGGCCGCCCGGACAGGGATCACGCTTCTTCTTTGGCATCCAGCACGGTTTCTTCCGGGCGGATGATGCTAATCAGCTTAAAGATCAGGCTCAGGCCCACGCCAACGATGGTGGCCAGCGCCATGCCTTTCAACTCAGCGGCCCCGATATGCACCTTCGCGCCACTGACGCCGATGATCAGGATCACCGATGTCAGGATCAGGTTTTGCGCCTTGCTGTAATCCACTTTGGATTCAATCAGCACCCGGATACCGGAGGCACCGATCACGCCGTATAGCAGCAGGGAGACACCGCCCATCACCGGAACCGGGATGATCTGAATCGCCGCCGCCAGCTTGCCAACGCAGGAGAGCAGGATAGCGAAAACCGCCGCCCCGCCAATGACCCAGGTGCTGTAAACGCGGGTAATCGCCATCACGCCGATGTTTTCCCCGTAGGTGGTGTTTGGCGTGGAGCCAAAGAACCCGGAGAACACGGTGGAGATACCGTTAGCAAACATCGAACGGTGCAGGCCTGGGTCGCGAATTAAATCTTTCTTCACGATGTTCGCCGTCACCACCAGGTGGCCCACGTGTTCGGCAATCACCACCAGTGCGGCAGGCAAAATGGTCAGCACAGCGTACCATTCAAAGCGCGGGGTGTAGAACGTCGGCAGTGCAAACCAGTGGGCGTTGATAATCGGGGTTACATCCACCACCCCCATGGCGAAGGAGAGCGCATAACCCGCCAGCACGCCAATCAGGATCGGGATAATCGCCAGGAAGCCGCGGAACAAGACGGAACCAAAGATAGTCACCGCCAGGGTCACCATCGAGATAATCACGGTGTTGGAATCGGCTGAGGTGCCGTCTGCCGGGAGCAGGCCCGCCATATTCGCCGCCACACCTGCTAGCTCCAGGCCGATAACCGCTACGATAGCGCCCATGGCCGCCGGTGGGAACATCACATCCAGCCAGCCAGTGCCGGCCTTTTTCACAATCAGCGCCACCAGGCAGAACAGCACACCACACATGATAAAGCCGCCAAGTGCCACTTCATAACCCAAAGGCAGCAACAATAAAACTGGGGAGATAAAAGCAAAGCTGGAGCCTAAATAAGCCGGGATTTTGCCTTTACAGATAAAGAGATAAAGCAATGTGCCGATACCGTTGAACAGCAGTACCGTTGCCGGGTTGATATGGAACAGGATCGGCACCAACACGGTGGCCCCGAACATGGCAAACAGGTGCTGCAAACTGAGCGGGATGGTCTGCAAAAGCGGTGGTCTTTCATTCACCCCGATAGCACGGCGCGTCATAGTCTTTCCTCGAATTTATTGTTGTAGGCTAGTGAACGTGTTTTACCTTCAAAAAAAAGCCGACTATCAAAGTCGGCTTCTTCTGTTATTTAGTACCAAATATTTTATCGCCCGCATCGCCCAGGCCCGGAATAATGTATCCGTGTTCGTTCAATCCCTGATCGACAGAGGCGGTATACAGCTCCACGTCCGGGTGCGCTTTTTCCAGCGCCTTAATCCCTTCCGGAGCCGCAACCAGTACCAGCACTTTAATGCTGGTACAACCGGCTTTTTTCAGCAGGTCGATAGTGGCAATCATGGATCCACCGGTTGCCAGCATTGGGTCAACCACCAGCGCCAGGCGCTCATCAATGTTAGAAACCAGTTTCTGGAAGTACGGTACTGGCTCCAGGGTTTCTTCATTACGGTAGATACCCACCACGCTGATACGGGCGCTAGGAACGTGTTCCAGCACGCCTTCCATCATCCCCAGCCCGGCGCGCAGGATAGGTACAACGGTGATTTTTTTCCCTTTGATTTGCTCAATTTCTACCGGGCCGTTCCAGCCCTCGATGGTTACCGTTTCTGTTTCCAGATCGGAGGTTGCTTCGTAAGTCAGCAGGGAGCCAACCTCCGAGGCCAGTTCACGAAAGCGCTTTGTACTAATGTCATTCTCACGCATCAGCCCAAGCTTGTGTTTGACGAGTGGGTGTTTAACTTCCACGATCTTCATACTCTTTCTCCTCAGCGAACGGGTAACCACAAAAAAAATCGCCGGATTATACCGCTTTTTCGCAACACCGCCACCGGTAATGGATCAAGCATGGCAGTTTCAATTAAGCTTTGGCTAATTTGATTGCGGGTTGTGAAGAGACTCGCAAACGTTTGCTTCGCCTGTTAGAATTGCCGCGCTTTTAACTCTATACCACCCGCGGGGACCTGAAGTGACTGATAAAACCTCTCTCAGCTATAAAGATGCCGGTGTTGATATTGACGCAGGTAATGCCCTGGTTGACCGTATTAAAGGCGTAGTGAAAAAGACCCGTCGTCCGGAAGTCATGGGTGGCCTGGGGGGCTTTGGCGCCCTCTGCGCACTGCCGCAAAAATACCGTGAGCCGGTGCTGGTTTCAGGCACAGACGGCGTGGGCACTAAGCTGCGCCTGGCGATGGATTTAAAACGCCATGACACCATTGGTATCGATCTGGTGGCCATGTGTGTTAACGATTTAGTGGTACAGGGTGCCGAACCCCTGTTCTTCCTCGACTATTACGCCACCGGTAAGCTGGACGTGGACACCGCCGCCAGCGTAATCACCGGTATTGCCGAAGGCTGCCTGCAATCAGGCTGTGCATTAGTGGGTGGGGAAACCGCTGAAATGCCGGGGATGTACCACGGCGAAGATTATGACGTGGCCGGTTTTTGCGTTGGCGTGGTAGAAAAATCAGAAATCATTGATGGCTCCAAAGTCACCGATGGCGACGTATTAATTGCGCTGGGGGCCAGCGGCCCCCACTCCAACGGTTACTCTCTGGTGCGTAAGGTGCTTGAGGTTAGCAATACCGATGCAGAAACTACCGAGCTGGCAGGCAAACCTTTGGCTGACCATCTGTTAGCCCCTACCCGCATCTATGTGAAGTCAATCCTCGCGCTGATTGAGCAGGCAGAAGTGCATGCCATTGCCCACCTTACCGGCGGCGGCTTCTGGGAAAACATTCCCCGCGTCCTGCCAGACAATACTCAGGCAGTGATTGATGAATCTTCCTGGCAGTGGCCAGCGGTGTTTAACTGGCTGGCAGAAGCGGGCAATGTGAGCCGCCACGAGATGTATCGCACCTTTAACTGCGGTGTCGGCATGGTTATCGCTCTGCCCGCCTCAGAAGTGGACAGCGCCATCGCCCTGCTGGAAAGCTTTGGCGAGAAAGCGTGGAAGATTGGCGTGATTAAAGCCAGCAACGACGCTCAGCGCGTGGTTATCGCCTAAATGAAGCGCATAGTGGTGCTGGTCTCCGGTAATGGCAGCAATTTGCAGGCCATTATCGATGCCTGTCAGCAGCAACGCATCAATGCGGAGGTGTGTGCGGTGTTTAGCAATAAAGCCAGCGCCTGGGGCTTGATGCGGGCGCAGGAGGCCGGGATCCCTGCCTTCGCACTCTCCCCCAAAGACTACAGCAATCGGGAAAGTTTCGATGCCGCACTCACCGCACGCATTGATGATTTCGATCCCGATTTAGTGGTGTTGGCCGGTTACATGCGCATCCTCAGCCCGGCATTTGTCGGCCATTACCATGGGCGGATGCTCAATATCCACCCTTCCCTGTTGCCCAAATACCCCGGCCTGCATACCCATCGCCAGGTGCTGGAAAACGGGGATAACGAGCACGGTACATCGGTTCACTTCGTCACTGATGAACTGGACGGCGGCCCGGTGGTATTACAGGCAAAAATACCGGTATTCCCCGGCGATGACGAAGATGAAATCACCGCCCGGATTCTGCACCAGGAGCATGCCATCTATCCACTTGCAGTCAGTTGGTTTATTAATGGCCGCCTGACCGTGAAAGGTGACAGGGCCTGGTTGGACGGCGAAGCACTTGGCCCCCAGGGCTACGCATCAGAAGACTAAGGCGCCCCGGCGCCTTTCTTTTTATCTTTATTAGGCTTGCTATATCTCTTGCCTGGTACCACCAGGCAAACCCCGACCAAATAAATAATTACTTGCTGGAATGAATAACTGTCAGGTATTTCTGGCATTGTTGGACTTTGCCGGGCAAACCTCGCCATAATATTCGCCAGGAGCGCGTAACTCAGCCCCCGTCTGCCGGGCGGCGTAATCAAGTGGAGTGTGAGTCGTAATGGGTCAGGATAAGCTTTACATCGAAAAAGAACTAAGCTGGCTGTCTTTTAACGAGCGAGTACTTCAGGAAGCAGCAGATAAACTTAACCCGTTGATTGAACGCATGCGTTTCCTGGGGATTTACTCCAATAACCTTGATGAATTTTACAAAGTCCGATTTGCCGAGCTTAAGCGGCGCATCATCATCAGCGAAGAGCAGGGTTTAAGCTCCCACTCCCGCCATCTGCTCAGCAAAATCCAAACCCGGGTAATGAAGGCCGATCAGGAGTTTGACACCCTGTATAACGACCTGTTGCTGGAAATGGCCCGCAACCAAATCTTCCTGATTAACGAACGCCAGCTCTCCCCGAACCAGCAGCAATGGCTACGCCATTACTTTAAGCAGTACCTGCGCCAGCACATTACGCCAATCTTGATCACTCGTGAAACCGATCTGGTGCAGTTCCTGAAGGACGATTACACCTACCTGGCGGTAGAAATTGTCCGTGGCGATACCATCCGTTACGCCTTGTTGGAGATCCCGTCCGATAAAGTGCCGCGCTTTGTGAACCTGCCGCCGGAAACCCCACGCCGCCGTAAGCCGATGATCCTGCTGGACAACATCCTGCGCTACTGCCTTGATGATATTTTCAGCGGCTTCTTCGACTACGATTCCCTTAGCGCATATTCCATGAAAATGACCCGTGATGCGGAATACGACCTGGTTCATGAGATGGAATCCAGCCTGTTGGAACTGATGTCCTCCAGCCTGAAACAGCGCCTCACGGCAGAGCCAGTACGCTTTGTTTATCAGCGCGATATGCCTGATGCCATGGTGGAAATGCTGCGCCAGAAGCTGACTATTTCCCGCTATGACTCAATGCTACCGGGCGGCCGCTACCACAACTTTAAAGACTTTATTAGCTTCCCGAACGTGGGTAAGGCCAACTTGGTTAATAAGCCGCTGCCGCGCTTGCGCCATGTCTGGTTTGATAAATTCCGCAACGGCTTTGACGCCATCCGCGAGCGGGACGTGCTGCTGTACTACCCGTATCACACCTTCGAGCACGTGCTGGAATTGCTGCGCCAGGCCTCCTTTGACCCGAGCGTACTGGCCATCAAAATCAATATTTACCGGGTGGCGAAAGAGTCACGGATTATCGAATCCATGATCCACGCCGCCCACAACGGTAAGAAAGTCACCGTGGTGGTAGAACTCCAGGCCCGCTTCGATGAAGAAGCCAACATCCACTGGGCTAAACGCCTGACGGAAGCCGGGGTACACGTGATCTTCTCGGTACCGGGGCTGAAAATCCACGCCAAGCTGTTCCTGATTTCCCGGAAAGAAGGTGAGGAAGTGGTGCGCTATGCCCATATCGGCACCGGTAACTTTAACGAAAAAACCGCCCGCTTATATACCGATTACTCCCTGCTGACAGCCGATGCCCGTATCACCAATGAAGTGCGCCGGGTGTTTAACTTTATCGAGAACCCGTATCGCCCGGTGGCCTTCGACCATTTATTGGTGTCGCCGCAAAACTCGCGCCGCCTGCTGTACGAAATGATCGATAAAGAGATCGCTTGCGCCCAAAAGGGCCAGCCAAGCGGCATTACCTTGAAACTGAACAACCTGGTGGATAACGGCCTGGTTGATCGCCTGTATGCCGCATCCAGCGCCGGGGTGCCAATCAACCTGCTGATCCGCGGCTTGTGCTCGCTGATCCCGCAGCTTGAGGGGATCAGCGAAAATATTCGGGTGATCAGTATCGTTGACCGCTACCTTGAGCACGACAGGGTCTATATTTTTGAAAATGGCGGCGATAAAAAAGTGTATCTGTCATCCGCAGACTGGATGACCCGAAACATCGATTACCGTATCGAAGTGGCCGTAGCCATCCTCGATCCGCACCTGAAACAGCGGATTCTGGATATTATCGAGCTGCAATTCAGCGACACGGTGAAATCACGCATCATAGATAAAGAGTTGAGTAACCGCTATGTGCCGCGCGGCAACCGCCGTAAGGTGCGTTCGCAGCTGGCTATTTACGAGTATCTGAAATCTCTGGAACAACTTTAAAAATGCCGATAACAAAACATTCTCCCCGCCCCCAGGAATATGCAGCGGTCGATCTCGGCTCTAACAGCTTTCATATGGTTATCGCCCGTGAAGTTGACGGGGCGATGCAGATTATTGGCCGTCTGAAGCAGCGGGTACACCTGGCCGACGGCTTGGATGAAAACAACCGCCTGAATGAAGAAGCCATTGAGCGGGGGCTTTCTTGCCTGGCGCTGTTCGCCGAACGGCTACAGGGCTTTGCCCCGGCCAACGTGTTTATTGTTGGCACCCATACGTTGCGCCAGGCCATCAACGCCACGGATTTTCTTAAGCGGGCCGAGCACGTTATCCCCTATCCAATCGAAATCATCTCAGGTAATGAAGAAGCGCGCCTGATCTTTATGGGGGTTGAACACACGCAGCCGGAGAAAGGCCGCAAGCTGGTGATCGATATTGGCGGTGGCTCCACTGAACTGGTGATCGGCGAGGATTTTGAACCCCGGCTGGTTGAAAGCCGCCGCATGGGCTGCGTGAGCTTTGCACAGAACTTCTTCGCCGGTGGCAAGATAAGCGGTGATAACTTTAAACGGGCGCGGCTGGCAGCGGTGCAAAAGCTGGAAAGCTTAGCCTGGCAATACCGGCTGGAAGGCTGGAACGTGGCGCTGGGTGCCTCTGGTACTATCAAAGCCGCCTATGAAGTGCTGCTAGCCTTGGGTGAGAAAGACGGGATGCTCACCCCGGAGCGCCTGGAGTTACTGCGCACTGAGGTGCTGAAATTCACCAGCTTCGAAACCCTTACCCTTCCCGGCCTCTCCGATGAGCGTAAGGCCGTATTTGTACCGGGCCTGGCGATCCTGTGTGGGGTGTTTGACTCCCTGGGTATCAAAGAACTGCGCCTGTCTGATGGGGCGCTACGCGAAGGCGTTCTGTATGAAATGGAAGGCCGCTTCCGCCATGTGGATATCCGTATACGTACCGCGCAAAGCCTGGCGAACCAGTACCATATTGACAGAGAACAAGCCCGCCGGGTGCTGGACACTACTGTGCATCTTTATGAGCAATGGCGCGACCAAAATAAGAAACAGGCCAATCCGCAGATTGAGGCATTATTAAAGTGGGCGGCGATGCTCCATGAAGTGGGCCTGAACATTAACCACAGCGGGATGCAGCGCCACTCGGCCTATATCTTGCAAAACAGCGACCTGCCCGGCTTCACCCAGGAACAGCAGACCTTTATGGCGACCCTGGTTCGCTTCAGCCGGAAAGCCATTAAGCTTGATGAGTTACCGCGCCTGACCTTATTCCGCAAGAAGCAATTCCTGCCGCTGATTAAATTGCTGCGACTAGGCATTTTGCTTAATAACCAGCGCCAGGCCACCACCACGCCACCCACGCTGGTATTGGAAACAGACGATCACCATTGGACGCTGCGCTTCCCCCATGAATGGTTTGCACAGAACGCCCTAGTGATGCTGGACCTGGAGCGCGAACAACAATATTGGGAAGCCATCACCGGTTGGAAGTTAATTGTTGAGGAAGAAGCCACACCCTCGGCGGTAGCCTGATATACATGATAAAGGCGCCCGCAAGCGCCTTTTCGATGGGAATAATTATGACTGGAATAGGGTACGCAACGACTGGGGCCGCCCAACAAAATAGCCCTGCTGGTAATCCACTCCCATCCGGGTCAATGCTTGAGCCGTCTCTTCATTCTCCACATACTCCGCCACTACCTGCATTCGCTTCATTCGGGCTAACTGGAAGATAGATTCCACGATCTGATAATCGAGGCTGCTGGTCATCAGATTGCGAATAAAGCTACCATCAATCTTCATGATATCAGCATGCATCTCCCGCAGGCGGGCATAGCTGGCATAACCGGTACCAAAATCATCAATTGCCACCCGGCACCCCATGCTCTGCAACCCGTGCAGCGTGACCGTCGCTTGCTCAATGTTAGTCAGCTGATCGCTTTCGGTAATTTCCAGCACCAGCTGCCACGGCTCCACATTATAGATCTTCAGCAGGCCGCGGATCTCCTCCGGCAATTGCGCCCGGCACACCGACGCTGGCGTCAGATTGATGGAGAAACGCATCCCCGGATGGGTATCCCGGTGGCTATCAATAAACTGCAATGCATTCTCCAATACCCACATATCAATGGTGGTGGACAACCCAAACTCATGGGCCACGGGTAGGAACTGGTCCGGGGTATAAATTACGTTATCTTCCCCTTCCATGCGCAGCAGCAACTCGTAGTAGATATCGCCGCGGATGCCTTTAATCGGCTGGGCCATCAGGAAGAAGTGGTCATTATCCAGCGCATTTTGCAGACGGTTCAGCATCGCAACTTTGCTGCGCACCACATACTGAATATGGCGCACTCCATTCATATGTAAGCTTTCTGGCATATTAGTGGTGAGAGCGAACCCGGCGGCGGTACCTAATTCACCCAATAACAGATACAGGTGCTCTACCGGTGGCCGTACATAACAGAAGCTGATCCCCACTTGCGGTTGCAGCGGCATTTCATCCCAGTGCAGACGGAACATCTTGATTTTACTGTGCAAAAATTCGATATGTTCGCGATGAGATTCCCCATTCAAACGAATCACCAACTCATGGCCGGATAGCTGATAGACGAATTCATCATCATCCAAATACTGGCGTAAATAAGAGGACAGTTGCTGCTTATAGTTAATTCGCAGCATCACCCCGTAATTTCGGCCTAACAGCTCTAGACCCGGAATGCTTAAAAAGCATAGTGCTGACGAAGTGTGTTTTTTTAGATCCCGCGTCATCGCGCGCAAATTTGGGATTTGAATAATCGGGTCTAGCAAAGCCATACGCTTAGCCCGAGCATACACCTCCCGCTGGCGCGTTGTCACAATCGCCATCAAGGTGATGGAAATTGAAAATACCGCATAACAAGAAGAGGTTATCGCCAGCTGCAATTTGTAATCGCCGCCATGAGGAACATAACGATAAAAGTAATGGCTTAGCAGAATTAATATTGATGTCCATACGGTGGTAATAAATAAATAGCCAAAGCGCATCGCCCCCCACAGCATTAATGGTAGAATTAACGTAAAGGTGTAATTGGTATTAAAGATATTACTGTTATCAGACAGTGGAATAAGCAGCAGTGCCAGTAAAACACACAGCAAAAATATCCACCCTCCCACTTCAAAAGCGGTTATGGACTGATGAAACTGGGCGCGCATCCGGTAGATAAACGCCCGGAAAAAATTAGGTTTGCGGATCACTCGAATCAGAAAGTAACAGAACGGCACCCCGGTAATACTGCCTACAAGAATTCCCTGATAATTAATCAATGTGCTGATTTGCAGCGGGTTCTCACCCAGCAAGCTGACTTTGACGTCATATAAGCCAAAGAAAATGGCTACCTGATAAAACACAAAAAATAGCGTAGTATTACAGAATATCAGCCAGAACAAGCGTAACGGCGTTAGCTTTAAGTTACCGAAGGTACCGGTGCTACGATGTTGGGCAAAGACTTTATAGCCTCCCCAACTGATTGAAAGCGGTAATAAATAGTGAAATACACCGGTGACAGCATCTACCAGCCCACGTTCGGGCAAATAGTGCACCAAAATAGATAATGTAACACCCGGTACCGCTGCCCAGCCAAAAATCATCATCAACGCCATCATTAAGGCGGGCGATAAATAATAGAGGGCTATACGTGACTCTTCCAGAGTACCACTGGCATTAAACAAAGAGACCAAGGGCAATAATATGGATGGCAAAATCAGCGGCAACAGCCACCATTTATTTTTATTTACGTGATACCAATCAGCCAATTGCATTAGCGTTTCTTACGAATTACCGGCATCCTGAACGGACAAAAGATCGGAATCCAACCCAATCATAGGTCTGGACCAAAAATTTCTGCAGGGCCAGAGTGGACAAACGATTTTAAGGGGATCAGTGCATTAACCCTTGACCTACATCAAATGTAACTAATACAAAGCGTGAGCTAGCTCAAATTTTTAAAATGATTATTTG
>CBIFWW010000005.1:0-51955 GCA_966186435.1 uncultured Enterobacteriaceae bacterium
GGCAATAATGGCGCATACTGCCATCACTGACAGGCCCATCAACATGCCTGGCAAATACCCGGCCATAAACAGCGCCGCCACCGAGACACCGCCCGCGGTTAACGAGTAAATGATCAGTACGTTGGAAGGCGGGATAAGCAGACCGGTAATGCAGGAGGAGACATTCACCGCCGTTGAGAAAGCCGGATCATATCCCTGCTGCTTCTGAATCGGTGCCAGGGTTCCCCCTACGGCTGCCGCCGCTGCCACTGCTGAGCCGGAAATGGCCCCAAACATCATATTAGATAATACATTCACGTGGCCCAAGGACCCCGGCACCCTACCCACCATCACTTGGGCAAAGCGTATTAGTCGGGCGGCGATACCGCCGCTGTTCATCAGGGTGCCCGCCAGAATAAAGAACGGAATAGCGAGCAAGGCAAAGTTATCCAGGCCATTCGCCATCCGTTGGGCAAAGGTGATCATCGCCACGTCCCAGGGCAAGGCCATCCCCATTGCTAGCGCACTGGCAATACCAATGGCGAAACAGATAGGCATCCCCAGGCTCACCAGCAAGAAGAAGCCGCCAAACAGCACCAGTGCAATTGAACCTTCCATGGTTATCCCTTATCAGCGGTTTTGCTGAGTTGCCCCAGCGCGGCGCTGCAATAGTAGAACGAATAGAACAGCATCACCGCCCCGCTAAGGGGAAGGATCAGGTAGATGTAGCCCATAGGGATTTGCATCGCTGCCGACAGCTGTTGGGTTTCCAGGGTGCGGAAGATCAACCGCAGGCCACCATTGATCACAACGCCGATGGCAAACAGGCCGATCCCGGCATTATTCACCACGCTAAGCAGCAGCCGCTTGCGGGGGCTAATACTTTGGGTGAGTAAATCTATCGCCAGATGGCGCTGAACCCCTACGGCCCAAGCGGCCCCTAATAAGCCAACCCACATCATCAGATAGCGGGCCAGTTCATCGGTGAGTGTGCTGGGGGTGCTGAGCAGGTAGCGGCTGACCACTTGCCACACCACGCACAGCACCAGGGCCACCATAAGCCACACCATCACCAGGGCCGTAATGCGATCGACGACGGCTTTTAACCTGTCATACATCATCAGCGCCCTGCCTGGTCAAAACGCTTAAGCAGTTCCGCCTGGTCTTTATCTTGAGCGAACTCGTCATACAACGGTTTTACCGCGGCGCGGAACGGGGCTTTATCTACAGAAACAAAGGAGCCGCCCAGAGAACGGGCTTTTTCACGGGATTCGTTATCCAGCTTGATCCACTGCTGCTGTTGCCAGACTTCCGATTTGCGCGCTGCCTCTGTGATGATGTGCTGCTGCTCCAGGGTAAACTTTTTCCAGGTTTGGCTGGCATTCACCAGGAAATCAGGGATGGAGGTGTGCTCATCTTCAGAAAACACTTTAGCGATCTCAATATGGCGGGTCTGCACCCAGGAAGGGACGTTATTTTCCGCGCCGTCTACCACCCCCTGTTGCATAGCGGTATAGACCTCACCGAAAGCCACAGGCGTAGGGGAACCGCCCATCAGTTCAATCATTTTTAGGGTGGTGGGGCTGGGCTGAACACGAATTTTCATTCCCTTTAAATCTTCGGGTTTGGTGATGGGTTTTTTGGCGTAAAAACTCCGGGTTCCGGCCACATAGGCCGCAATAGCCATGAGTCCTTTATCCTCGGTGGAGGCCATTATGTCCCGGCCAATATTGCCAAATACCACGGCATTGAAATGGGCCTGATCGCGGAATAAATAAGGAAGATTATAAATGGCATACACTTTATCGAAGGATTCTAAATCGCTGGCGGAGCCTTTTGCCATATCCAGGGCGCCATTTTGTAATAACTCCAGGGTTTCCCGGGCGTTACCCATTTGGCTAGCGGGATAAATACGCACTTTTAATTTACCGGAAGAAGCCTGTTGTACATCTTTAGCAAAGTATTCAAAGGCCTGGTGTACTACGTGACTGCGATCCAGGTTGTGGGCCAGGCGCAGGGTCTGGGCTTTTTCGGCCTGAGCGCCCGCAGTTACTAATAATAGGGAGAGGGCAAGGGCGCCACGGGTAAATCCATTTAATATTTGCATGATTACTCCATGTTTATTTATCGGTGAAATGCTTTGTGGTAAAAATCCGGTATGACAGCTTATATATTTGTCCGATAACTTCGCATAGCAGCGATCACAATTAAGCCAATGGCGAAATGTCGATAATAGGTTTTGTTAAGCAGTTCACTTTTATAAAAATATCAAAAAGACCCGGTAGAGTATTAGGGTGATTATCTACAGGTTATGGAATATGCTTTTAATATAGCTACGGGTAATGTTAATAGCGCCCGTTTTTCAGGTTAAAACCACCTTAATCGCCATATGTACACCCGTAGCACGAGCAAATTGCCGATATCGCCCTCTAAAAAAATCCCGGTCACTGGGACTGAGATTTTTTTTGTTTTAGCGCTCCAGCAGAGCCTCAGCCTTAGCCCGTAAAATCGGCTGCTGAACAATCCCGCGCACCGGCCCCGCGCACCGGCGAGGTCACTGGGGTGGGGCGATACCGGCGAAATCCCATTCACTGTTTCGCCCTAAATCGACGCTTCTCCCATCATTTAGACTGATGGAAACTGCACCGGATGTGCTGGCGCGGGGAGCCATTAGGGCGCACGGCGAAGGCTTCGCCATGGGCCACTTTTATATATCCAATTACGCTATTCATAAGCCCTCTCCTTGATTCTGATTGATCGCTCCTTCCAGTTTTAAATAGTGGAAAAGGGGCCAGCATGGCCACGGTAAATAAGTATTTGTGGTAAGCGCATATTAATCACGCTTTATTAAAACCTTATAGGGGATGGCAAGGATAACTAAAATTAAATAAGTATCAGACAAGGAGGGCACTATTGGATAAAATTAAGAAACTCAGGGGGGATAAATTATCCCCTCTAAGTGAATTAGATTAATGCATCGTCGTCATCGTTGATCGGCTTCTCTAGCCCGCCCAGAGCCTGACGTGCCTGAGTGCGATGCATAAGTTTATTTTGAGCGGCCGGTGGCAGGTCGGTGATGGTGAGAACCCCTTTATCCATAAGCACGGTAATAAGATCCTCCAGTACCCGAACCATTTCCAAATCGCTGTGTTGCAGCCGTTTAAGTGATTCTTCACGGGCTGTGTTTTGTTGAAGCCAGGCTAACACCTCAGGCGAATTATCCTCGTATTTCCCGGTCATCTCGTAGAAAGGCTGTTGCTCCATGCGGATAACC
The DNA here is from genome assembly GCA_966186435.1 of uncultured Enterobacteriaceae bacterium. GTDB lineage: Bacteria > Pseudomonadota > Gammaproteobacteria > Enterobacterales > Enterobacteriaceae > CBIFWW01. The sequence continues at coordinate 3,254 of CBIFWW010000005.1, forward strand.
TGCCCCTGCCCGTCATGTTGAACAAAGTACATACAGTGGATCCTTGTCAGTGTTGTTTATCAAAAATACCTAAACATTAGCACCTATCTCTGATAATTGCCGAATGCCATATCGGAATGAATAACTTGTGGTTAAAGTGATGGTTGTTTAATTAAATACTGGGATAAAGCATCCGGCACAGGCCATAATGATAATACTAAAGCTAAGTAGTTTATTTTTGATTGGAATAATTCACTGCCCAATTATGCTTGGAAAAACATAATTATCATGAATATATTATCCATCCAGCGTTGAGGATTAATCGTTATTATCGCTTCAGGCTCTTCACACCGGCACCCCATGGCCCCCTGGATGCCAATCTCTTGCAGCACGTGCAACTCGCCTTCGGTTTTACTACACAGCGGAGTTCCGGAGTTTTTGGCAAGGTAGGAATAAGCAACAATTCACGGCGGGTGATCGCCATAGCCTGGATCGAGGCACACAATTTTACGGAACCACGCCGGGACATTCTGGATGTTGGGGGCGGCACTGCGTTCCTCGATCACCGTACCGGTGTTCACATCAATAATACGGATGCGGTAGAAATAGCCACTGTCAAAGATCGAGTTCACCATTAATTCCATCATTGCCGGGTCATCGATATGGGGCGTCAGCGACAGGCCTGTCGATGTCCTTTAGCTGGCTCTGATACCTTAGGCTGGTTCTTAATGTTGTGTTTGGTAAATGTGCCACATCGCCCAAGCTGCTGTATTGTTAAGAATAATCATATCAGCGGAAGGCATTATGCGGCATATCAAGAAATAGCTTACTCATTGCTGAATTCATTATCTTGCGGTGCCAAATTTACCCCGTCTATAGGGCGGAATTTAACGGTAAGCTTCCTGAAGCTGCATATGCAAATAGTCATCAGCCTGCCGATCGGTCAATTTGGCCAGCAGCTCATGATGGGCATCAGCAATCAGTTTGTTCAGCATTTGTGAATGGTTGAGATTGTAATAGCAGGCCAGCCGTTCCAGCCCAAACTGGGCAGAATAGGGGACTTGTACTGTCAATGTCATGTGATAAGGCCCATACTGACTGGGTCTGGTTTTTTTGAATAAGGCTGACATTTTTCTTCCTTGAGGAGGATCTGAGTGGTGCTCCCGACCACGCTTAAGATAATTTACCTTAAAAAGCCTGGCAGTATCGTTGTTTTAATCAATTTATTTTCAGTTAAGCGAATTAAATCGCATTTCAAGGGGTACCCACGCAATAAAAGATTATCGAATTGATTTACTTGATTTTATAGGTGGAGTCCAAATTTGGACTTAATAATTGTGTGACATCCAGTAAGCGCGAGAAATCACTTCAATCAATAAGTTTATGTGATGCTTTGCTATCTATTGAACAGGATAAGCGTCTTGTTCAAGGCCTATTTAGTTAATGGCTTATCATTTACTGTCATTATCAAAGTGATATTACTCGGTTATTCCGAATAATATCACTAAGGTTTACCTGGTGATGCTGGCATTATTTATTCAAGGTTTGTCAGACTATCAAAATCAACCGCGCTATGGCGCTCTGGCAGAAATTCTCCGGCGTTCTCAGAACTGCGGTTAACCCGACTTCCCCGCTTAACCGCAGGGCGTTCAGCCACCTCTTTAGCCCAACGCATAAGATGTTTGTAAGAGGCAATATCGAGGAATTCTGCTGCTTCATAAGCGTTGTTTACTGCCAAGTTGCCGTACCATGGCCAAATAACGATATCGGCGATGGTGTACTTCTCTCCGGCAATAAAGCGCTGGTTGGCAAGCTGGCGGTCAAGTACGTCCAACTGGCGTTTGACTTCCATGGTAAAACGGTCAATGGCGTACTCAATGGTCACCGGTGCATAGTGGTAAAAATGGCCAAAGCCGCCGCCTAAATAAGGCGCAGACCCCTGGAGCCAGAACAGCCAGTTCAGGGTTTCAGTGCGCCCGGCAATATCTTTCGGCACCAGTTTGCCGAATTTATCCGCCAGATATAGCACGATAGCCCCGGACTCAAATACCCGGATCGGCGGGTTCGCTGAGTGGTCCATCAGAGCGGGGATTTTTGAATTTGGGTTCACATCGACAAATCCGCTGGAGAATTGGTCCCCTTCGCCGATGCGGATCATCCAGGCATCATATTCAGCTTCCGTTACCCCTAATGCCAGTAGCTCCTCCAGCATAATAGTGACCTTCTGGCCATTGGGCGTACCGAGGGAGTAAAGCTGGAGCGGGTGTTTGCCCACTGGCAAGGTGACGTCATGGGTTGGCCCGGCAATAGGGCGGTTTATTTTGGACCAGGTACCGCCACCCTGTTGTTCCCATTTCCATACTTTTGACGGCTGATAGTTGTTATCGGACATGGTAAGACCTGCCTTATAAATACGCTGAAAAGTGATGAACAATTGATTGTAGCAGCCCTGGCTTCGAGGCTACTGCTGATGTTTTAACGGTGAATGCGGTATTGAAAAACGGAAGTGGGCGCCGGGGCCTTGGTCCAGCAGATGAATATCGCAACCGTGCAGTTGCAGCATCCGGCGCACTATCATCAGGCCCAGGCCGCCCCGGTTAGGGCTGGCGGTATGGTTGTCGAGAATGGATGGCCGCTGGAACAGATTATCGCGCAGGGCTTCAGGGATCCCAGGCCCATTATCGGAGACATCCACCTTAACCTTGTCCCCCTCCAGCCACAGCCGGACGCTAATCATCCCACCTTCCGGCGTATGGCGGATGGCGTTATCTACCAGGTTGGTCAGTACCCGCTCAATCATCGACAGGTCGGCGTTAACCAACGGCAGGCCCGAGGGCACGTCCACCTTTAATTGCAACTTACGGGTGGAGAGTGCCAGATCGAATTTCTGCAATACGTCTTGCACCAGATCGGCGGCAGAAAAGCGCTCAAGCTGGGGTTTGATCCCACCATGCTCCAGCCGCGCCAGCTCAAATAATTCCTGGGAAAGATGGCGCACCTTATTGCCCTGGCGTAAGGCGATGGCGAAGTAGCGCCGGGTGTCTTCCGGGCTAAGGGTATCGGCTTTTACCGACAGGGTTTCCAAATAGCCCAGTAGCGAGGTCAGCGGGGTGCGTAAATCGTGGGAGATATTAGCGACGAATTCCCGCCGTTGGCGATCGCTATCAGAAAGCGCATCCCACTGACGGGAGATTTGACGTGCCAGTTCGATAAAGGCGTTATGTAGCCGCACCACTTCGTCATGGGGGCCGGAGTGTGGTGCCAAAGCCGCCAGATGCTTGATGGTACTGATACTGTCCTTATCCAGCCCGCCGACCTGGCGGGTCAATAACCGCACCGGGCGCGTTACCCAGTAGTACACTAGCCCTCCCATCACCACCCCCAGAAAGGCCACCAACAGCAGGCTCCACAGTACCGCATTCCACAGGGCTTTCTGCCAGGCTGCATGGGCAAGGGCATTGAGGTTTTCCCCTTGCAGGACGATATACAAATAGCCCCGTAGTTTGCCATCCTGGCGGATGGGCGCTGCGCTAAACACTTTCTTTTCATCCAGGCTGCGTGGATCGCTGCCATATACCGGCCAGGCGCTGCCAGAGAGATAGTCCTGAATCGGGCCAATCGCTACTTTTTGCTGTTTGATATGGCCTTGCGGGGCGGCGTCGGCCAGCAGGTCTCCTTGAGGAGATATCAGATACAGTTCCACGCTGGGGTTCAGGGTCATCAGGCGGTCAAACAAGGTAGTCAAGGCTGGCTTATTAACATGGTCTTGCTCATCCAGCAGTTTTTCACTGCTGACAATTTGGCTGGCAAGATCGGCGGAAAGCCGCTGCACCATAGCGTTGCCATATTGATTAGCGCTGTAAAGTTGAACCACGCAGGCCACCACGGCACAAATAGCCAATGCGCCGGTGAACAGTAGCGCCAGGCGCTGGCTCAGGCTGAATTTACCCATGATTACTGGCCCCCCGGAATGAATTTATATCCCTTACCCCAGACCGTCAGAATAAACTCTGGCTCAGCCGCATCCTTTTCAATTTTGACGCGTAGGCGGTTGATATGGGTATTGACCGTGTGTTCATAGCCTTCGTGCTGGTAGCCCCAAACGTTTTCCAACAGGTGCAGGCGGGAGAAGACTTCCCCCGGGTGGCGGGCAAAGTAATACAGCAGATCGAACTCCCGAGGCGTGAGATCCACGTTACAGCCATTTTGGCGCACTTCCCGGGCTAATGGATCGATGGTTAGCCCGTTACGCTGGATCACCCCGGCATCAAGCTTAAGGTTTTCCCCCATGGCCTGTTGGCGGCGGAACAGCGCTTTGATCCTGGCGGTTAGTTCCAACACCGAGAACGGCTTAGCCAGGTAGTCATCAGCACCCATCTCCAGCCCCAACACCCGGTGGGTTTCACTGGTACGGGCGCTGATAATGATTACCGGCAGGTAGCGGGTCATCATGCGGATGCGGCGGCAAATCTCCAGGCCATCCACCCCTGGCAGCATGAGATCGAGGATCACCGCATCCCAATCGGCTTTCTCCAGTTGTTTAAGGGCGCTGATGCCGTCGGCTTCATGGACGATGACATAGCCCTCATCTTCAAGATTAAGCCGTAGCAGCACGGCAATATCTTCATCATCTTCGACTAACAGAATGCGTTTACTGCTCATGGATCCTCTCAGCGGGCCTCAACCCTTAAAGCTTATCGGATTGCCGGGCAGAGAGTTATCACATTTTGTTTAACCTTCCGTGAGGACATGGTGACTGGGGGGCAGGATGAATACATCCTAACCCACCGGAGTTCACCACGAATTCACAAGCCCGCGAAATGATACACCCGTAGTGTGGCCAATAAGGCAACCTGCTGCTCCCATAACCTGAAGTGACTATAGGAGCTTTTCAATGGCTGAAATTGCACCTTGAACCCGTTGCTGTTAGACCAATTGCCGCCTGATAACCTAGAATAACTTAGTATTTTATACGACGTTAACCCAAGGTTTGTGGCATGAAGTACATCATTCTGTCCCTGTTTGTGTTCTCCACTCTGTATGTGCATTTCCGCGGGCGCGTCCGTTTTGCATTCTGGCGCCAACTTTCCGACCATTCTACCTTCACCGCCCCGATGAATGGCTTTATGTATCTGTTCTCCCGGGTGCCTAATACCCCCTATCTGGCAATAGAAGCGTTCCCGGAACTTTTAGTGCTGCAAGCCAACTGGCAGGTGATCCGCGAAGAAGGTTTACTGCTCCAGCAGCAAGAAGCCATCAAAGCCGACGATAAATTTAAAGATGCCGGTTTTAATTCGTTTTTTAAAACCGGCTGGAAGCGTTTTTATCTTAAGTGGTACGAGGATGCGCACCCCTCCGCCAGCGAACTCTGCCCGCAAACCACCGCATTGTTACGTACCATCCCTACGGTTAAGGCCGCCATGTTTGCTACGCTGCCCGATGGCAGCCGGTTACCGCGCCATCGCGATCCCTATGCCGGATCGCTGCGTTTCCATTTAGGCCTGGCAACGCCAAACGACGACCGCTGTTTTATCGAGGTGGATGGCAAGCGTTACAGCTGGCGCGACGGAGAGGGGGTACTATTTGATGAAACCTATATTCACTATGCCGAGAACACCAGCGGTGAAAACCGGCTGATCCTGTTTTGTGATATTGAGCGGCCAATGCGCTGGCGCTGGGCGCAGCGCATTAACCACTTCCTGGGACGTAACCTGATGAGTGCCGCCGTGGCACCCAATAACGACGCCGATCGGGTGGGGGGGATTAACCGGGCCTTTCGCCATATTTATCAAGTGCGAATCGTAGGTAAGCGACTGAAAAAGTGGAATAAAAAAGGGTATTATCTGATCAAGTGGGCGCTATTTGGTGCCATAGCCGCCGGGCTGTGGTTCACCTTTTAGGTTTCAAGACGCGGTTCCAGGGCATTATTTCCAGTATCCGCGCCCTGTTGCAAACCACTAAACCCAGCAAACAGCAGCCCGGCCCCCACCAAGCCCGCTAGCAGGAAAAAGCCCGGTGCCACCAGATAACCCGGGGCTACCCCCGGTAGAATCAGTACCTCGGCCGCATCACTGCCGGGTTTGCATGGTGTAAACCTGCTGTTGGGCCTGTCGGTAGCACTTCACCAGCCCCTGCTCCCACAGCCTGCCCAACGCTTTGTTAACGTTAATATTTATCGTTCATGACAGTTTAGACTTTACCTAATTAAGTAAAGCCTAAACCAGTATCGGGAAAGGGCGAATCTGGCTCAAGGCCAAACTTCTGTGATCAGTAAGTGTTAAACATGGTCTGAATGGTTTTCGGATCGTTGGTTTCAGTCAAAGCCAGTTGCAGCAGCACCCGAGCCTTTTGTGGGTTGAGACTGCCGGAGGCCACAAAGCCATATTTGGCATCATCAACTTCAGCGTCCTGGGTGGTAGAGCCGGTGGGCACCCGGGAGGAACGCACTACGGCCACGCCCTGATGGGCCGCTGTTGCCAAGGTATCGAACAGGGATTTATTCATATTCCCATTACCCACCCCGGCACTGACAATCCCCTGATAGCCCGCATCCAGCATCGCTTTGGCCCCCAAATCAGTGGCATTGGCATAGTTATACACAATCCCTACTTTTGGCAGGCTGGTTAAGTTACTGACATCAAACGGCGTAGCGGTAGTGTGCTTACGATCCGGGGCGCGCTGGTAATCAATCTTGCCGTTGTGGATATAGCCCAGTGGGCCAAAGTTCACACTACGGAAGGTTTCTACCTCGGTGGTGTTGGTTTTGGTCACATCGCGGGCATCCAGCACCCGGTCATTCATGGCAACTAATACCCCACGGTTGGCGGAGGCCGGGTCGGTGGCTACCACCACGGCGTTATACAGGTTGAATGGGCCATCGGCGCTCATGGCGGTAGACGGGCGCATCGCCCCTACCATTACCACCGGTTTATCGCATTTCACCGTCAGATCGAGGAAGTAGGCTGTTTCTTCCATCGTATCGGTGCCGTGGGTGATTACAAAGCCATCGGTCTTACTGCAATCAGTATTAATCTTTTTGGCCAGCTTCAGCCACACTTGGTCATTCATATCCTGGGAGCCGATGCTCACCACCTGCTCACCCTTGATGTTCGCCAGATCTTTCAGCTGCGGCACTGCCTGTACCAGGTTTTCCACCCCGACTTTACCCGCAGTGTAATTGGATTGGGTGGCAGACTCGCCGCCCCCGGCAATGGTGCCGCCGGTGGCTAAAATGGTGACATTCGGCAATGCCATAGCAGCCCCACTACAGCCGGAAATCACCAGCGCCAACAGCGACTTATTCGCGAAATTCATATAAACCTCCTGTTAAATGACTGCGTGAATTATCGCGATTAGTCTTACCTATAATGTGACTTTTACGAAAGTTATCGAAGCTGGAGCCAACTTTTAAACAAAAATGTTGGAGCGATCGCGGAGTGAAAGGGGACTAAGTGAATGCGTTGGCAGGAGGGCTAAATAAAAAACACCGGCTTTATAGCCTAATGCTTGTCAGTAACCCGTCCTAATAGGTTCAGAAGAGAGGAGGTCAAAGAGACCAGAGAACTTTTTTCGGCACAAATTTATAGACGCTATTAAGTGCCTGGCTCATCAACATAAAAAAATCCGCAATCTCTGTGAGATGACGGATTTTTGCATTGATGTAAGATCGTTTAAGTGATCTTTAACGGGTTGGCATTAGGTGGTTGCCGGGCTTCAGGGGTTAATGCAGTGGAACCGGGCGGTAGACCCCGTTCAGGCTTTCAAGGTAAGCCACGATATCGTCCACGTCGCTTTGCGGCAGTTCCGTACCCACCTGGTGGCGCAGCATCAGTTTCACCGCTTCGTCCAGGGTGGCAACATCACCCCGGTGGAAGTAAGGGCCGGTGAGAGAAACGTTACGCAGGCCAGGTACTTTCTGGCGCAGACGGTCACGCTCGGTTTTGGTCACGTTCATGCGGCCAATATCGGCGTCAGTGACGTGACCAAATTTGAAGTCACGTTTCAGACCCAATGGTTCAAAAGAGCGGCCGCCGAGGATAACCCCACCGTGGCAGGTGGCACACTTGTTGTCTTTGAACAGCTGATAGCCGTGTTTCTGGCGGGCCGTCAGCGCGTTGTCATCCCCGCGCAGGTATTTATCAAATGGTGCATCTGGGGTAATCAGGGTCTTTTCAAACTCTGCAATGGCATCGGTAATGGTGACACCGCTAAAGCCCTGCGGATAAACCGCCAGGAAGTCTTTGGTAAGCACCGGGTCTTTATCCAGTTTATTGATAATTTCCTCCCAAGATTTGGAAGCCATCTCGATAGGGTTTAACGGTGGGCCACCGGCCTGGGTTTGCAGATCAGCCGCGCGGCCATCCCAGAACTGCTCGATGTTAAACACGGCGTTAAACACCGTCGGGGCGTTGATCGGGCCTAGCTGGCCGCCGACACCAGTTGAGGTTTTCTGCCCGTCTACGCCACCGGCACCCAGTTGGTGACAGCTGGCGCAGGAGAGGGTGTTATCCCCGGAAAGACGCGGGTCGTGATACAGGCGCATCCCCAGGGCCGCCTTGGCTTTATCGACTTCCATGGACTCCGGAATTGGCTGGATCGGCTCATTCCGGTGATTCGGTGCCATATCCGCCGTGGTGTAGTGCTGCTCACGCTGGGTTTTCACCCAATTCAGGAAGATCTCTTTTTCTGCTTTATCCACCCCACCGGCCCAGTGCAGGGCGACGTAGCGGGTGGGTGGCATGGTTTCATGTTGCATCACCCATTCGATCTTATTGAGATCGCTTTGGCTTGGGGCGGTATTGTCGAGCAGGCTTTTCTTCACCGGATCGAGGTTAAAGGATTTGTAGCCAAGCTGTATATCGTAGTCCATTAGCTGCTTAGCGATGGGTAACGTGGCATAGAACGGCAGGCCGGTAGAAGGGGAGTGGCAATAGTCGCAGCCCTTTTCCCGCATCACTTTCAGAACGTCATTATTGAGGGGTACAGAAGAAACGTCGGTGCTGGCCGAGAGTTCATTACGCTGATTATCGTGGTAGTGAACATAGCCCACCAGCCCCAGATAAATCACCGCGATGCCCACGCTACCTAACAGTGCAAATTTAGTTATTTTTCTCATAATCAATCCCTTAAGCGGTCACAAGCCAATGGCAAAAACCTTAGTCCATGTAAAGTGATAGTGGACGGGAAATAACCGATGGTTATTGATAGCGGTCAAGGATTAGGATTACTTTAATCTATCGTTTAAATAGTCGATATCTAAAAATAAAAGGGCGCTGTGGCGCCCCTGGGTTCTAAAGCGTTTCGCCATTGGAGGCAATCACTTTTTGATACCAATTAAAGCTCTTTTTGCGCGATCGGGACATGTCGCCAGTGCCGTCATCATGCTGGTTTACATAGATAAAACCGTAGCGTTTACTGTACTGGCCGGTAGTGAAAGAGACACAGTCGATGCAGCCCCACGGGGTGTAACCCATCAGGTCTACGCCATCATAGGTAACGGCTTTAACCATTTCTTCCACGTGGGCGCGCAGATAGTCGATGCGGTAGTCATCATTGATGCTGCCATCGGCTTCCACTTTGTCATACGCCCCAAAGCCGTTTTCCACGATAAACAGCGGCTTGTTATAGCGTTCATACAGTTCACATAGCGCATAGCGCAAGCCAACCGGGTCAATCTGCCAGCCCCAATCGGAGGCTTTAACGTGGGGGTTAGGTACGCTGCCCTGGAAGCCAGAAATCGCATCGCCCGCGCCGCCTTCGGCCTGCACTGCGTTGGTCATGTAGTAACTGAAGCCCAGATAATCGCAGCAGCCTTCACGCAGGATTTGTTGGTCTTCCGGGGCCATCTGAATGTTAAAGCCACGGCGTTCCCATTCGTTTAGTACATAGGTCGGATAGTAACCGCGCAGCTGAACATCGGTAAAGACATAGCGTTCACGCATGGATTCCTGCGCATACATCACGTCCTCTGGCTTACAGGAGAACGGATACAGCGGCACCATCGCCAGCATGCAGCCGATTTGCATTTCCGGGTTGATGCGGTGGCCGATTTTCACCGCCATAGCGCTGGCAACGAATTGGTGGTGCAGCACTTGGTACATGGTTTCTTCCGGGTTGTCGTGGTCGGTAAATACCACCCCGGAGCAGCAATAGCCAAACAGCGGTGCGCGCCAGTTACGCTGGTTGTTGATTTCGTTGAAGGTCATCCAGTATTTGACCTTGTGCTTGTAACGCTCGAACACCACTTCGGCAAAGCGCACAAAGAAATCCACTACTTTACGGTTCGTCCAGCCGCCGTATTCCTGCACCAGATGCAGCGGCATTTCAAAGTGGGAAAGGGTAATAACCGGTTCGATGTTGTACTTCAGCAGCTCATCGAACATATCGTCGTAGAACTTCAGCCCTTCTTCGTTGGGTTGGGTTTCATCGCCTTTCGGGAAGATGCGGGTCCAGGCTATAGAGGTACGGAAGCACTTAAAGCCCATCTCGGCGAACAGCTTGATGTCTTCTTTATAGTGGCTATAGAACTCGCTGGCTTTATGGTTAGGGTAGTATTTTCCGGCTTCAATGGATTGGGTGATTTCGCGGGGAACACCGTGGGCGCCGCCGGTTAACACGTCGCAGATACTCGGCCCTTTACCGCCTTTGTCCCAGCCGCCTTCAACCTGATGGGCCGCAACAGCGCCGCCCCATAAAAAATCCTTTGGCAGAGTCAATTTTTTCATCGGGTGTTCCTTATGGATATAATTAGCCTGAATCATTCAGAACTATTTGATATCCGGAGTCTAGCAAACCCCCTTTGAATGTCACGATATAACAAAATAACCTAAGTGTAATTTGTCACATTAAAAAAACACCCTGTTTTATTTATGCTAATTTATTCGCCAGTTTGCGGCCCAAACTCTCTAAAATATAAATAACCGGGATTTGGGTAGTAATATCGTAAACTCCGCTGATACGGGTTTGCGGGATATGCCAAGAGAGATTGAAATCCGCCAGTTTGGCGAGGGAGGAGGTATTGTGGCTAGTGATGGATAGCACCTTACAGTGGTGCAGGCTGAACTGGCTGGCAAAGCGCAGAATCTCTTCAGTCTCACCGGATACCGAAAGCACAATGGCTAACGCATTACGAGCCATATCGCTGGTTACCGGGAAATAAGGGTCATCAATATGGTTACTGAATTTACCGACGTTGGAGAAAAACCGCGCCCCATATTTAGCCAGGGCGCCTGAAGTGCCCGCGCCGACAAATATAATTCGTTCGGATTTTATTATAATGTCGGTGGCGTCATCTAATGAATTTTCAAATTCATCATTATTGACACTTTTAAAAAAGCTTATTATTTCACTGGCACCAAAATGATTCTGCTGGGTATCATTTTGCTCCAGATATAATTTAAAGCGCACGCGGAATTCAGAATAGCCATCACAATGTAGCTTGCGGCAGAAGCGCAGCACGGTGGTGGTGGATACCCCAGCGCCCTGCGCCAGCTCGCGGATGGTCATATACATCACTTTGTCGCGGTTTTTAATGACGAAGTTATAGACCATCATTTCCAGCCCGTTTAGGCTGGCGATCGCGCTGTGGGTGAACATCTGTAGGTATCCTTCTTATCACCGGGGTGGGTTAAAACAGCGGGAATTAACGTAACCAGCCCTTCTCCCGGGCCAGCCATAATTGCTGCTCCACATATTGCCATAATTCCGGCAAGACTTCGCCCACGTGGGCATTACGGTTGAGCACCTGTTCCAGCGCAATATTATTTTCTTTCCAGCTCTGGCCATGATTATGCAAATTCTGAATCACGGGCAGTAAATGGTCCAGGGCGTTGGCAAATTGTGCATCCGCGGTGGCTTGAGCTTATCCAGCTCCATCAGAAAACCAATCCTCTGCTGTAAATCAGCCAGCTTGTTATGGGGCCGTTCTGGTGTCACTACGCTCTCCTTAAAACATTCTCACGCCGGGTCAGCCTACTAAGCTGATTCGTTAATTATCTGTTACAGGTGATCACAATATAATTTTAGCTAACAGGTGTTCACTGAAATCATTCTCAGTTAGGCTTGTTGTGTATTTTCTTTCTTCTCGCTTTCAGAGGCTTTGCCATGGTTGATAAGCCATTAATAGTGAAGGGATATTCTCTGGCTGAGGAGATAGCCAATAGTATTAGTCACGGGATCGGCCTGGTCTTCGGGATTGTTGGGCTAGTGCTGTTACTGGTGCAGGCCGTGGATATGAACGCCAGCGCCACTGCCATTACCAGCTACAGCCTGTACGGCGGCAGTATGATCCTACTGTTTCTGGCCTCCACCCTGTATCACGCCATCCCGCAACAGCGCGCCAAACGCTGGCTGAAGAAATTCGACCATTGCGCCATCTATCTGCTGATTGCCGGGACGTATACGCCGTTCCTGCTGGTGGGGCTGAACTCCCCGCTGGCAAAAGGGTTGATGATTGTTATCTGGAGCCTGGCCCTGCTGGGGATACTGTTCAAGCTAACCATCGCCCACCGATTTAAGGTTTTGTCGCTGGTGACCTACCTGGTAATGGGCTGGCTCTCGCTGGTGGTGATTTATCAGATGGTGGTGAAACTGGATTTAGGCAGCGTTACCCTGCTGGCGGTTGGCGGCCTGGTTTATACTCTGGGGGTGATTTTCTACGTCTGCAAACGCATCCCGTATAACCACGCCATTTGGCATGGGTTTGTGCTCGGCGGCAGCGTTTGCCATTTCCTGGCAATTTACCTGTACATTCACTAATCGCGGTGACCGACCAAATAAAGCCCTTCCTAAGAAGGGCTTTATTAGTTTATTCGCTTTCAACCAGTGAATAAGGCAGCGGCACAATATGCAGGGTGCCAGTGGCGTCGTCCTTCACGCGGAATACGCTCTCGGCTTCCATATCGTTATTCATGACTACTTGAACCAGCACTGAACCTTCATCCAGTTGGGTGGCGGCCAATACCGTACCGGTACGGCGCCAGTTTTCACCCATTTGCATTTCCAAGTCTTCGCCCGCTTCCGGCACCCGTGCTGCGGTGCCGCGCAGGAACCACATCGCCCGCTTATTGGCCCCACGGAATTTGGCCCGTGCCACCATCTCTTGCCCGGTATAGCAGCCTTTTTTAAAGCTAATCCCACCCAGCGCCTGAATGTTGGTGGCCTGAGGGATAAACTGGACGCTATTCACCGCATCAATCACCGGCAGGCCCGCTTCAATATTAAGGGAAAGCCACTGGGCGCTGCCGTTCAGCTGGGCGCTCTCTTTCAGTGCGCTCACCAGGGATTCCGCCCCGGCCATATCGGTTATAACCAGAAAGCGCTCTTCCGGCAGGCCAAACCACAGCAGGGTGGTGGCACCAGATCGCACCACCTGAGTGGATTCATCCGGCAGGGCAGGGAACAGATTCGCCAATGCGGCGCGGACCTGGAAGCCAGCCACACCCAGCAAGACAGATTCCTCATCGGCAGCAATGGTCACTTTAGAGAACACGGCATATTTCTTCAGTGCGACAAGCTGCTCGTCGCGCAGGCTGCGGCGCTCGATCCAGGCGAAGCCATCACCCTGGCGGAACAGACGCAGGTTGCTCCACATTTTACCCTTGGCATCACAATGGGCCACCAACAGATGCTGGCTTTCACTAATGACAGCCACATCGGCGGTAACCTGGCCCTGGAGATATTTCTCGCTATCCGGGCCGCTGATGGTCGACAGCGCCCAGTCTTCCAGTGAAATAAGCGTCAGCGGCAGTTTCGCTGCCGCCACCGGCTGTTGCGGAGCAAAAGGTAATAAAGCCATAGTCAAATCCCGGTTTAGCAGGTGGATGTTGGGTTAATGGTAAAAGAGCCGTTTACCATTGCAAGCCCTTTCACAGGGCGATTTGTGCCTTGTATTTTCCCGCATCCAGAAAGGGCTGTGGGAAACAGTTCGCAAGATGTAACATTGCTTAAAATTATACTTCAAAAACCGCTACACTAACGGCTGTACCCGAAAAGCCATCAGGAAGAATCAATGGATATCAATAACAAAGCCCGAATTCACTGGGCCTGCCGCCGGGGCATGCGAGAGCTGGATATTTCCATCATGCCTTTTTACGAACATGAATACGATAATCTGTCCGATGCAGATAAAACCGTGTTTGTACGCCTGTTAGAGTCTGATGACCCGGATTTATTCAATTGGTTGATGAATCACGGCAAGCCGAACGATGTTGAACTGCAACGTATGATTAAATTGATTCAGGATCGGAACCGCGAACGTGGTCCAGTGGCAATCTGATCTGCGGGTCTCCTGGCGGGCGCAGTGGATGTCACTGCTGCTTCACGGTATCGCCGCCGCAATTATACTGCTTGCCCCCTGGCCACCGGATATGATGGCCGTGTGGCTGATTCTGCTGTCGCTGGTGGTATTTGACTGCGTGCGCAGCCAGCGCCGAATCAACAGCCGCCAAGGGGAAATCTGCCTGTTACAGGATGGCGGCCTGAAATGGCAAGGCCAGACCTGGCAGCTTATCGGTAAGCCTTTGGTGTTGAGTTACGGGGTATTACTTAGAGCCAAGGGCGATAGCCATCGCGAGATGATCTGGCTGGCGGCAGACAGCATGGATAAAAATGCCTGGCGCGATCTGCGCCGGGTGCTGAAACAGCGTAGCCCGGCGGCAAATTAACCTTAGGAGAAGTGGTCCGCCATTTCCTCGAGGATCTGCTCACACCACTGCTGGATGCGCTGGTCGCTTAAGTCATATTGATTGGTTTCATCCAGCGCGAGGCCGACAAACAGTTTGCCATCGGCAGTCACCGGTTTCGGGCTGGTGAACTCATATCCCTCCGTTGGCCAGTAACCTACAAACTTGACCCCAAGCGGGGCCAACGCATCGTGCAACATACCCAGCGCATCAAGAAACCACTCGCCATAACCGAGCTGGTCACCCATGCCGTACAGGGCCACGATTTTCCCTTGCAGGTTTAAGCCAGGCAAGGCTGACCAAATGGCTTCCCAATCTTCCTGAATCTCACCAAAATCCCAGGTAGGAATGCCGAGGATCAGCACGTCGTACTGCTCCATCTTCGCCGGGGAATCGTCTTTTAAATTATGCAAGGTGACCAGCTCAGGCCCGATAATATCGCGGATTTTCTCTGCTGCCATTTCGGTGTAGCAAGTGCTTGAGCCATAAAATAGGCCAATTTTCATGGTGTTATATACTCTTTGCAGGCTTGTAATAGACCTAGTGTATCAGAAGCCGTTGCCTGCCCCTATCGCCGCAGGTGCCCTCAGGGGGGCCACAAGGTATACTTAGCCAAACCCGCAATCCCAGAGGCCCCTGTGGAAAAGGAATTAGACCGGATTGAGCAATTTCTGGACAGCCTTTGGCTGGAACGCAATTTAGCGGAAAATACATTAAACGCTTACCGCCGCGATCTGCGTATGTGCGCAGAATGGTTGCACCACAGGAGCTGTAGTCTGCTGGAAGCCAGCCATGAAGACTTGCAGGCGCTGCTGGCCGAGCGGTTAGAAGGCGGCTATAAAGCCACCAGTTCTGCCCGGTTGCTGAGCGCCCTGCGGCGGTTTTTTCAGTACCTGTACAATGAAAAGCAGCGCCCCGACGACCCCTGCGCTCTGTTATCATCCCCAAAGTTGCCCCAGCGGCTGCCGAAGGATTTAAGCGAAGCCCAGGTAGAACGCTTGCTTCAGGCACCTGCTATCGATCAGCCGGTGGAACTGCGGGATAAAGCCATGCTGGAGCTGTTATATGCTACCGGCCTGCGGGTATCTGAGTTAGTGGGCCTGACCATGAGTGATGTCAGCCTGCGCCAGGGCGTGGTGCGGGTGATTGGTAAAGGGGATAAGGAGCGGCTGGTGCCCCTCGGCGAAGAGGCGGTGTACTGGCTGGAACAATGGCTGGAGCATGGCCGCCCCTGGCTGCTTAACGGGCAGACGGTGGATGTGTTATTCCCCAGTTGCCGGGCGCGGCAGATGACGCGCCAGACCTTCTGGCACCGCATTAAACATTACGCCGTACTGGCCGATATTGACGGCGAAAAACTCTCGCCACACGTATTACGCCACGCTTTCGCCACCCATTTGCTGAACCACGGGGCCGATTTGCGTGTCGTACAGATGCTGTTAGGGCATAGCTCCCTTTCAACTACCCAAATTTATACTCATGTAGCTACAGAGCGTTTACGCCAGCTGCATCAACAGCACCACCCTCGGGCGTGAGTGCGGTCTAATAAGGAAAGGACGATGAAGAAAGGTTTTATACTGCTCGCATTAGTGGCGGCGACCCTGTCTGGCGTAGCCCATGCGGATAATGCGGCAATCACCCAAACCCTGAAAAAAATGGGTGTTCAAAACCCGGATATTCAGCCTGCACCTGTAACGGGGATGAAGACCGTGTTAACTGACGGCGGCGTACTTTATGTGACTGACGACGGCAAACACGTGATTCAAGGGCCGCTCTACGATGTGAGCGGCGCCCAGCCGGTTAACGTCACCAACCAGCTGCTGATAGGCAAATTGAATGCCTTGCAAAAAGAGATGATTGTCTACAAAGCGGCGAAGGAACAACATGTTATTACCGTCTTTACCGACATTACCTGCGGCTACTGCCACAAGCTGCATGAGCAGATGAAGGACTACAACGCTCTGGGGATCACCGTGCGTTACCTGGCCTTCCCGCGTCAGGGCCTGGAAAGCCAGACCGAACAGGATATGAAAGCCGTATGGTGTGCCAAAGACCAGAAGAAAGCCTTTGATGCTGCTATGAAAGGCGGCGAGGTGGCCCCGGCCACCTGCGATATGAACATTGCCGCCCACTACAACCTCGGCGTGCAGTTCGGTATTAGCGGCACCCCGGCTATCGTGCTAAGCAACGGTGCGGTGATCCCTGGCTACCAAGGGCCGAAAGAGATGAAAGCCTTTCTTGATGCCCATCAGAAAATGAACGTAAGTGGTCTGTAATTAGTGGAACAAAAAACCCAACTTCGCCGCCGGGTGGTAGACACCCCGACGTCACTGCCTGACAACATTCCCCCATTACTGCAACGCATCTATGCCAGCCGGGGTATTCGCACGGCTGGGGATCTGGAGCGCGGGGTCAAAGGCATGTTGCCCTGGCAACAGCTGAACGGCGTGGCGGCGGCGGTGGTATTGTTGCACCAGGCATTTCAGGATAACCGCCGCATTATTGTGGTGGGTGACTTCGATGCCGATGGCGCAACCAGCACGGCGTTGAGTGTGCTGGCTCTGCGTGCCATGGGCGGGGGCAATGTGGGCTTCCTGGTGCCGAACCGTTTTGAAGACGGTTACGGCTTAAGCCCGGAAGTAGTAGATCAGGCCCATCAGCGCGGGGCCGAGATGATCATGACCGTGGATAACGGTATCTCATCCCATGCCGGTGTTGAGCGCGCCCATGATCTGGGTATTCCGGTGCTGGTCACTGACCACCACCTGCCTGGCGATGTATTGCCCGCCGCCGACGCCATCATCAACCCCAATTTAGCGGATTGCGAATTTCCGTCAAAATCCCTGGCGGGCGTTGGCGTTGCCTTCTATTTAATGCTGGCCCTGCGTACCCATTTGCGGGATGCCGGGTGGTTTGAACAGCGCAATATCCCCGTGCCAAACCTGGCGGAGCTGCTGGACTTAGTGGCCCTCGGCACCGTGGCTGACGTGGTGCCGCTGGATGCCAATAACCGCATTTTGACCTGGCAGGGGCTAAGCCGTATCCGCGCCGGAAAATGCCGCCCCGGTATCCGAGCGCTGCTGGAGATCGCCAACCGCGATGCCCAGCGCCTGACGGCCACGGACCTGGGCTTTGCCCTCGGGCCTCGGCTCAATGCTGCTGGCCGCCTGGATGATATGTCCGTCGGGGTCTCCTTGTTATTGAGCGACAACTTGGCAGAAGCCCGGATGCTCGCCAATGAACTAGATGGCTTAAACCAGACCCGCAAAGAGATCGAGCAAGGCATGCAGGCGGAGGCGCTGATCCTGTGCGACCAACTCAGCCGCACCCGCGAAACGTTGCCTTATGGTCTGGCTTTGTACCATCCTGAATGGCACCAGGGGGTGGTGGGGATCCTGGCATCCCGCATTAAAGAACGCTTCCATCGCCCGGTGATTGCTTTCGCACCCGCCGGGGATGGCATTCTTAAAGGCTCGGGCCGTTCGGTGCAGGGGCTGCATATGCGCGATGCGCTGGAGCGGTTGGATACGCTTAACCCGGGGCTAATGATGAAGTTCGGGGGCCATGCCATGGCTGCCGGGCTGTCCCTGGATGAAGCGCGCTTTGACGAATTCCGCGAGAAGTTTGCCGCCCTGGTCACCGATTGGATTGACCCGTCCCAACTGGAAGGGGAGATTTGGTCCGACGGGGAGCTGGCCTCCTCAGAGATGAACCTCGAAATGGCCGAGTTGCTCCGTGACGCTGGCCCCTGGGGGCAGATGTTCCCGGAGCCGCTGTTTGACGGCAAATTCCGCCTGTTGCAGCAGCGCATTGTTGGTGAGCGCCACCTGAAAGTCATGGTGGAGCCGGTTGGCGGTGGGCCGCTGCTCGATGGTATCGCCTTCAATGTGGATACCGCCTACTGGCCCGACAATGGGGTGCGTGAAGTTGAACTAGCCTATAAGCTGGATGTAAATGAGTTTCGCGGTAATCGCAACCTACAGTTAATTATCGATAAACTTTGGCCATGCTAATTTGGTAACGCTCTTGCAACCTTTCAGGCCGTTAATCGCCCGTGTAGCGGCATTTCACGGCGAGTTAAGTGTGTTGGGGTATATTAATACCAGTACGAATCCGGTAGACTTTTGTGCTAGTGATCCCAATTTTTTCTTCTGTCACCAATTTAAGATTCTAAAGACTATGTTTGAAATTAATCCGGTAAAAAACCGCATTCAGGATCTCTCCGAACGCTCTGACGTTCTTAGGGGGTATCTTTGACTACGATGCTAAGAAAGAACGCCTTGAAGAAGTAAACGCCGAGCTGGAACAGCCGGACGTATGGAATGAGCCAGAACGCGCTCAGGCGCTGGGTAAAGAGCGCTCTTCCCTTGAGGCCATCGTAGATACGCTGGATCAAATGACCCAGGGTCTTGAAGATGTAAACGGCCTGCTAGAGCTGGCCGTTGAAGCGGATGACGAAGACACATTTAATGAGACCATTGAGGAAATCGACCAGCTGGAGGCGAAGTTAGCCCAGCTCGAATTCCGCCGCATGTTCTCCGGTGAATATGATAGCGCCGATGCCTACCTGGATATCCAGGCCGGCTCCGGCGGGACTGAAGCCCAGGACTGGGCCAGCATGCTGGTACGTATGTACCTGCGCTGGGCCGAAGCCCGTGGTTTCAAAACCGAGATTATCGAAGAATCAGAAGGAGAAGTGGCCGGTATCAAATCGGCCACGATTAAGATTGTCGGTGACTACGCCTATGGCTGGTTGCGTACCGAAACCGGTGTGCACCGCCTGGTCCGTAAATCACCGTTCGATTCCGGTGGCCGTCGCCACACATCTTTCAGCTCAGCTTTCGTCTATCCGGAAGTGTCGGATGATATTGATATCGAGATTAACCCGGCTGATTTGCGTATTGACGTTTACCGTGCTTCCGGCGCGGGCGGTCAGCACGTAAACAAAACCGAATCTGCGGTCCGTATCACCCACGTTCCAACCGGCTTGGTCACCCAGTGCCAGAACGACCGTTCTCAGCACAAGAATAAAGACCAGGCGATGAAACAAATGAAGGCGAAGCTGTACGAGCTGGAAATGCAGAAAAAGAATGCCGAAAAGCAGGCGATGGAAGACAACAAGTCTGAAATCGGCTGGGGTAGCCAGATTCGCTCCTATGTACTGGATGATTCCCGCATTAAAGATTTGCGTACCGGCGTTGAAACACGCAATACGCAAGCCGTGCTGGATGGGGATCTGGACAAATTTATCGAAGCAAGCCTGAAAGCAGGGTTATGAGGAACCAAAATGTCTGAACAACAAGCGCAGGGTGCCGACGAGGCAATTGATCTCAATAACGAACTGAGTACACGTCGTGAAAAACTGGCCGCACTGCGTAAACAGGGCGTCGCTTTCCCGAACGACTTCCGTCGCGACCACACCTCTGACAAGCTGCATGCCGAATTCGACGCAAAAGATGCTGCAGAGCTGGAAGGCTTAAACGTTGAAGTCTCCGTTGCTGGCCGTATGATGACCCGTCGCGTGATGGGTAAAGCATCCTTCGTTACCCTGCAAGACATGGGTGGCCGTATTCAGCTGTACGTAGCCCGTGACGATCTGCCAGAAGGCGTTTACGAAGAGTTCAAAAAATGGGACTTGGGCGATATCCTGGGTGCCAGCGGTAAACTGTTCAAAACCAAAACCGGTGAATTGTCCATCCATTGCACCGAGCTGCGCCTGCTGACTAAAGCACTGCGCCCGCTGCCGGACAAATTCCACGGCCTGGCTGACCAGGAAACCCGTTATCGTCAACGTTATCTGGACCTGATCGCTAACGACCAGTCCCGTAAAACCTTCCTGATCCGCTCCCGTATCTTGGCTGGCATCCGTCAGTTCATGGTTGAACGCGGCTTTATGGAAGTTGAAACCCCGATGATGCAGGTTATCCCTGGCGGTGCCTCTGCTCGTCCGTTCATCACCCACCACAATGCTCTGGACATGGACATGTACCTGCGTATCGCGCCGGAACTGTACCTAAAACGTCTGGTTGTGGGTGGCTTCGAACGCGTCTTCGAAATCAACCGTAACTTCCGTAACGAAGGTATCTCTGTACGTCACAACCCTGAGTTCACCATGATGGAACTCTACATGGCTTACGCTGACTACAAAGACCTGATCGAACTGACCGAATCTCTGTTCCGTACTCTGGCGCAGAACGTTTTGGGTACCACCGCCGTGCCTTACGGTGACAACACCTTTGACTTCGGCAAGCCGTTCGACAAACTGACCATGCGCGAAGCGATCAAAAAATACCGTCCAGAGACCGATCTGGCCGATCTGGATAACTTCGACAGCGCCAAAGCACTGGCTGAATCTCTGGGTATTAAAGTAGAGCAGAGCTGGGGCCTGGGCCGTATCATCACTGAAATCTTTGATGAAACTGCCGAAGCACACCTGATCCAGCCTACCTTCATCACCGAATATCCGGCTGAAGTGTCTCCGCTGGCCCGTCGTAACGACGAGAACCCAGAAATCACTGACCGCTTTGAATTCTTCATCGGCGGCCGTGAAATCGGTAACGGCTTCAGCGAACTTAACGATGCTGAAGACCAGGCTCAACGCTTCCTGGATCAGGTTAACGCCAAAGATGCCGGTGACGACGAAGCCATGTTCTACGACGAAGACTATGTGACTGCGCTGGAACACGGCCTGCCACCTACTGCGGGTCTGGGTATCGGTATCGACCGTATGATGATGCTGTTCACCAACAGCCACACCATCCGAGATGTGATCCTGTTCCCGGCGCTGCGCCCGGTTAAATAAGTCTCACGCGTTATCAAGGGCGACTCCGGTCGCCTTTTTTTTGCCTTGCGTTCAGCGGTTTGGGGTGAGCGGCGGTTGATGCTAAAATCAGCGCATCCCCGTTTTACCCATTAGGAGCCGTCGTGCGCACCGGAAGCCCCATTCTCAATTCGTGCAAACCGCTACTGTTGCTGGGCTGCCTGATCCTGGCAGCCTGCTCATCCAATAAAGCCGCTGTTAGCAGCGCCTCTGGCGGAGGATTGAACCTTTCCGGCACCACTTGGACAGTTAAGCGCGGCGATACCCTCTATGCTATTTCTCGTGCCACCAAAACTTCTGTCGGCGAGCTGGCGCGGATGAACGGCCTGCGGGCGCCGTACAATATTGAGGTAGGCCAGCGGCTTAAGGTGAAAGGGGCGGGTAGTTCTGCGGCGAAATCCAGCAGCGGTAAATCCGCCACCCGCACTGCGGCAGTCACCCCATCCTACAAAGTGCCGACCTCTTCCTGGCCTGCGGTGGGTAAACGCTGCTGGCGCTGGCCTACCACTGGTAAAGTGATTACGCCTTACTCCATGTCTGAGGGGGGTAACAAGGGTATCGACATCGGCGGCACGCCGGGCCAGCCCATCTACGCTTCAGCGGGGGGCACCGTGGTGTATGTGGGTGACCAGCTGCGGGGTTATGGCAATTTAATCATGTTGAAGCATGATGAAGATTACATCTCTGCCTATGCCCACAACGACACCATGCTGGTGGTTAACGGGCAGAAGGTGAAGGCCGGGCAGAAGATTGCCACGATGGGGAGTTCCGGGGCCAGCCAGCCGGAGCTGCATTTCCAGATCCGCTACCGTGCCACGGCTATCGACCCCCAGCGCTACCTGCCTCCGCAGGGTAAATCGCCAAAGTGTTAACGGATAACGCTTAAAATACCATCACTTAACCGGCCGGGGGGTTGCCAGACCCGGCCAAACCTTTATAATCCCTGACGCACACATGATGCGAGTGTAGTTCAATGGTAGAACGGCAGCTTCCCAAGCTGCATACGAGGGTTCGATTCCCTTCACTCGCTCCACTCTTTTGCAGTACCTAAAGACTCCCTTAGTAATATCTAGCTAATCTGATCTATCTCAGCCTATTTTTCGCTCTTAAATCCTGGCTTGCCGTTTGCCTGGCGCCATTCTTTGACTTCTTTCACAATGCCCTCTGGACTGTCTTCTTGACCTTCCTTGGGATAAAAAATCAGGTCTGAGCCGGCAGGGTGTTCTGTTAGCCGCTTGAATTCGAGAATATTCTTTATATCTTCTTTCTCTGTAGTTGATTCCACAAAAAATATTTTATTAACGAAATCCAGGAATTCGCTTTCTGTGTAATGACTTAAATTTTTCATAAGTTAGTCATCCTTAAAGCCTTGTTTACCGTTTAAGAGTCGCCATTGAAGCACCTTCTCAGCGATTGCTTCCGGGGTTGCTGGTTCTCCAGGTTCTGGGTAGTAGATTAAGTCAGAGCCTGAAGGGTGTTCTGACAAATTAATGAACTGTTCTAAAATTTCGTCTTGGTGCTTCTCTCCTCCCTCGGCGCTGATAATCTCTGCGATTAAATTAATAAAATCGGCCATTGACAATTCATTTATGCTTTTCAAGCTAGCTACCTCTATGGATATCAATGTGGTGTTTAGGGGTTAATATGGCCATATTGTCCACGTTATAAACGTCACCGCCCTGGCTAACAGGCTTAATGTGATGAATTTCAAAAGAACGCCTTTTCCCAATTGTCTCAATAGATCTTGCACGTGGGGCCATTCCGTAATTAATGCGGGTTATGTTGCTGGAGATAAATTGTCCAGACAGCTCAGAATCCCTCCCTACCTCTAACCAAAATGCCTTACGGAATTGGTCAAAGTTGGCAAATGTTCGCCCACGCAGTTTGTCTGCTATCTGGCTGGGAATCGGTGAACCCTGCCCGATATTGGCATCGGAAAGCCATATACCGCTAATCTTCTGGCCCTTGCCGGTGACCTGCCCGGGGGTATGGCGAAAATAAATATAAATCGGCGGAATATCCGCCAATGGCAGAATCAGAATGTAATCTGCAAAGTGCTTCTCTTCGGGCGCCGGGCTGGTGGTGCTTCTAATGCTGCTATCGGTTTGCAACGGGTCAACGATCACCGTACCCGGCAGACGCGGCGGTGATTGGTTACCTGTGTTCCACGGCCGCTTATCTTCACTGGCGTCCGGTGTCCAGATAAGGGTGATACGCGGGTCTTCTTCCGTGGTAAAGGTGTAAGCCTGATAGGCGTTGTCCCATTCCATCTTACGGACGCGCACCATGTCCTGGCCCGGTGGTGTGTGCCATCCCTGCGGCATTAGGTTGCCGTTGGAATCGTCCTCCCAGGTAAAGCGAACGCGGGTTGGGGCTTCTCGCATTTGCTGTGCTCGCATTCTATCGATGAAATCCTGCTCACCGTCATTAAGCCGGCCCGGCATCATTCCTACAAGCAGCCCGGCAATGGGTGCGCCTGGTCCAGCGGCTGCCAGAGTGCCTGCTCTTGCAGCCCAGGTGCCGCCAATCCTGAGTGAGCCAGACAGCGGACGGAGTACATTAGCCCCAGCTGTGGCAGCCTGCGCCCGTTGTACGCTGGCTGCTGCCGCTACCGCCATCTGGTAATCCATCTCTTCATGATTACCGTTCCACCACTTCCAGAGCGCACTGCGTTTCCTGGGCTTGGGAATATCCTGCTCAGGCGTTGCCTCTGGTTTCTTCTTTTTAGTGGATTGCGCCCGCTGTGGGGCCTGCGTATCGGTTACCGGCCCTGGTTCCGTTCCTTCGTCAGGCATAGCCTGAAAGAAAGCCATCTCCGCAAAGTTGGTGTGAGGTTCGCGGCTGTCGCCCGCATCATTACAACCCTCGCCACGTAAGCAAGATTTGGCAAATACCCTGTTACGTTCGCGCTCTTCCTGTCGACGTTGCTCTTCGGCTGCTTGGCTTGCAACCAGCATGGCGGCGTGTTGTTCCCTCGCAACGACTTCCGGGTCGCGACCCTGCCCGATCCACTGACCCGCCGGGGCGATTACCCGATTGGTTCCCAGAGGGCAGCCACAAACAACGTGTGAGCGATCGACTGCGGCAGCAATTCCATGCCAGGTTGAACGCGGCTCACCGTTGGCAATAACCCCGGTCTTTCCGCATTTTTTACATGCTGTCGTTCGGTCACCTACCCGAACAATCGCCCGTCCATGCTCGGTACAATTAGGTAACGTTGAGCAGAGGGTTGCTCCCGTGGTGGTTTTATCCCCCTGTAGTGCCAGTCCGCGGCCGTAACAATTAGTCCTGTACCCCATAACCGATCATCCTTCAATGGTGAGGAAATCAGCGGGAGCCTCGATACTTTCCCGGCCAGTTAGTAGGCAAAAGCGTTGTGGGGTGCCGATAATCACATCGCCGTTATCAAGTTTGCTGCCAACCAGTGCAATTCCGCGCCCATCGCTACTTGTGAATCTATTTCCTGCACTACTGATAATTTGGGCTGTTTGGCCATCAGGGTATGAAACAGTGCATCCTTTAGTCAGGACACTGCGCATTACCCCGTCTTCACACTGGATTTTGTGCCCTTGTTCCGCAATCGGGTTGAATTCAACCCCAGTACCACCTTTCTGCGTTATGCACCCAGCCACTGCGATTCGATAGATTGATGTAATGGGGTGCGCGCTGCAGAATACTTGCTGCTCTTCAATCTGCCTAAGCACCTCATTGTCTATCACAGCCAGTTGTTCAGGCGTGAAAGGCGATTGATTAAGCCCGGTCAGAATTTCAGGGGTTAATTCGTTGGTGTATTGCTGCATCTTCATAATCCTTTATAAGTGCACAGTAAAATCGCCGAAATATTAACCGATATTCAATAGCGCTAAAAATAGCGGTTCCATTAATTATTTCGTTCGCAACGTGCTTCAGTACTCCCTGCAGCAAACTGCGACTGGCTCCCTTATATCCGGTTAAAACCAAGTTTTGAGCAGCTCTAATTCGTCCAGCATGGCATCATAAATTGGCTAAAAAATTCAGATTCTATTCAAATGACAATCCTGTCAGACTCCGTTTCTCCGTTAGCCTTCCCGGTATCTGCCCGTTAAAATCAACAGGCACTGGGCTAGGGAGAAAAGGCGATGAAGTTACTGGTGGTGGAAGATGAAGCCAAAACCGGCGAGTACCTGTGTAAGGGGCTAAATGAGGCCGGTTTTGTGGTAGACCGTGCCGACAACGGGCTGACGGGTTACCACCTGGCGATGACCGGCCAGTACGACTTACTGGTACTGGACGTAATGCTACCGGATGTCAACGGCTGGGATATCCTGCGGATGCTGCGGTCAGCAGGCAAGGGGATGCCCATCCTGTTGTTAACCGCCCTTGGCGCCGTGGAGCACCGGGTGAAGGGGCTAGATCTGGGGGCCGATGATTATCTGGTTAAGCCCTTTGCCTTTGCTGAACTGTTGGCACGTATCCGCACCCTGTTACGCCGTGGCACTGAAACCATCATTGAAAGCCGCTTCCAGGTGGCGGATTTATCCCTCGATCTGGTCTCCCGTAAGGTGGCCCGCAACGGCACCCGCATCACCCTCACCAGTAAAGAATTTACCCTGCTGGAGTTCTTCCTGCGCCATCAGGGCGAGGTGCTGCCGCGCTCGCTGATTGCCTCCCAGGTGTGGGATATGAACTTCGAAAGTGATACCAACGTGATTGATGTGGCGGTGAAGCGGCTGCGGGCCAAAATCGACAATGATTTCGAGCCAAAATTTATCCAGACTGTCCGTGGGGTAGGCTATGTGTTTGAGGTGCCCGATGTTAACTAATCGGCGGCGGCCCTTTTCACTGGCGGCGCGCCTGACGCTGTTTATCAGCGGCCTGTCCATTTTGGCCTTCTTTGCCTTCACCTGGATCATGGTGCATTCGGTACAGAAGCACTTTGCCGAGCAGGATATTAACGATCTGCGGGAAGTCAGCAGTAATATCGCCGCCACGCTTTCTGATCATCAGCTGCCTACGGTGGTCAAGCTGGCGGATATCGGCAAGATGACCACCTTATACCAGCGTTTTTCAATTTACCTTCGGGATGACAACGGGGTGGTGTACCAAACCCCCGGCAACCCCGGCTTGGGTAACATTCCTGCCTCGCTTTACCTGCAACAGAAAGAATATTTCCTGTGGCATGGGCAAGGGCGCGGCGGCACGATGCCGAACAGGGTCATGGCCGATGAAGAAACCTTCCGGGTGATTGCCACCCCGGTTGCCGCCGTAGTAAATGGTCAGCCTGCCCGCTATACCCTGCTCACGGCCATGTCTATCGACTTCCATCTCCACTATATCGACAGCCTGAAACACCGGCTGATACTGTCGGCGTTGGTGATTTGCCTGCTACTGGTGGCCGTGGTGCTATTGGTGGTGCATCAGGCCCACGCCCCGTTGCGCCGGGTGAGCCGCAAGATCCGCAATATTAGCTCAGAGAATCTGGATGTACGGCTGGATGCGGCCACGGTGCCGATTGAGCTATCCCAACTGGTTATCTCCTTTAACCAGATGATTGAGCGTATTGAGGATGTCTTCACGCGCCAGTCCCATTTCTCGGCGGATATCGCCCATGAAATGCGCACTCCCATTACCAATCTGATAACCCAAACCGAAATCGCCCTCAGCCAGACCCGGAGCCAGGCGGAACTGGAAGAGATCCTCTACTCCAACCTCGAAGAGTTCCGGCGCATGGCGAAGATGGTGAGCGATATGCTGTTTCTCGCCCAGGCTGATAATAATCAGTTGGTGGCAGAGAAAACCACTATCGACCTGCGCCAGGAAGTGGAGAAGGTCTTTGATTTCTTTGAAGCCTGGGCCGAGGAGCAACAGGTGGCCCTGTCTATTGCAGGCCACTGCCAGCCGGTGTCGGGGGATGGGTTAATGCTGCGGCGGGCCATCAACAATCTGCTGTCCAATGCGGTGCGCTACACCCCGGCGGGTGGCACGGTGAGCGTGGAACTGAATGACGTGGATGCGGGGGTGGCGCTGTCGGTCACTAACCCCGGCCCGGCCATCGCCGCTGAGCATTTGCCGCGCCTGTTTGACCGCTTCTACCGGGTGGACCCTTCACGCAGCCGTAAAAAGGAGGGCAGCGGTATCGGCCTGGCGATAGTGAAATCTATCGTGACTGCCCACGGCGGAAAAATCACCGTCAGCTCCGGTGAACTCACCTGCTTCACCCTGACACTACCGGCCCTGAAATAACCCGCTCTAAACGTGGTAAATGACAGCTTTGTCATTTTCCTGTCATCGGTACATCAGTAATGCTGCACTATCATAAGGTTAGTTAAATGCGCCAGGCCGCCGTACCGCCGCGCGTTATATTTCGAGGTCACGACTGATGAGGAGCCGTAAATGAAAATTCAACACACCCTTCTGGCACTGGTACTGTCCGCTCCGATGGTGGTTTTCGCTCAGGATATGGCAAAAACCCCGGCACAACAGGAATACATGGCCGGGATGCAAAAAATGCACTCTGGCATGATGGCCGGGATGAACGAATCCAATCCTGATATGGCCTTCGCCAAAGGGATGAAAGCCCACCACGAAGGGGCCATTGCCATGGCTCAGACCGAGCTGAAATACGGTAAAGATCCGGAAATGCGCAAACTGGCGCAAACCATCATTGATGCCCAGCAGGGCGAAATCGACCAGATGCAGAAGTGGATTGGCGATCACAAGTAAGCTCTTGCCCCGGTGCCGCCCGGCACCAGGGCAAGAATGGCGGGTTAACTCTTCTTCCCGGCTGCCTGATTTAGGGCATTGACTACCAGCGTAGGGGTTAACACCTGTGGCAATACCTTCGGTGGGCTACCATCGGCAGGATAAACCACGTACAGCGGCAGGCCGCCCTGGCCGAAGGTATTCATGGCATCATCCACGTCGGGGCTAAATTTGGTGGAGTCCGCCACCATATACAGGGTGCCGGTCTTCACCAGCGCCTGTTGCACCGCCTGGGTGGAGAGCGAGGTTTTGTCATTGACCTGGCAGGTGATGCACCAGGATGCAGTAAAGTTCACAAAGATCGCTTTACCGTGGCCCCGTTCAGCGGCCACTGCTTGAGGCGACCATTTAATCGGTGTGGCGCGGGCGTTCGCCGTTACCAGCGGTACGCTATCCTGAGGATGCAGCCCCGGCAGCGGGGCCAACACCATCAGTGTTAACAGGGCACAAACCCCGTACATCACCCTATAAGGCTTGCCGCCAAAACGCCGCTTTTGCGCCATACCATACAGCCAGGCCGTAAAGGCCAACACCACTGAACCCGCTAACAGCATCGCCAGGGCGCTATTCCCCGCCTGTTGGGCCAGTACCCATACCAGCCAGGCCCAGGCCCCGAACATCGGGAAGGCCAGCCCGCGTTTTAACACCTCCATCCACGGGCCGGGGTGCGGCAGGCGGTTCACCAGGGCCGGGAACAGCGAAACCAAAGTGAAGGGCGCGGCAAAACCCAGGGCGAGAGCGAAGAATATCGCCAGTGATACCGCGGGCGGCTGCACCAGGGCATAACCGATGGCGCTGGCCATAAACGGGGCCGAGCACGGGGTAGCAACGATAATCGCCAGCGCACCGGTGAGGGCGGAACGGGTAAAAGCCCCCCGACCCCCTTCGATGGCACCCACCTGCTGCAGCGACATGCCTACTTCAAACACCCCCAGCAGATTGAGGGCCGCCGCCATGATCACCAACGCTAGTAGCGCAATCACCTGCGGTGACTGGAGCTGGAACCCCCAACCCACCGCATTCCCTCCGGCACGCAGCGCCAGCAAAACACCTGCCAGCGCCATCATGGTCACCACTACACCCAGTAAAAATCCCATCCCTTCGGTTCTGGCGCTGGCGCTATTGCCACCGTGGCGCAACAGGCCAAGCGCTTTTAGGGAGATCACCGGGAACACGCAGGGCATCAGGTTCAGGATGATACCGCCCAGCAGGGCGGTAAGCAGGGCAGTTAACATGACAACGTCCTCAGATCTGGCCAGCAGTTATGAGTGGGACTTGGCATACAGCTTGACCGCTTCCATGGTTTTGTTGATGTGTTCGTCCGGGTTGCGGTCGGTATAGCTCATCAGGACTTTACCGTCAGGGGCGATAACATAAGAGGTGCGGTCAGAAAGCGTTTTACCGGCCATTTTCATTTGGGTGTCGTATTGGGCGGCAACTTTGGCCCCCGGATCGGCCGCAACGGCAAACTTATCCCGGCACTCCACTTTCGAAAATGCGCCGACCTGGTCGATATTACCGGCGGTCACCCCCACAACAGTGGCTCCCAGTTTATTAAATTGGTCGGTGGCTTCGGCAAAATCATGGGCCTCCAGGGTGCAGCCTTTGGTGAAAGCAGCAGGGAAGAAGTAGAGTACCACCGGCCCTTTCTTTAGAGCATCAGCAAGCTTAAAGGTCATTGGCTTCCCGGCCAGGGCAGCCTGAAGCTGGAAGTCCGGGGCGCTGGCCCCGGCCGGGAGTGCCGCCTGGAGGTTAAAACTGGAAAATGCCAGCAGGGCAGTAGTAGTTAGCAGGGTTAGGCGTTTATTAAGCAATTTCATTTATAGCTCCATTAGGATTTGCAGGCCCCTGGGGTGATGAAGGTTTTATCCCCCCAGGGAAATGGTTCGCCATACTTTAGGCAGACTGGTTAATCAGTATGGTTCATTAACCGGGGAGTGACGGAATGAATGGGCATTGCTCCCTATTCCGTCAGGGAGCGAGCAGGAGGATTAGAATGGATGGCTGATTTTGCCGTTGTGCTTTACGTCTTCCACTAACCAGTCGTGGAATAGCTTAACTTCCGGGCGCATTTCCGACTGTTTCGACATCACGATGTAGTAGCGCCAGGCCAGCGCCCGCACTTTAATCTGTTTTGACGCCGAAGAAAGCACCGGGCCAGTGGGGCTGGCCCAGGATTAGTCACTCATATTTATAGCTGTGTTGGTCGTATCCCTTGATGAGACGGGTGCCCGGTTTACGCTTGATACCGTTGATCAACACCCCGATATATTTCTCGGTTGAGGCTTCAATCTGCTGTTTGCATAAGGCAATTTCGCGTACCGTGTCTTTGCCATAGCGGGCCACCAAATAGACCAGACCGGCATGTTGACATACCAGACGGGCATCGCTTACCGGTAACAATGGTGGGGTATCAATGATAATGATGTCATAGCGACTGCTGATGGTTGATAGCATCTCGGCCAGGGCAGGGCGCATCAGTAAATTACAGGGATCGGCAGGGCACTGGCCCCGGGTGATCACATCAAAATCACCGTCTTTATATGGGCGAATGGCCTTGGCGAGGGTAATCTTCCCGGCCAAATACTCTGCTAAACCTTCCGGGCTGTTTAAACCAAAAAGCTGATGAGCGTAGCCCCGGCGCATATCCGCATCGATATACAGTACCCGCTGGCCACTCTGTGCCAGTAGCCGGGCAAAATTAACCGCCACAAAAGTTTTACCCGATCCTTGGCTGGCACCCGTAATCGCCAGCACCGGGTTTACGCCTTCTTGCAACATAAAGTGAAGCGAAGTACGCAGCCCTTTCAGGGCTTCCACCGCCAGATCCCCCGGTTGTTCAATGGCCAAAATACCCTGGTTACCCAGCGTTGTGCCCTTACGCGCCAGCCAATCGGAATAGGGAATGGTGGCATTGACGGCAATCCCCTGGGCCTCAAGCTCTTCCACTGAATCAATCCCGCGGTTAAACCACAGACGAACCACCACTACACCGCAGCCGAAGATACCGCCAAGCATGGCTGCCATCACCAAAATCAGCGATTTTTTTGGGGCAATTGGCTTTAGTTGCACCTGGGCAGGGTCAATAACCCGCACGTTGCCGATGGCACTGGATCGGGCAATATTTAGCTCCTGCTGGCGGGTGATAAGCTGCATGTATATCGCCCGGCCGGACTCCACATTCTGGCTGAGGCTCAGGATTTCTTGTTGAATGGCGGGCATGTCATTCACGCTTTGGGTCAGACGGTTTTTCGACTCCTGCAAGGTCTGACGTTTCTCGGACAGCGTCTGGTAAGCCGGATGATCCTTCTTGAAACGCTGGGCTAGCTCCGCTTCATGCATGGTCAGTTGGTTGAGCTGGTTTTCCAATGAGGTTAGCTGTTCCAACATCGATCTGGCTTCTAAATTTAAATCCACCGATTCATTTTTCTGGCGGAATGCCTTTAATTTATCTTCGGCCTGATCCAGTTGGCTTCGTACTAGTGGAAGCTGGCTCTCAAGAAAGTCCAGGCTTTTGGCATCCTGGGCCGCCTGGCGATCGATATTTTGGCGCTGATAGTTGTCCACCAGCGTGTTGAGGGTGGCAGCCATTTGCGGTGGGTCTTCACCTTTCAGGGCGATGAGTAAAATACCACTGTCTTTACCCTGAGAGCTGATGGTCAGCTGTTGTGACAGCGCCTCCATCGCTTGCGGGCGCGACTGCACCAGGATCTCAAATTGGCTACCCACCGGGGCCTCAATTTTTGAAATCAGGATCTTAATACCTTGATGGCTGACAGATTCGCCCACTACTCCTTCAAAGGCGACACCGTTCCACTCAACCCGGTATTTTTGCGCTGCCGTCAGGGTGAGCAAAAGTGGCGGTGCCTCGATATCCTCAGAGAAGGGTAGTGAAAGCTGCTGGAGAGATAAGTTCCCGGTGGGTTTGCTGCCAAACAGCGTGGCTTTGATTTGACCAAAGAACCCACCAGGCAAAGGTGTAACCTGATACCGCAAGCCGCGCTGGTCCACGGTATCCCCCAGGATCATGCGCGATTGTAGAATATAGGTTTCCGAGCTGATGCTAGGCTGCCCATCGCTAAGTAGGGGAGAAATATTGGCTAATAACGCATTGGCCTTCTTTTGCTCCACCTGCACCAACGCATCGGCCTGATAAACCTTGGGGGTTACCATGATATACCACACCGACAATATAACAGCCCCGAAAGTGGCGGCCAAAATCAATTTATAATGATTAATTAGTTCAACTATAAGCAGAGTGAGATCAACGCTATCTTCTTCAGACTTATTTGGATGATTAAGTTTTTCAAATATCATATCTAATTCCTATCATGCCGGAATTTATTAATTTTCGTGGCCCAGCTTTCACAGGCACGCTTCATTAAATCAAAAGTGTGGATATAAACAGATTCGGGGTGTTTATAGGGATCGCGAATTTCTTTTTCAGCTAACCACTGGCCGTAAAACATCGTCTTCCCCCGCGATTCCGGGGAGATATGAGTGATGGTGGCAAGATGATGTTGTTCCATTACCAGAATCAAAGAGTGTTGCCGCGCCAACTCTGTATTAAAGCGGCTGGCGCAGTGCTGCTCCAGGGACAATCCATAGCGTGCGGCCAGGGTTTGAGTCACCGGATCGGCGTGGCGGCCAGGTATGGCATCAACCCCGGCAGACCTCACCTCAAGCCAGGTACAGCG
This sequence comes from uncultured Enterobacteriaceae bacterium, assembly GCA_966186435.1. GTDB lineage: Bacteria > Pseudomonadota > Gammaproteobacteria > Enterobacterales > Enterobacteriaceae > CBIFWW01. The sequence continues at coordinate 36,172 of CBIFWW010000005.1, forward strand.
TTGGCGTAGGAGATGTTCTCCTAAGGGGGATCGGCACTGGTTGCCGGTACATACCACTAATATTGAGAGATTCATGAGCCATTCCAGTCACGTACAAATTTGGTTGATTCGGTTAGGCTGTGAACGCCCACAATGGTGGGTAAAAGTTGTGAGATAAGACGATTCCATCGCACTACTGGGGCGGTGGTGACAAACACAATATCGTAGGGTTTAAGGTTGAATTGAGTGGCCAGGATCATGGCTGCCCCGTCCCGGGCATCCAGTTGATAGATAGCCGCCAGTTTGTTGTCTGGATCATTTTGCAATTGACGAATAACGAACATCCCTGAGGCATTAGCCTTATCTTGATTAATGCCCTGTGCCCGGCTTAAGGCTTCCGTCAGGGTAATCCCAGCCCGGTCAATTTTAAGCGCGGACTGCATCCCCACTTCTCCCATAACAAATACTTTTTGCCGGTCGTTACGGGGCACATAAAGAATGTCCTCATCGCCCAGCAGGTGGTTTTGGGTTAAGTCGCCACGCTCAAGCAGGGCATGGAGTGAGAGTGTTTTATCTTTACCTTTGGACGTCAGTACCACGTTGCGCCAGTCGGCGTTTTCCGATAATCCGCCTGCGGCATTAATCGCATCCATTACTGTTAGGGGCACATTGGTGATTGGCTGCTGGCCGGAACGCTCAACCTCGCCGGTAACATAGGCTTTTTGCGAACGGAAAGCCGCCACGCTAACATCCACTTGGGGCTTTTCAACCACGCGGGATAATTTACGGCTCACCAGTTTGCGGATCTCGCTAACGTTTAGCCCCGCCACTTTAATATTGCCGATATAGGGATAAAACATGGTGCCATCCGCATTAATCACATTACCGCTTTCGCTGGCGCTGCGATATTGCCCGGCAGGGGTGGTTAGCTCGGGATGGTCCCAAACCGTAATCGTGAGAACATCACCTGGCCCCACCACGTATTGATAGTTTTCACGCTGCTGTTTTAATGCCAGATTATCCCTCGCCTGCGGATTAACCAAGCGCATAGTTTCAATCAATTCAGGGGTAATCTTAAGTAAGGTTATTTTTTCACTGATATCTTCCGTTTGTTGGCTTTTATTTGCAGCTGGATAATCTTTGATATATTGCCCTGGAATGGCACCTTTGCAGCCGCTAATTATTAGCACGGAAAGTAATGTGACTTTTTTGAAGGTCATGATGCTGATATCCCGAAATTCCATTTCAGAAATAGAAGGCGCTGTATCACATGTTGTAATGTGATACAGCGCGTGTATGCTTTTGCTTGATGAATACCACTATAACACGCAGGTTGGCTTTGTGAATCTATAGGGATATTGGCTTATTATGATAAAACCTAATTACAGATTACGCCTAATTTAAATAAACTATATAAATGATTCATATATTCATCATAATTATGTTTATGCATAAGGCACCGGGCAAAAATTAGCTTCAATGGGCCAGCCTCTAATTCTGACCTCATCAGGCAGCTTCTGGGTGTTTGATTTCTAGTCTACTCAGCCTTATCCCTATAGCCTGGAGCGTAATAGCTTTCAAGTGAAATCAATTGATACCGCTCTTGCCCAGGCTAAACAGGCCGGGGCCTACGTGTTGGTTGAGCCATTTGATGATCCTACCGGTAAGGATGCCGTGGTGCAGTGGCCGGGTGGTATCAACATGCAGCTGTGCTGGCACAGCAAAGCGCCTGACTACAAGCCACCATCACGATCTGACCGACATTGTTAATTCCTCTGTGACGATACTCACTAATTTTTAATTATTTAAAAATGTTTTGATAACAATCAATTAATATGTTCGCTTCCTGAGCTGGAGAAAACTTATGAAAGATGTCGTTATCGTGGGCGCCGCCCGTACCCCCATTGGTTGTTTCCAGGGCAGCCTGGCACACCAAAGCGCGGCTGAATTAGGCAGTGTGGTGGTGAAGGCATTATTGACGCGCAGCGGCATCGATCCGGTTCTGGTTGATGAAGTGATCCTCGGCCAGGTGCTCACTGCGGGGGCGGGTCAAAACCCGGCCCGCCAAACCGCCTTGAAAAGCGGCCTGCCCACGTCGGTTTCCGCTATTACCATTAATGATGTCTGTGGCTCCGGCCTAAAGGCCCTGCACCTTGCCACCCAGGCTATCCAGTGTGGTGAGGCCGATGTGGTGATTGCCGGGGGCCAGGAAAACATGAGCCGCGCCCCCCATGTGCTGACCAACGGGCGCAATGGCACCCGTGAAGGGGACGCTCATCTGATCGACAGCCTGGTTCATGACGGCCTGTGGGATGCCTTTAACGATTATCACATGGGTGAAACCGCCGAAAATCTGGCCCGGGAATACGGGATCAGCCGGGAGCTTCAGGACGCCTACGCCCTGGCTTCGCAGCATAAGGCCCGCCGGGCGGTGGACTCTGGCCGCTTCCGCGAAGAGATTATCCCGGTGCGGGTGGATCTGCCCAACGGCCAAATCGTGGTGGATACCGACGAGCAGCCCCATCTCGATGCCAGTGCTGAAGGGTTAGCGGGCCTCCAGCCTGCTTTCTCCTTAATGGGGAGCGTCACCGCAGGTAATGCGTCCTCCATCAATGATGGGGCGGCGGCAGTGATGATGATGAGTGCCGCCAAGGCTGAAGAGCTGGGCCTGCCGGTGCTGGCGCGCATCCGGGCTTTTGCCAGCGTAGGTGTCGACCCGGCGCTGATGGGTATCGCCCCAGTGTATGCCACCCGCCGCTGCCTGGAGCGGGTGGGCTGGCAGCTGGACGAGCTGGATCTGATTGAGGCCAACGAAGCCTTTGCTGCCCAGATGCTGTCGGTCAATAAATTGCTGGAGTGGGATGAACAAAAAGTGAACGTCAATGGTGGGGCCATCGCCCTTGGCCACCCCATTGGGGCATCGGGCTGCCGTATTCTGGTTTCCCTAGTGCATGAAATGCAAAAGCGCAACGCCCGCAAGGGGCTGGCGACCTTGTGTATTGGCGGCGGCCAAGGGGTGGCATTAGCCATTGAACGCGATTAATCAAAACAGCGTCTTAAGTTTGTTGTGATCCCTCCGGTGGCCCCTATTCTAACGCATATCGCGTTTGAATAAGGGCAACACCATGATCCTCTGGCACTTTTCTCTGCTTGGCCATCCCGCCAAGGCGCTTTCCTTTCTGTGCATGCTGAGGCATGTTAATCACAGAATGATAAACAGGAGAAATAGATGAAGACCATCGGCCTTATTGGCGGAATGAGCTGGGAATCCACCATCCCGTATTACCGTTTAATCAACGAAGGGATCAAATCCCGGCTGGGCGGCCTGCACTCCGGTAAAATTCTGCTGCACAGCGTGGACTTCCAACAAATTGAAACTTGCCAGGCCAGCGGCCAGTGGCAGCAGGCGGGGGATATTCTGGCCCAGGCTGCGCTGGGGCTACAGGCTGCCGGGGCCGAAGGCATCGTGCTGTGCACTAACACCATGCACAAGGTGGCTAACCAGATTGAGCAAGCCTGCCCGCTGCCCTTCCTGCATATTGCTGACGCCACCGGGCGCGCCATCACCCGCGCCGGGGTGAACAAAGTGGCCCTGCTCGGCACCCGCTACACCATGGAGCAGGATTTCTACCGTGGTCGCCTGCGGGAGGAATTCGCCATTGAAACTCTGATCCCCGAAGCCGGCGCCCGGACGGAGATCAACCGCATTATCTTTGACGAACTGTGCCTCGGTGAATTCAAAGAAAGTTCGCGCCAGTATTACTTGGCGGAGATTGACCGCCTGCTGGCCCAGGGGGCACAGGGGGTTATTTTCGGCTGCACTGAAATCGGCCTGCTGCTGGGTGAGGAAGCCGGTGGTGCTCCGGCCTTCGACACCGCCGCCATTCATGCCGCCGATGCGGTGGATTTTATGCTTTACGCGTAGCCACCAGTTGCCCCAGCCGCTGATTAAGTGCAGGCATGGCGGCTTGTAAATGGTGGCAGAAGGTATCCACCAGGGCTGAGGCCGGGCGGTGGCGCGGGCGGATCAGGCTGACGGTGAAGGGCACTGCCACGCTGAAACGCCTGACCACTACGCCGCTACCGGCATAATCCAGCGCCGTCAGGGGGTTAACAATCGACACCCCTGCGCCTGCGCGCACCATGGCACAGACCGATGCCGCACTGTGGGTTTCCACCACCAGACGGCGCTTCACCCCCACTTCATTAAACAAATTATCCAGCAGCTGGCGATAGCTATCGGCCCGGGACAGACTAATAAAGTTCTGGCCCTGGAAATCTTGCGGCGTCAGAACTGCCTTACTGGCTAACGGGCTGTTGGCGGGCAACACGCACACTTCATGCAAGGTGAGTAGGCTTTCGCTGAGGGTCCCCGCTGGGGCATTAAGGGTTTCCGTCAGGCCGATGTCGTGGCGCTGGGCGGAGAGCCACTCCTCCAGTAACGGGGACTCCTGGGGGACGATAGCCAGGCTCATCTCCGGGTAACGGGCCAGGAAATCCGGCACCACCAGGGGCAGCAGGGACTGGGAGAATACCGGCAGACAGGCGATGGACAATTCCCCCTGGCGGAACTGGCGCAGGCTTTCGGCCGTATCCAGAATGCGATCCAGCCCATACCAGGAGCGTTGCACCTCTTCAAACAGCTTCAGTCCCTGTACCGTAGGGTGCAGCCGCCCCCGGCTGCGCTCAAACAGTTGCAGGCCAATCACCTGTTCAAAACGGGCCAATTCGCGGCTCACCGTAGGTTGGGAGGTGTGCAGCAAACGGGCGGCCTCCGTCAAGTTCCCGGCGGTCATCACCGCATGGAAAATTTCAATATGGCGCAGATTAATGGCTGGCATGGCATTCCTCCCTTAGTCCATATCAGTTTTGCATAGACTCTGTAGAAAACGATATTTTTTATCCGCTTCCGGCTATGGCGTAATGGCATCAATACGATTTTGCTGGAGTTAACCATGCCACGTTCTCTGACCACCACCGACAGCGCCCTGAATGCCACCAATCTGCGTGCCTTGACTGAACAGTTTGGCTGCCCGGTATGGGCCTATGATGCCGATATTATCCGCCGCCAGGTTGCCTGCCTACGCCAGTTTGATGTGATCCGCTTTGCTCAAAAGGCCTGCTCCAATATTCACATCCTCAAACTGATGCGTGAGCAGGGGGTGAAAGTGGATTCGGTATCTTTGGGGGAGATTGAGCGGGCGCTGGTGGCCGGGTATACCAGCCAGAACGACGACATTGTTTTCACCGCAGATATGATCGATAGCGCCACCCTGGCACGGGTGACAGAACTTGCGGTCCCGGTTAATGCCGGGTCGGTGGATATGCTGAGCCAATTGGGTGAAGTCTCTCCGGGCCACCGGGTATGGCTGCGGGTCAACCCGGGCTTTGGCCACGGACACAGCCAAAAAACCAACACCGGCGGCGAAAACAGCAAGCATGGGATCTGGCACGGCGATCTCCCGGCAGCGCTGGCGGTGATCCAACGCTACAACCTTAAGCTGGTGGGCATTCATATGCATATTGGCTCCGGGGTGGATTACAGCCATCTTGAGCAGGTGTGTGGGGCCATGGTGCAGCAAGTGATCGAACTGGGCCAGGATCTGGAGGCAATCTCCGCCGGGGGCGGCCTTTCCATTCCTTATCATGAAGGGGGGGAAACCATCAATACCGCCCACTATTACAGCCTGTGGAATGCCGCCCGCGAGAAAATCGCCGCTCATCTGGGCCATCCGGTAGCGCTTGAAATCGAACCGGGCCGTTTCCTGGTGGCTGAAGCCGGGGTGCTGGTGGCCCAGGTGCGCAGCGTGAAGGAGATGGGCAGCCGCCACTTCGTGCTGATCGACGCAGGCTTTAATGATTTAATGCGCCCGGCCATGTATGGCAGCTATCACCATATCTCACTGTTACCGGCCAACGGCCAGCCGGTGGGCAATACTGACTGGCGTGAAACCGTGGTTGCCGGGCCGCTGTGTGAATCCGGGGATGTTTTTACCCAGCAGGAAGGGGGTAAGGTGGAAACCCGGCTGCTGCCGGAGGTGCAGGTGGGGGATTATCTGGTGCTCCATGACACCGGGGCCTACGGGGCATCCATGTCTTCAAACTACAATAGCCGCCCGTTACTGCCGGAAGTGTTGTTTGATGGCGGCGAACCGCGCCTGATCCGCCGTCGCCAGACTATTGAAGAGTTGCTTGCCCTGGAGCTTATTTAATTACGGGCTGCGGGGCCGGTAGCCACCGAATCCCGCAGCACCAGCTTGCCAACAAAGGGCGGGATCGGATCCAGCGGCTGCTCGTTGGAAAGCTTAATGGCCTGGCTGATGGCGGTGGTGATCATATCTTCAATCGGCAAATAGACCGTGGAAAGCCCTGGCTCCAGCCATGCTGCGCTCGGCGCGTCATCAAACCCGAATAACGAAATGTCCTGCGGAATGCGCAGCCCTGCCTGATGCAACGCTTTAGATGCCCCTAATGCCATATCATCGTTACAGGCGAATAACGCGGTAAAAGTGGCCCCTTCCTCCAGCAATGTCTGGCACAGATGGTGCCCCTTGGTCATGGTGGAATCCCCATACTTCACCCGGCTGTCATCCAGTGGGATCCCATGCCTCTTCAACGCTTGCTTATAGCCCGCCAAACGCGCTTTGCCGGTTGGGGTGGTGATGGAGACAGTGATACAGGCAATCTCCCGATGGCCGCGGGAAATCAAATATTCCACCGCTTTAAAGGCGGCATCTTGCTGTTCGAAGAATACGCAGCGTTCCCGGGCCTGAGCCACGTCGCGGTTCACCACCATCAGTGGCACATTAATCGATTCCATCAACGCCAGAATGGCGCTCTCAGTCATATGGCGGGTGTAGAGTACGATGGCGTCACACTGACGGTCGGCCAGCATTTGCACCGCTTCACGCTCACGCTCTGGGGTATCGTGGCCATCGGTTACCATTAACTGTTTGCCGTAGGCTTCCGTATGGCGCGAGGCCTGTTGCAGCAGGCGGCCAAAATAAAAACCGTCAAAGGTGGAAACCACCAGGCCAATGCTATTGCTGGTGCGGTTCGCCAGGGATTGGGCCAAGAAATTTGGGCGGTAGCCCAGCTCTTCCATGGCTTTAAAGACCTGCTCGCGGGTGCTTTCCTTGACCTGACCCATGCCATTTAGAACCCGTGACACGGTGGCTTTGGAGACCCCGGCACGGCGGGAGACATCCAGCATCGTTACCATATGTATTTCCTGACTAAAGCGAAGCGCGATGGCTGGAAGTTTAACACAACCCTATTCCTTGAGGGTTTTTCCAAGAATATCAGCTGCTGAAATACCACTTCTGCTTCACAATTTCGTGCTGTCGTTACTGCACGCCAGGCCCCGTCCTGTGACGGCTGGTACCGGTTTCTGTTTTTTACTCACTCACGGCTGGTGATGGGGAGATGCCACCGAATGACGGCGTACCAACGTTGGGCTGAACAGATGGGTAATTTCCGGCAGCGGTTGGTTATTAGCTAAGGCTAAAGCCAGTTCAGCAGCCTGAGTCGCCATGGTCACCACCGGGTAGCGGATGGTGGTCAGCCGTGGGCGCACGTAGCGCGACACCAAAATATCGTCAAAGCCAATCAATGAAATACTGTTTGGTACATCAATCCCGTTGTCACTCAGCACCCCCATCGCCCCGGCGGCCATGGAGTCGTTATAACAGGCCACCGCAGTAACCTGCTTATTCCGGCCTAACATTTCTGTCATGGCTAGCTCACCGCCGCTCTCGTCCGGCTCACCAAAGGTCACCAGCCGATCGTTCACCGGCAGGCCGTGTTCCTCCAGCGCATCGTAATAGCCCTGCAAGCGATCTTCGGCATCGGAAATATTATGGGTGGAGCAGATAAAGCCGATTTGGGTATGCCCCTGTTGGATCAAATGGCGGGTAGCTAACCAAGCGCCGTGGCGATCGTCCAGCGCCACGCAGCGGTGCTCGTAACCGGGGACGATCCGGTTGATCAGCACCATCCCCGGTACTTGATGTAACAGCGGGATCAGATCGCTATCAGGGATTTTTTTGGCGTGAACCACCAGGGCCGCACAACGGTGGCGCAGCAGCTGCTCAATCGCCTGGCGCTCTTTTTTCTCATTGTGGTAGCCATTGCCGATCAGTAGGAAGTTGCCGGTGTGGTAGGCCACGTGCTCCACGGCTTTTGCCACCGCGCCGAAGAACGGGTCAGAGACATCCCCCACCACCAGGCCCAGGGTTTCCGTGGCCTGTTGGGCCAGGGCGCGTGCATTAGCATTGGGGTGGTAATTGAGTTGCTCCATGGCGCTGTTCACTGACTGGCGCGAAGCATCGCTGGCCTTCGGGGAGTTATTAATCACCCGGGAAACCGTAGCAACAGAAACCCCTGCCAGCCGGGCTACATCTTTAATCGTCGCCATATCATCACCAAAGGTAGGGTAAGCGTTTACATTAAAGTCAGTGTTACGGAAATAGTGGCGGACTTCAAGCGGTGTCGCCGCACCCTGTGGGTGATGAATCAAAACCGGCTGAAAAAAGCCTAGCGTTTACACAGCGACCCAGGGCCGCTAAGCAGTTAAATAAGTTGAATGATTTCAGTGCAAACCTTTAGTTACATTTTGCGAAGGGTGGTTGCGATTGAGTCGTAGCGCCGGGAAAAGCTCCACTGTTAAAGTGGTTGTCCCAGAGGTATTGATAGGTGGTGTCAGCCCTTTTGTGGCTGCACACACGATTTACACCAACCTGCGCGGATGCGCAGGTTTTTTTTGGGCCTCAAATTCTTTCCCGCTCACATCCCTTCTCTAATTAATGTAATCTGGCGTCACAACACTTATTTCTCGCTGTTAGCAAAGGGAGTTGTCATGCTTTTGGGTTTCTTTCGTGTTCTGTTTCGGTTGCTGTTTCGGGTACAAGTCACCGGGGATGCCGCCGCACTGCGTCAGTCCAAAGTCCTTATTACCCCTAACCACGTCTCATTCCTCGATGGCGTTTTTGTGGCGCTGTTCTTGCCGGTGAAACCGGTGTTTGCCATTTGGTCGACGGTAACGGGCAAATGGTATATGCGCTGGCTCTCATCCATCATTGATTTTGTTCCCCTCGACCCAACCAAACCGATGTCTATTAAGCATCTGGTGCGCCTGGTGGAGCAGGGTCGCCCGGTGGTGATCTTTCCGGAAGGGCGTATTAGCGTCACCGGTTCATTAATGAAGATTTACGACGGGGCTGGGTTTGTGGCAGCTAAATCCGGGGCCACGGTGGTGCCACTACGGATCGAAGGGGCTGAACTCACCCCCTTGAGTCGGTTAAAAGGGCTGGTAAAACGCCGGTTATTCCCGGCGGTGACGCTGCATATCTTGCCCCCCACCGCCTTGCCGATGCCTGATGCGCCCCGGGCTAGAGAGCGGCGTAAAATCGCCGGGGAAATGCTGCACCAAATCATGATGGAAGCCCGGATGGCGGTGCGCCCACGGCAGACGTTGTATCAGGCGCTGGTGGCGGCCCAGTATCGCTACGGTGCCAAAAAGCCCTGTATTGAAGATATCAACTTCCAGCCCGACACCTACCACAAGCTATTTACCAAGACCCTGTTTGTGGCGCGGATCCTCGAAAAATACAGCCAGCCCAAGGAAACTATTGGCCTGATGCTGCCCAACGCCGCCATCAGCGCGGCCGTGATCTTCGGGGCTATCTGCCGGGGGCGTGTTCCGGCGATGATGAATTACACCGCCGGGGTGAAGGGGCTAAGCAGCGCGATTACCGCCGCACAAATCAAAACCATTTATACCTCGCGCCAGTTCCTGGATAAAGGCAAACTCTGGCCGCTGACCGAGCAACTGACCCAGGTGCGCTGGGTGTTCCTCGAAGATCTCAAGGCGGATGTCACACTGATTGATAAGCTGTGGATCTTCTTCCATCTGCTGTTCCCGGCCCTGGCTCAGACCAAACAAGATCCGGAGGATGCGGCGATGGTACTGTTTACCTCCGGCTCTGAAGGCAACCCGAAAGGGGTGGTGCATAGCCACAAAAGTCTGTTGGCAAACGTCGAGCAAATCCGCACCATTGCTGACTTCACCGCCAACGACCGCTTTATGTCGGCACTGCCGCTGTTCCACTCCTTCGGCTTAACCGTCGGGTTATTTACCCCATTGTTAACCGGCGCCCAGGTGTTCCTTTACCCCAGCCCGCTGCACTACCGCATCGTGCCGGAGCTGGCCTATGACCGGAACTGTACGGTGATTTTCGGCACCTCCACTTTCCTTAATAACTACGCCAAGTTTGCCAACCCCTATGACTTCTTCCGCATCCGTTATGTGGTTGCCGGGGCGGAGAAACTCCAGCCCGCTACGCGCCAGATCTGGCAGGATAAATTTGGCCTGCGGGTGTTGGAGGGCTACGGGGTGACCGAGTGTGCGCCGGTGGTTTCTATCAATGTGCCAATGGCAGCCAAACCTAATACTGTGGGCCGATTCCTGCCAGGGCTGGATGCCCGTCTGATGGCGGTGCCGGGGATTGAACAAGGGGGCCGCCTACAGCTGAAGGGGCCGAATATCATGAAAGGCTACCTGCGGGTGGAAAACCCCGGTGTGCTGGAAACCCCGGCGGCGGAAAACGTTAAGGGCGAAATGGAGCCTGGCTGGTATGACACCGGGGATATTGTCACCATTGATAGCGAAGGCTTCTGTGCTATTCAAGGCCGGGCCAAACGCTTTGCCAAAATCGCCGGGGAGATGGTCTCCCTCGAAACGGTAGAACAGCTGGCGCTGAAAGTCTCCCCCGATAAACACCACGGCACCGTGGTTAAACCCGATGCCAGCAAAGGGGAGGCGCTGGTGCTGTTTACCACCGATGCTGAACTGACCCGCGAAGGGCTACTGGCAGAGGCACGGGCCAGCGGCATACCAGAACTGGCGGTTCCCCGCGATATCCGCTATTTAAAACAGTTGCCGGTGCTCGGCAGCGGCAAAGCTGACTATGTCACCCTCAAAACCCTGCTCGAACCGGCGGAGAACCCTAATGCGTGATCCCGTAGCAGCACCTGGCTCCTTATGGGGCAGGGACATGAAGGCGGTGATTGCCGCCCAGTTTTTCTCGGCCTTCGGGGATAATGCCCTGTTGTTCGCCACCCTGGCGGTACTGAAACAGCAGTTCTACCCGGAATGGAGCCAGCCGGTGCTGCAAATGGTGTTCGTCGGGGCCTACATCCTTTTTGCCCCCTTTGTGGGGCAGTTTGCCGATAGCTTCGCCAAAGGCAGGGTGATGATGTTCGCTAACACCATCAAGCTGGTGGGGGCGGCGTGTATTGCTTTTGGGGTGAACCCTTTTGTGGGCTACACCCTGGTGGGGCTGGGGGCGGCGGCCTATTCCCCGGCCAAATACGGCATTCTGGGTGAGCTAACCACCGGGGACAAGCTGGTCAAGGCTAACGGTTTGATGGAAGCCTCCACTATCGCGGCCATCTTACTGGGGTCTGTGGCCGGTGGCGTACTGGCAGACTGGAGTGTGCCGGGGGCGCTGGTGGTCTGCGCGGTGACTTACGCGCTGGCGGTGGCGGCCAACCTGTTTATCCCAAAACTCAACGCCGCCCGGCCAGGGCAAAGCTGGCATCTGCTGGCGATGATCCGCCAGTTTTATCAGGCCTGCGGCGTGTTATGGCGTAATCAGGAAACCCGCTTCTCACTGGTGGGCACCAGCTTGTTCTGGGGGGCGGGGGTAACACTGCGCTTCTTACTGGTGATGTGGGTGCCGCTGGTGTTAGGGATCACGGACAATGCCACGCCAACTTACCTGAATGCCATGGTGGCGGTGGGGATCGTTGTGGGTGCTGCTGCTGCCGCAAAATTGATCACCCTCGATACCGTGGCCCGCTGTATGCCCGCGGGGGTGTTGATCGGGGTGATGGTGGCGATCTTTGCTGCCCAAAGTAACCTCGTCAGCTCCTACGGGTTATTGGTACTGATTGGTGTGTTGGGGGGCTTTTTTGTGGTGCCGCTCAACGCCCTATTGCAGGAGCGCGGCAAACACAGCGTCGGGGCCGGGAACGCCATTGCGGTACAAAACCTGGGTGAGAACAGCGCCATGCTGCTCATGCTCGGCCTGTTTTCGCTGGCGGTAAAAGCCGGCGCCCCGGTAGTGGGTATCGGCATTGGTTTTGGCGTGATATTTGCCCTCGCCATCCTCGGGCTTTGGCTCTGGGGCCGTAAAGGCTAACCATAGAAAAGGGAAACGTCAGTTTCCCTTTTTACTGCTTTAAGGCTTAAGGTGCCGGGTAGGTATAAACCTGATGAACCACTTCTAACTCCGCCAGGATCCCTTCATCTAAGGTGACATTCTGGCTTTCGACGTTGGTTTTTAGCTGTTCCAAGGTGGTGGCCCCCAGCAGGGTACTGGCCACAAAGCGCTGCTGGCGTACGAAGGCCAGTGCCATCTGGGCTGGATCAATATTATGGCGTTTGGCAATCTCCACATAAGCCGCCACGGCGGCATTAGCTTGCGGGCTGCTATAGCGAGTGAAGCGGCTGAACAAGGTATTGCGCGCCCCGGCAGGGTTAGCGCCGTTCAGGTATTTGCCCGTGAGGGTGCCAAAGGCCAGACAGGAGTAGGCTAACAGCGCCACCCCTTCATAGCGGCTCACTTCCGCCAGGCCCACTTCGAAGCTACGGTTTAACAAGCTGTAGGGGTTTTGCACTGTCACAATGCGCGGTAACTCGTGCTTTTCCGCCAGCTGCAAATAACGCATCACGCCCCAGGCGGTTTCATTAGAAACGCCGATATAGCGGATTTTACCGGCTCGCTGATATTCAGTTAATGCCTCTAACGTCTCCAGCAGGGTGACGGCTGGCATATCATCGCTCCAGCTATAGCCCAGCTTGCCAAAGCAGTTGGTGGCGCGCTGCGGCCAATGAACCTGGTACAGGTCGATATAGTCGGTTTGCAGGCGCTTGAGGCTGGCGTCCAGCGCCACGCGGATATTTTTACGATCCACCGCCTGGTCCGGGCGGATGCCGGCATCGTTATTGCGGGTTGGCCCGTTCACTTTGGTGGCAATCACCAGCTTTTCACGGATCCCGCGTTTTGCCAGCCAGTTGCCGATATAGGTTTCCGTCAGCCCTTGGGTTTCCGGGCGCGGTGGGACGGGGTACATCTCCGCGGTATCAATCAGGTTTATGCCCTGGCTAACGGCGTAATCCAGCTGCGCGTGGGCCTCGGCCTCGCTGTTCTGTTCACCAAAAGTCATGGTACCCAGCCCGAGCGTACTGACTTCGAGCGTGCTGTGGGGAATACGGTGATAATGCATAGACAGCTTCCTTTAACATGTAATCGGACAACGTCAGGCCTATTAATGTTGCCGGGTGGCCCGGCAGCCCTGCCTTAGGGCGGTTTATCAAAATGGCAGAGCAAAAGGCAAAGGGGAAGAAAAGAATCTAAAAAGCGGGGCAGACGCCGTAATTTACTGGCGCCTGATATTGACCAGAAGTTTATCTTTCAATAATTTGGGAGACTTCATCGCGGTTGATTTGCATTTGATTTCCCTGCTGATCGCTGTAGCTGATCAAGCCAGTATCATCATCAACCTCAGGTTTACCTTCCGTCAGGATCATTCTGCCATCCTTGGTCGCCATTACATAATCGCTGGTACAACCAGAAACCGCAAAAACCAAACCCACCGCAGAAATCGCTACTGCCCATTTTTTCATTGTTGTGGCCTCGTATGGATTGGATAAGTCATACATTAAGTAATAACACTGTGCCTGAAATCGGAATAGGGGCATAGTCTTAAATGAATTTAAAGCTCTTAATAATCAAGGTTAATCTTGATCGAGTGATTTGAGTAGTGTCGGAATATTTAAAATCGTTATTAAGATTATTCCATACTGAAAGAAGTAAGTGAGGTAGGACGATGAGGCGGGGAACCGGGGTTCCCCAAATGTCAGTATGGGGTGGTAACTTTACAAAGGGTTCTTTTTATTGCGGATCAGATTCAGGCTTTCTACCGCGATTGAGAAGAACATAGCGAAATAGATATACCCCTTAGGTACATGGATATCGAAACTTTCCAGCATCAGGGTAAAACCCACCAGGATCAAAAACGACAGCGCCAGCATTTTTACCGATGGGTGGCGCTCGACAAAATCCCCGATGGATTTGGCGGCAAACATCATGACTCCTACGGCGATAACCACGGCGGCCATCATGATAAACAGGTGATCTGACAGGCCCACGGCGGTAATTACTGAATCAAGGCTGAAGATAATATCCAGCACCATGATCTGTAAAATTGCCCCCCAGAAGGAGTTCACTTTGGTAGTGATCCCTTCTTCATCGCCTTCAATTGATTCATGAATCTCTTTACAGGCCTTCCAGATCAAGAACAGGCCACCGGCCAACAAAATTAAGTCACGGGCGGAAATCCCTTTATCCATCACAGTAAATAGAGGGTTGGTTAAACGAGTTATCCAGGAAATGGAGGCCAGTAATGAAAGGCGCATAATCATCGCCCCACCTAAACCGAGGCGGCGAGCTTTAGCTTGCTGGGCCTTAGGGAGTTTGGCGACAACCAGAGATAGAAAAATTATATTATCGATGCCGAGTACAATCTCAAGCAATGTTAATGTCCCCAGCGCCAGCCAGGCGTTAGGGTCAGTAATCCAGGCGAATAACATCTAAAATCCTGCGGGAGTAAAAAGCTAATTATATGCCTAACCCAGCGGGCGAAACAGAGTAAATATTTAGCCCGCGTGAGTCAGGAAGTGGCGGGCCAAAAGTGCGCGGGTAAAATTCTTTTTCAAATAAAAACCCCGGGGCAGGGTAAGGATCGGCTCACCGCGCTCGCCAACGGCGTCCGTCAGCACCTTACTGTTGGCCGCCTTAGGCCGCAGCTGCATATATTCGCCGTGGCGGGCGGTAATGCGTTCCACCTGGCCCAGCACGATCAAATCCATCAGCTCCTCCCAATCCAGCTGCAACTGGCGATCCTCTTCTTGTGAAGGGCTCCATAATAGCGGGCTACCCACCCGCCGTTGAGCCAGCGGTATCGTCCGCTCACCCTCAACCGGCACCCACAGCACCCGCTTTAGCTTGTGGCGCACGTGGCTGGTTTCCCAGGTTACGCCGGTATTGCCCGTCAGCGGGGCCACGCACACGAAGGTGGTTTCAAGTGGCTTACCCTGACTATCAATGGGGATGGTTTTTAGCTCCACCCCAATGGCGGCGAAATCCTGCTCAGGCTTACTCCCGGCGCTGGCACCCAACCAACGTTCCAACAACATGCCAATCCAACCTTTATCCCGGCGTAAATCCGGCGGGGTTTCCAGACCGGCAAAGGCGGCTAACTCGCCTAATGAATACCCGGCCAACTGATGGGCTTGATCAAGCAATTGGCGTTCGTTTTCAGGAGGATGAGCCAATGGCTGAAGTAAAGGCATAAGGTAGCGACCATGTGGTTAAAAAATGAGCGGTAGTTATCCCGCCAGGTTATCCCGAGAAGAGAGGGGGAACCGTGTTATACAATCAGATGATTTTAATCGATTTTTATCCGATATATCCCAGAGCTTACGATGTTTAAAACCGGTTGTCCCCATCTGGTCACTGGCAATGAACAGGATCTTACACCAGTTTATCCACAGAAAAATGGGATAACTGCGAAAAACCCTGACTACTGGTTCTATTTACAGCCTTGACTACCGGGGATTTTCGGTTTTATGACAGAATTGTGGCTAACTTAGTGGCACAATCTGTGGATAAAAACGGCGCTGGTTAAAAAGTGTTCTTGTTGGCTGATCTGTTTGTGATGGATGTCACGCAGTGCTTAA